>JAISAZ010000100.1 GCA_031266435.1 Accumulibacter sp.
AAAGTTCGTAGAAAAGTTCGTAGAAAAATGAAAAAAACAGCGCTCATCTGTTATGGCGGCGCGTTTGTTTTTTCTGTTGGAATACTCGGAGTCCTGATCTATTATGCTTACGGAATCTCAGGGTTCATTTCAATGCTTTTTGTTGAAAAGGTCCCTGCGCTCTGGATTCCATCAATATATCCATTTGCGCTATTATTTGTAATATATTTCTCTCTGAAAGGCGGAGTGGCTCATCCCGTTTTTCTTTGCGGAATGTCGTGCCTCATCGTGTCGCACATTCTGTACGAAGCCATGAAAGGGCCGAGCATTTTTTTGATTCCCCTTCTCTTTTTATTCGTGGGAATTACCCTGGACCTTCGCCAAACGCAGTTTCATGAAAAATCGGGTGATCCGTTTTGACCCAAAGCATCTTCCAGACGCGGCTTCCTCCCGTTTTCGCTCAGCCCCGCCTATCCAGACGCGTTCCGGGCGCTGCGGCGCCGTCGACTTTTTTCAATCAATCCGCCCGAAAAATTCATTTCCTTACCACGTTTTGCAGTAGCATACCGGATTGTCGCGTAACAGCATCTGTATCCCTCGTAACGACTCTGTAACAGACTTGTAACAGCTTTGGTGCATCACTCACATTTTCGAAGGGAGAACACGCATGGCACAAGAAGGTTCCGTAGCCCCGAAAGAGCGGGTCAATATCGTCTACAAGCCCGCGACGGGCAATGCTCAGGAAGAAGTCGAGCTTCCGCTCAAGGTCCTGGTCGTCGGAGATTTCACGCAAACGAAGGACGAGCGTCCTGTCGAAGAGCGTCCGACGATCGCGGTGGACAAGGACAATTTCAACGACGTGTTGAAGGCGCAAAGCCTGAGCCTCGACCTTACCGTACCCAACACGCTTTCGGGCCAGGAAAACGACGAAATGTCCGTCAATCTGAAGTTTTCGTCGCTCAAGGATTTCGAACCGGACCAACTCGTTCAGCAGATCGAGCCTTTGAAAAAGCTCATGCAGTTGCGCGAAGCCTTGAAAGCCGTCAAAAGCCCGCTTGCCAATACGCCCGCCTTCCGCAAGCAGGTACAGGCCTTGCTCGACGATCCCGAAGCGCGTAACAAGTTGCTGAAAGAACTGGGTCTGGACGAAGAAAAAGGGGAATGAGCATGGCCGACGAAAATCTGTTGCAACAGGCGGAAAACGCCGCAACCGCCGCATCGGGCGGGACCTCGCTTCTGGACGAAATCATTTCCGCCACCTCGTTGAAGCCGGGGGATGAAACCTACTCGATGGCCAAGGAAGGGCTGGCGGCCTTCATTCAGGGGATTGCCAAGCCCGATCGTGTCGGCGAAAAGGTGTCCGGGCAACTCGTCGACGATCTGATTGCCGAACTCGACATGCAGATTTCCCAACAGCTCGACGCCGTCATGCACAACGACAAGTTCCAGAAGATGGAATCGTCGTGGCGCTCGCTCAAGTTCCTCGTGGACCGCACCGATTTCCGCCAGAACAACCGCATCGAAATCCTGAGTGTCAGTAAACAGGACATGCTCGACGATTTCAGCGACGCGCCGGAAATCACCAAGAGCGGCCTCTACCGGCACGTTTATACGGCGGAATACGGGCAGTTCGGCGGCAAGCCTTACGGCGCCATCCTCGCCAACTACGAATTTTCCCCTTCCGCGCCGGATATGGAACTCCTGGGCTACACCGCGTCCGTCGCCACGATGTCGCACGCGCCTTTCATCTCGGCGGTGTCTCCGGCGTTTTTCGGCATCGAAAAATGGTCGGAACTGCCGAGCCTCAAAGACATGAAGTCGATTTTCGAGCAGCCGCAGTACGCCAAGTGGCAGTCCTTCCGGCAGAGCGACGACGCGCGTTCGGTGGGTCTGACGATGCCGCAATTTCTGTTGCGTCTGCCGTATTCGGCTGAAAACAACCCGACCAAGACCTTCAATTACTCCGAAGCCATCCACGACGAGGACAAGGATTATTGCTGGGGCAACACGGCCTTCGCCTTCGGGACCAAGCTCACCGACAGCTTTGCCAAATACCGTTGGTGCACGAACATCATCGGTCCGCAGGGCGGCGGTACGGTTGAAAACCTGCCCCTGCATCAATTCGAGGCGATGGGCGAATTGCGTACCCGCATCCCGACGCAGACGCTCATTTCGGAACGCAGGGAATACGAGCTTTCCGAAGAGGGTTTCATCGCGCTCACGATGCGCAAGGATTCGGACAACGCCGCCTTCTTCTCGGCCAATTCCTGCCAGAAGCCCAAAGAGTTCGCCAACACCAAGGAGGGCAAAGAGGCGGAGACCAATTATCGTCTGTCCACCCAACTCCCCTACATGATGATCATGAACCGGCTGGCGCACTACGTGAAAGTCCTGCAACGGGAAAACATCGGCGCCTGGAAAGAGCGCACCGACCTCGAAAGCGAACTGAACAAGTGGATCAGCCAGTACGTCACCGAAATGGACAACCCGACGCCCGAAGTACGCAGCCGCCACCCGCTGCGCATGGCGCAGATCGAGGTGAACGACGTGGCGGGGAATCCGGGCTGGTATTCCGTAAGTATCAAGGCGAAACCGCACTTCAAATACATGGGCGCGGATTTCACCCTCTCTCTGGTTGGCAAGCTGGACAAAACCTGATGTAAAACACCGCGCTTCATCCTGTTTTTTTCTTCCATGCAAAGGAGCAAGTTCACCATGGCACTAACCGCGTATCTGAAAGTCACTGGAAAATCGCAAGGCGAAATCAAGGGCGACTGCCCGCAAGGCGGCGACAAGAAAGACAAGATTCTGGTCTATGGCGTCGAGCACGAAGTCGAAATCCCCAAGGATACCCATACCGGGCTCCCCACGGGGCAACGCATCCACCATCCCCTCGTTGTCACCAAGGCCAAGGACAACGCCTCGCCGAAGCTCTTCAGGGCCGTGTGCACGGGCGAACACGTCGATGTGGAACTCGACCACTACCGCATCAAGGCCGACGGTACCGAAGAAAAATACTTCACCATCAAGCTCGAAGAAGCCATCATCGTCAACCAGCGTGAATACACGCCGCTGACCTTCGTTCCCGAAGGCAAGGTGTATCACGATATGGAAGACGTGAGTTTCACTTATTCCAAGATCACGTGGACGTACAACGACGGCAACATCGAATACACCGACGACTGGAAAGCGTAATCCAGCGAGGCGGAAAACAGGGCGAACCGGAGGGTCGCAAGAGCTTTTACTCTCGCGCCGCGTTCTGTTTTCCGCCGTTTTTCCTCGACGCCCCGGATGCGCATCGCTGGGGCGCGGGGGTTTCGGTTTTCTTCCGCCCGATCGACAAGCCTTCGGGCCGAAGTTTTGTTTCATCGCATGGTCTTTTGTTCTCCGCGAAAAAAAGGACACGCCGATGCCTTCGGTTTCTTCGGGGGTCCTTGGGTGGCGGAAGATGACGCTTGATTCCCGTGTTCGGGCGGATCATGCCTTGGCGAACGACTTGTTTTCAGGGCCGGTGAAAGCAAGATTATCGAGCCTGGGGTCATTGCATTTTTAACTCGTCGGATAATTTTCATATCTCCCGCAAGGAAACCATCATGATCAGCGTCGGACTTCGCAGCCTTCTGGACCATCTGGGACGTCAAGCCGTCATTTACCTCAACAATGCTGCGGGATTATGCGTCTCGATGGGGCATCGTGAAGTCACGATCGAGCATTTCTTCCTGAAAGCACTCGAAGACCCGGCGAGTGAATTTTCCTTGCTGATCCGCCAGGGCGGCGGTGAAACGGCGCGCATTCTCGCCGCGCTGACCGCCGATGTCGAGGCGATGTCCGGGGGCGCCCCCGGAAAACCCGTCTTCTCTCCCCTGCTCCTCGATATGTTCCAGGACGCCTGGCTCGTCGCCAGCCTGGAACTGGGTATCGCCAGCATCACTTCCGGCGCGGCGATGCTCGCCGTGCTCGTCAAACCCGGACGCTACATGGCGGGCGGCGCGGAAAAAATCCTCAACGGCTTTTCGCGCGAAGCGGCGCTCAAGGATTACAGTGTCGTACGTCCCAACGCCTCCGAATTCGAGGCTGCGGCCGCCGCATCGCCGATGGCCGCCGAAGGCGTCGCGCGCGCAAGTGAAGGCGGATTCATCGCCCGCTACTGCGAGGACTTCACCGCCAAGGCCAAGGCGGGCAAGCTCGACCCGGTCTTCGGTCGTGACGCGGAAATCCGCAGCATGATGGACATCTTCGCGCGGCGGCGCAAAAACAACCCGATCCTCGTCGGCGACCCCGGCGTCGGCAAGACCGCGCTCGTCGAAGGATTGGCCGGCAAGATCGCGGCGGGCGAAGTACCCGACACCTTGTTGGGCGTCCGCCTGATCTGTCTCGACATGGGCGCGCTCGAAGCGGGCGCCGGCATGAAGGGCGAATTCGAAAACCGCTTGAAGGGCGTGCTCGACGAGATCAAATCGAGTCCCACGCCGATCGTCCTCTTCATCGACGAAGCGCACACGCTGATCGGCGCGGGCGGCAGCGCCGGAACGTCGGACGCCGCCAACCTCCTGAAGCCCGCGTTGGCGCGGGGCGAACTCAGAACCTGCGCCGCGACGACGTGGAAGGAATACAAGAAGTATTTTGAAAAGGACGCCGCGCTCACCCGCCGCTTCCAGCTCGTCGCCCTCGACGAACCCTCGGTCGAAGACACGCGGCAAATCCTGCGCGGCGTCAAGCCCGCGTACGAAAAATCGCACGGCATCATCATCTCCGACGCCGCGATCGAATGCGCCGCCGACTACGCCGACCGCTATATCTCCGGGCGTTTTCAGCCCGACAAATCCGTCGACCTGCTCGACACCGCCTGCGCCCGCGTCAAGGTCGCGCTCGCCGCGCGTCCCGGCGTGCTCGAAGACGCCGAAGAAAGGGCGGCGGGTCTTTTGCGCCGCATCGACAGCCTGAAGCGCGACCGCGACAACCTCCTCCCGATCGACGAAGAGCAACTCGCCGCGCTCGAAGCCGAACGCGAAGCGGCGATCGAAGAGAGCAAGGCGCTTGAAGCGCGCTGGAAAGCCGAACAGGACGCCGTGCGCACGCTGATCGCGGCACGGGAAGCCTTGCACGTCGCTCTCGACGCCTCAGCACCCGTCGAGGCGCCGGAAGCGCCGGGAACATCCGGGGCGTCGGCAGCACCGACCGCGTCCGAAGCCTCACAGTCCCCGTCCGACGCGAACGCGGCGGCGGAAGAAAATGCGCCGCCGCCCCCGCCCGACGCGGACGCGGCGCGCGCCGCGTTGCACGAGGCATCGGAAACGCTGGTGAAGCTGCAAAAGGTCGGGCCCTTGCTCTTTTCCGAAGTCGGCCCCGAAGCCGTCGCGTCGGTCGTCGCCGACTGGACGGGGATTCCGCTGGGACGCCTGGGAGAAGACCAGGCCGCGATGGTCGCCGACCTGAAGGATATCCTGGCGCGGCGCGTACGCGGTCAGGACGAAGCGCTTTCCGCGATGGCGCGCAACATTCAGGTCGCCAAGGCCGGTCTGAAAGACCCCGACCGCCCGATGGGCGTTTTTCTCCTGACCGGGCCTTCGGGCACCGGCAAGACCGAAACGGGGCTGGCGCTCGCCGAACTCCTCTTCGGTTCGGAAAAAAACATCGTCTCGGTCAATATGGGCGAGTTTCAGGAAAAGCACACGGTCAGCCGCCTGATCGGTTCGCCCCCCGGTTACGTCGGCTACGGCGAAGGCGGCATGCTGACCGAGGCCGTTCGCCGGCAGCCGTATTGCGTCGTACTCCTCGACGAAGTCGAAAAAGCGCACCCGGACATCATGAATCTGTTCTACCAGGTTTTCGACAAGGGCATTTTACAGGACGGAGAAGGCAAGGAAGTGCGCTTCCGCAATACGGTCATCGTGCTGACGAGCAATATCGGCTCCGACATCATCGAAGACAGTCAGCGCGAAAAACCCGGCGAGGTCGATACCGACACCCTGCTCGCCGCGCTGCGCCCCGTGCTCAACGCGCAATTCAAACCCGCGCTCGTCGGTCGCATGACCGTCCTGCCGTATATGACCCTGTCGGATGCGGCGATGCGCGACATCATCGAACAAAAGCTGAAGCGGATCGCCGCGCAACTGAAAGCCAACAGCAAGATCACGCTCGAATGGACAAGCGCCCTCCCGGAAAACATCGCCCAGCGATGCACCGAAGTGGAAACCGGAGCGAGAAATATCGAATACATCCTTAATCTGCATATCCTTCCGCGTCTTTCGAAGTGTCTGCTTTCCGGCATGGCAGAGGCCGCCGACCGCGAAGAGGCGGGTTTGCCGCCGCTTTCCGTCGCGCGTCTCGATATCGGCCCCGAAGGGGAATGCGCGGTCGAACTGACTTGAACGACTTTTCATCAAAAACCCGGCTTTCGATGGAAAATCGCCTCTTCAGAAAGATCATCGCGCACGGAAGGGTTCTTCCCCCTTCCGTGCCGTTTCGCCCGACCACGGGTGGGTTGATTCCTTTTCCAGTTCGTTCATACCGAGAAGACAGCCGCTTCACAGTACAGGTAGTACGGCAAGGCGAAGTCGACAAAGGAAGGGACGAACTGGGAATGGAATGAGACATGGATAATTTCTACGCCGAAGAACTCGCGGCGCTGCGGACGGATGCGGTAGCGTACGCGAAAAAATATCCGGCGCTGGCGCCGATGCTGGCGGGGCCGGGAAGCGACCCGGACGTCGAGCGCGTTCTGGAAGGGTCGGCTTTTCTGTGCGCCCGGATTCACGAGCGTCTGACGCAGAACGCGCCGAGGCTTTTGCAGAACCTCTTGCGATGGACCTTCCCTCAGTCGATGCTCCCCCTGCCCTCGACGACGATGATCCGTTTCAGGCAGCACCCCGGCTTTGCGGAGGCCTTGCGGATCCCGCGCGGAACGCGTCTGGCTTCCCGAGCGGTCAACGGCGCTTCGTGCATCTACTCGACCGATCACGATCTTTTCGTCCCGCCCGCGCAGATCGCCACCGTCCGGCTCGAAGCGCCTTCGGGGACGCCGTATCTGCGCATCGCGCTGGGTCTGCGCGGGAAACTCTTTCTCGGCGCGCCGCCCGGAACGCCGCTCGTTCTGCACCTCGCGGGAGATTACGCGCAAGCCGCGCAACGCCTTTTCGTTCTGCTCCGGCAACTGCACCATGTCGAGGTCAAGACGGGTTCTTCCACGCACACCCTGCCCGTCGGCGCGGTACGGCAGCATATCCTCCCGCTCTTCGACGCGCGCATGCCGCCGAGCCGGCGACGCAACGGCGCGTACATGGAAGTCATGCGTTACTTCAATATGCCCGAACAGTTGCTGTTCCTGCGCGTCGACGGTTTGCAGCGCATTCCGGGGATCGACAGCGGCGACGTGGAAATCAAATTTCACCTCACCGCGCCTTTCGACCGAATCCCCGATTTCGACCGTGGCAGTTTCGCGCTGGGCGTCGTCCCCGCGAGCAATATCTTTTCTGTATTCGCCGAGCCGGTGACGGTCGACCACACGCAGACGGAATACCCTCTGCGGCCGCAGGACGAAACCGAGAAAAAGCTGGAAATCCTGAGCGTGACCGACGTCGTCGGGCTTTTCCCCGGCGGGCGCACCGAGACCTACCAATCCTACGAATTTCTCCGCGACGCCGACACGCCCTTCGTCTTCAGCTACCGTTACGTCGGCGGTGAAGGCGGCGAGAGGCCCAACTACACCGTCGCGCCGCTTTACTCGAAGCGTTCCGGCGGAATCGACGCCCTGCAGAAGCACGTCCTTTCGGTCACGCTGAACTGCTGCAACCGGGATTTGCCCAACGCCCTGCGAATCGGCGATGTCTGTCTGCCCACCGACGATTCGCCCGCGCAGGCGGATTTTGAAAACATCACCGTACCGACCCCCTTTCAAGCGCGTCCCCACGAAGACCTCGCGCATTGGCTCTACCTCTCGCACACGAGCGCCAATCTCTTGCCGCAAGCCTCGGCGGCGCTGCTCATGGCGATCCTTCGGCTCTACATCGTCGACAACCCCGCCGCGCCCGAGCACGCCGTCGCCAACCGCCGCCGTTGCGCGGCGATCCAGAAATTTTCGGGGGAGGAAGAAGAACGTCTGATCCGGGGGCGCCTCTATCGGGGGCGCCGTTTGCGCCTCGTCCTCGACCGCGCGGGCTTCAGCACCTTCGGCGACATGTTCCTTTTCGCCAGCGCGATGGAACGTTTTTTCGGCGGATACACGACGATCAATAATTACGGGCGGCTCGTCCTCGAAGTCGCCGGAACGGGAGAACATCTGGAATGGCTGCCCCGGATGGGCGAAAAACAACTGCGATAAAAGAATCCCTTCGGGAGTCTCCGGAAAGGTTCTCGCTTGTCCAGGCGCTGCGTCTGCTCACGATGGAACTCGAAGCGCAGGGATTCACGTCTCGTGAAGCCGAGCAGCGCGTCGGGATCGTCCCCTGGCTCTCGCTCGCCTGGCCGCCGTCCGAAGTCACGGGTTTTTCAGACGAGACCCCCCTCGCGGACGGCGCGGCGCGTCCGCGCGCTTCCCGTCGCTACACGCTGGAAACCCCGCTCATCGGGCTTTACAGCACGCAAGGCCCGCTCCCCACGCTCTATACCGAAGAACTGCTCGACGAAGCGCGCGCGGGTCAGAGCACCGTCAAGGATTTCCTCGACATTCTGAACAATCGGCTCGCGCACTATTATTGCCGGGTGGAACTGCATTACAACCACCCCCGCCGCCTGATCGAATACGGCGACGACGAGGTGGAACTCGTCCTGAACAGCATCATGGGTCAGGCCTACCCCGGTCTGCGCTTCACGAAACACCCGCATCCGCTCGCCACCGAACTTTTGCTCGGCCCGCGCACTGCGGAAAACCTGGCGGCTTACCTTGCCTTTGAACTCGACTGGCCGCACATCAACATCGAAGAATGCGTCCCGCGCAGGGCAAGGATTCCCGAAGACCAGCGCTGCCGCGTGGGTCAGGCGAACGCCCGCGTCGGCGAAGACCTTTTTCTGGGTCAGGAAATCCCCGATTACAACGGAAAGATACGCATCCACCTGCGGAATCTCCCGGAAGCAAAACTGCGCGACTTCCTCTACGGCGCGCCGGGTCATGCCAAGGTGCTCGCGTTCGCGCGCTCGTATCTGGACGATGCGCTCGCCTTCGACATCTTTTTGCATCCCGCCGCCGAAATTCCTGAAAATCACGTTCTCGGCGAGAATTTGCGTCTCGGCTGTCACCTCTCGCCGCGCGGCGTCCCGCCGCGTTCGCCCGTCGTCATTTATCCCGCCCCTGTCGCAAGGAGTCCGTCATGAGCACCCCCACGCCGCATACCGAACTTTTCCGTTTTTCCTCGCAGGCCCTTCCGGAAGAGACCATGCACGTCCTCCGTTTTACCGGAGAGGAAGGCGTAAACGAACTCTTCAATTTCACGATCGAGATCGTTTCGCCCAATCCGGGCCTGGATACGGGCAAACTTCTCTCGGACCGCGCCGTTTTCAGCATTTTGCGCGAAGACGGTTCCAAAGCGGTTTTCAGCGGTTATCCCGCGCGCGTCGAGCAGGGCGGCGCGTTCAACGGCTACAGCTATTACACCGTCGAACTCAGGCCAGCGCTCTGGAAAATGACCCGTATCGTGCAGAGCTGCATTTTCCTCGACCAGACGCTGAAAGATACCGTGCAGGAACTTTTGCGTTCGCAGGCTTTCTTCACCTTCCCCCACCGCTTCGACTTCACGCGGATGGATTACCCCAGGCGCGAATTTGCGATGCAGTACGAAGAGAGCATCTACAACTATTTGCTCTGGCGCCTCGAAGACCAGGGCGCGTATTACTATTTTTCGCAAACCGAAACCGAGGACACCCTGCATTTCGCCGACAGCCCGATTTCACACCGCCCGCAGGAACTCGCGTCGGTACTGCGCTATTCGCCGCCCACCGGGCTCGAGGGCGACCGGATCGGTGAAGTCCTGACTTCCTTTACGCTCAGCCAGTCGCAGCTCCCCGCGCAGGTCATTTTGCGCAGCTATAACTGGCGGAACCCGAACAAGCCGATCGTCGGCGCCGCGCCGGTCTCGGGCGACGGTCTGGGCGACGTCTATCTCACCGGAGAAGACGTCGAAAGCGACGCCGAAGCCCTCCGTCTCGCAAAGATACGCGCCGAGGAACTCGTCTGTCACGCGAAGCGTTTTCACGGCGCGGGGTCGGTCCCGGGGATCCGTCCCGGATATACCTTCCGTCTGACGGAGCACTACAACAGAGCTTTCAACCGGGAATATCTGGTGACGAATGTCCTCCACGAAGGCAGTCAGGAAAGTTTCATCAATCTGGGGCTCGGAATTCCGCTCGAAAACCTGAAAGACCACCTTTTTTACCGCAACCGCTTCACGTGCATCGAGGCGGGCGTCCCCTACCGTCCCCAGAGACAATCGCCGCGGACGAAGATTTCCGGCGTCATTCACGCCTTCATCGACGGCGCGAGCGAAGGCAGCCGTCCCGAAATCGACGCGATGGGACGTTACAAGCTGATGTTCCCCTTCGACGTTTCCGGGCGCAGGGAAGGAAAGGCTTCCTGCTGGATACGCCGCGCGCAGGAGCAGGTCGGCAAGAACTCCGGCGCGAGCTTTCCGCTCCTTCCCGGCACCGAAGTGCTCGTGAGTTTTTCCGACGGCAACCCCGACCGCCCCTACATCACCGGCGCGCTCGCCAACGCCGAAACCGGCGCGCTCACGGGTAGCGGAAACAGCAATTTTTCCGGAATCAGCACACCCGGCGGGAGTTCGCTGGTTTTCAAGGATAGCGGCGAGAAACAGGGCCTGGGAATGATCATTCCTTCGGGAAGCGGAATCGTCATGGGCGCGGGGAGCCTTCCCGCCGGGAGCAAGGACAGTTTTTACTGGATGGACAGTTCGGCGATGTCGACCAACTTCAGCACGCTGAGCCAGAACATGTCTTCGAGCTTCAAGGTCACCCAACTGGCGGGCGGAGTGCCGTGGAATAAATACTTCACGCTCGTCGGCGGAGCGATGGCAGGGACATTCGGCGCGGTCGCCTCCAGCCTCCGGGGGTCAAGCAATGAAATCTCGGAATCCGAGGACTGGGGTCTGGAAATGGCGAAGTCGACCTCTCTTCTTCTCCAGTCCATTGGCGATTTTGTGACGGCATGGAAGGTCGGCGGCGCCGCCACCTCAACGCCGTACGCGTATTCGGTCACCGCAACGGAAGACGCGGGCAAATCGATTCTGCAAGCCTACCCGGACACAGGGCAACTCGTTGCGGGCCTCGTGTTCGATCTCATCGCCAAAGCGGGTTCGCTCACCGCGGCGAGTGCCGGGATTGTGGACGCCTTCGACCCCGATACGGAAAAGGATCGAAATCTGGCCGCCGACAAGGACGTCGCCGACGCGCAAACCGCGTTAGATACCGCAAAGGAGGATGAAAACAAAGTAAACAGCGACGCCAGCGCGACGCAAGCTGCCAAAGACGCGGCGAAGGTCAAACGGATCAAGGCGGATCTCGCGTTGAAAACGGCGAAGACCAAGAAAGAGGCGATCCTGAGCTACAAGACGCAAAGCATCGGCAAGCTCCTTCCCGAACTCCTGGCGCTTGTCCTGATGACCACTTCCAACATTCGTACCATCTACAACGCGGGCGGAAGCAAGGGCAAATGGGGCGGCATATTGTTGAATGCGCCCGAATCCAACATCAACGCAGTCGCGAATAACGCGATCGGCTTGCACTCGGGGCACGGGATTCTCATCGAGTCGGGAAATCGTTTGCAGCGCATGCTGGAAAACCTGTATGACAAAGTCGCGAAAGAGCGCTGGGGAAGCAAGGATGTAAAAGACCTGAATGTATTCAGCCTGGGCAAGCTGTTCAACTTTGGGTATAGCGACGCATTGGAAAATACCATCAGTCAGAACGAAATACAGAGCAGAGACTTGTCTTTTCTGGCAGACAGCACCAGTGTGCGGTATACAGACGCGGAATATCTCATCGAGTCGATCGATGAAATCAGGAAATCTTTCGCCAAGAAACATATCATTGTTGCCAAGGCCAACGATGGCGAATCCACGATCGTCGTGCAGAATACCAATAATAATTGGCCGGGTGAAAACGGTCCGCAAAAACCAGATGGCTTTGGCGGTATTTTCCTGACGACAAAAGGATCCAACCACAAAATTATCCGGATTGATGCCAACAAGTTTTCGCTGTCCATCGACGACGATTCAGTTGAAATCAAGAAAAAAGATGGTGGAAAGCCCTCGGTCAAGATAACGGGTACTGATATCGTCCTGATGCAATCCAACGACGTCACAGTCACCCTTGCGAGCGACGCCGCTACCATCAAGGGTAAAACTTCCACCGCGACGCTGAAAGAAGGCACAATCGAGTTGAAAACGACGCCGGACAAGTACGTGATCGGCAAAATCGAGATCAACGCCAACGCCATCAAGAACACGACCGGCTCACTCGACATTCAAGGCGGCGCAATCAAGATTATCGGATAGACGCCATGCAAATCCTCCCGGACGAATCCCTCTACGCCGTCGCGCAGCCTTTCGCGTTTCGCGGCGTTCCGCATCAAAGCCTGACCGTCGGCCTGGGTTTCGACCTCGTGTCCGAAAAACCGCAACCCGCCGCCAAGGTCATCGGCGCAGCGATGAAGGCGCTCGCACCCGGAGACTGCCTCGACGTCGGTCTGCCCAAGCCGCAGGCGGAATGGCTCATGGCGGGTTTTGCCCAGACCCCCGCCGGCAAACCGCTGACGGCGCTCGCGGTCGAAGTACGAATCGGCGCGGCGAGCCGCCGCTTTCTCGTGCGGGGAGAGATCGACGCCAAGGGGCAAACGCTCCCCTTTACCGAAGCGCCGCTTCTCTGGGCGGAAACCTTCGGCGCGCCGGATCACGCGGAAAACCCGCTCGGCTGCGGTCTGGCGCCCGACCCGAAAACCGGTCGCATCCGCTCTCCCCGGCTCGTCGATGCCGACGCCGCGCACGGACGGGCGGTCTGCCCCGGTCCGATGGGCGCGTGGCCCGCGCGGATGCGGAATATGGGAACCTACGACGAAGGCTGGATTCAGACCCGTTGCCCCGACCTGCCCGACGATTGCGACCTTTCCTACGTCAACCTCGCGCAGCCCGCGCAGCGCCTGCCCGGCGGCATCGTCGGCGACGAGGCGATTTATCTCGCCGGGGTCAACGCCAACCATCCCGAAATTCACTCGCATCTGCCCGGAAAATCCGTTCGCGTTTTCGTGAAACGCAAGGAAAAACCCGAAGAAGAATCCTTCCTCCTCGCCTACGACACGCTCTGGCTCTTCCCCAACGAAGCGTTCGGCTTGTTGCTCGCGCACCTTCTCGTGCCGTGCGCCGACAGCGCGGCGTCGGACATCGAAACGGCGCGGTTTGAAATCACGCCGCCCGACGCGGAAGAAGCTGCCGAGGCGAAAATGCCCAAAGTGAAGATTCCGAGCACTCCTGACGCTCCTGATGCTCCCGACATTCCCGACATTCCCGATGTTCCCGAAGCACCCTCCGTCCCCCCACTCTCAGCCGCAGCGAGGGTGGCGAGCGTGGCGAGCGCGGCTTCCGTGATTTCCGCGCCAGCCGCCGCCGCTCCTGCCGCTGCTGCCGCTCCTGCCGCTGCTCCCGCTCCCGCCGCTCCCACACCGCCCCCCGACGGAGTCGCGGCGATGCGCGAGACTGCCTTGAAGGAACTTGACGCCTCCTTGCCGGAAATCAACGCCGCGCTGGAAAGCGCGGGTCTCCCAGCGCTGACCCCGGAGCAGATCGCCGAAACGAAGGCGCAAATCGTCCAGCAGGCGGCGGCGGTGCAGAATCTGACGGCGCAGGCCGACGCCGCGCCGCCGCCCGACCTGCACGCCACGCTGCGTCAGGCGGGGCTTTCCGAAGAAGCGATCGGCGGCGTCGATAAGGTGATGGAAATCACGCCGCCGAACCCCGCCGATTACAGCGACGCCGCTTCGTGGAACGCCGCCGTCGAAGGCTATCTCACCGAGTTCGAGAGCCATCTACCCCTCTCCGACGCGGCGCGCGAGACGCAGCGCACGACGCTGAGTCTGATGGGACCCGGCAGCGACGCGGCCATGACCGAGATGGCCGGACCGACGCCCACGCTCGAAGACGCGCTTGCCCGCGCGGGAATCGCGCCGGACAAGGCCGCGTGGCTCGCCCGCGAACTCGAACAGACGCCCGATTTTTCATCGGCGGACGCGATGAAAGCGTATATGGCGCAAATGGAAGCCACGATGGGCTTTGCGCCGGGTTCGATGAGCTCGGTCGTCGACAGTGTGCAAAAGGTCGCCGATCAAACCGGAACACCGCTGGAATTCCCCGCCGCGCGGGGGACGGAAGCACCGGCGGGAGCCGCTCCGACGCCGGACGCTCCGGCGGTCACGCCATCGCCCGACGTACCCGCGAAAACGCCGGAAATTTCCGACCCGGGCGCGGAGAATGTCGTCTCCGCCGCGAGCAAAATGGAAGATATTACAGCGACAATCGCGCCCCCCGAAGAGCAGGCCATCACACAAGGCGCAAAAGCCGCGCAGGACGCCGCCCCGAAAGTTGCGGAAGCAGCGGAAGCGGCGAAAGCCCCGCCGCCGCCGCTCGATTACGCGTATCAGGATCTGGTCGGCCACGATTTCTCCGGCCAGACGCTCGACGGAGCGAATTTCACGCACGCCAAACTCGCGGGCGCCAATTTTACCGACGCTTCCTTGAAAGGCGCGAACTTCGACGATGCGGATTGCGAAAAGGCGAACTTCACCCGCGCCGCGCTCGACGACGCGTCCTTGCAAAAAACAAGTTTCAAGGAGGCGCTCTTCACCGACGCCGCCGCGCCGCGCGCGCGCTTCATCGAAAGCGACCTGGGCGCGGCCAACGCGAGCGGTCTGACGGCGAAAGACGCCGAGTTTGCCGGGGCGAATTTTTCCGGCGGGATTTTCGCCGGGGCGGATTTTTCCGGCGCGCTGCTGCAAAACGTCTCGGCGGCGGGTGTCAAGGCCGACGGCGCGAATTTCTCCGACTGCAACGCGCGTCAGTGCGATTTTGGCGCCGCGACGCTCTCCCGCGCGAAATTCGAGCACGCCGTTTTTTCCGACACAAAGTTCAACGAAAGCGACCTTAAATCCGCGCAACTCGCCGAGTCGACGCTTTTACCCGGATGTACGCTGGTCGGCGCCGACGCGAGTGGCGCGCGGCTCAAGGGCGCGGATTGGCGCGAGGTCGACGCGCGGCGCTCGATCTTCAACGCTTGCGACGCGCGCGACGGACGCTTTTCCGCGTGCAATTTCGGCAAGACCCGCTGGCAGGCCGCGAAATTGCAGGGCGCGGACTTTTCTCGCTGCGAACTCACCGAGGCGAATTTTGAAAAAGCCGATCTGATGCGCGCGTCCTTGCGGGAAACCCGCGCCGCGCGCACACGTTTCAACAAGGCCAATCTCTACAACGCGGATTTTTACCGCGCCGGGATGGCTTACGCCGAACTGAAAGACGCGATCACCGACAATACGCTTTTGGCGCTCAGAAAGGACGCTCCATGACCGAGGAAGATTTTCGGACGCAATTCCGCCCCGGCGCAGCGCTTGTCAACGTAGACGCTTCCGGTCGGGACCTTTCCGGCTGTGACCTTTCCGGCGCTTCGTTTGCGCGTTGTCTCTTCCGCGAGACGCGGCTTTCCGCTTGCAATTTCACCTGCGCGCGCTTCGAAGATTGCGATTTTTCCGCCGCGTCGCTCCTTGGGAGCACGCTCGAAGAAGTCAGCCTCGTTCGCTGTACGCTCGCCGGCGCAAACGCCGCCGACTCGGCCTGGAGGAAGGCGACGCTCGAAGACGTATGCCTCGCGCATGCCGGGTTTCAAAACGCCGCGATCCAGGATGTCCGCTTTGTGCGCGTCGATTTTACGGGCGCGGACTTCACGCGCGCCTTTTTCCAGAACATAAAGCCCGACGCGCCTTTCGACGGGGTCGACGTCACGATGCTCGCGTGCCTGGGTTGCGACTTTTCCGGTCTTTCCTTCACGCAGGTGAAGGGAGAACTCTGGTTTTTGAGGGACTGTACGCTAAACGGGCTTTCCCTGCGCGATTGCGACTTGCCGCAGATCGTCGTCCATACTTCGGAAGTCCAGAAATTGCGTATTGAAAACTGCCGCACGCCGCGCGCGGGCTTTGGCGGTCTCGACCTTTCCGGCGCCGTCGTTTCGGATTCCGACCTTTCCGGCGCTTTCCTTTCCGGCGCCACGCTACACACGGCGAGCTTCCGGAACGTCAATCTCGAAAAGGCCGGATGCGCCGACGCGGATTTTTCGAGCGCGACGCTCAGCGACTGCACCTGCGGCATGGCGGATTTTTCGCACGCGATTTTCGCGCACGCGCAAATGGAAAACCTCGATCTGACGCTGGCGGACGCGCATAATGTTGACTTCTCCACGGCGCGGATGAAGGCGTGTATTCTGGAGGGATTGCGCTCCACCGACCCCGCGCGCCTGCGCGCGGAGCGTTTTTCCACGACAAACTGAAAAAGGACTTCGACATGACGCGAAACATCGGCATGACCCCCGCCTTCCCCGGCGAACGCGCGCTCGTGGAAGGCGTCGTACAAATGACGTTTGAAATGCGCGTCATCGTGGCTTCCTCGGTCGGGATACTCCAGGCGACGCGCGCGGCAGGCTGTCTTTTGCCGCCGGAAGCCGGGGACCGCGTACTCGTCGCGCCGACCGACGGCAACGCATGGGTCTTGTGCGTGCTCGAACGCGACCCCGAACGCGCAGCGACGCTCGCGCTCCCCGCGCGCACCGCTTTTTCCGCCGAAACGCTCGAAATCGACGCCGGACGCCTCGCGCTCAAGGGCGGGGAAAGCGTGCGCGTCGAGGCGCCCGTGCTTTTTCTGACCGGCAAACTGCTCGCGCAGAGCTTCGAATTCGTCCGCAACACCGCCGTAAAACTCGTCGAAAGCGTTTTCCACCGCCGCGCGCGTTACGCCAAAAACCGCGAGGAGAATACGGAAACCCTCGACGTCGCCGCCGAACGCATGCGTATTGAATGCCGCCACAGCGCGCGACTCCGCGCCGAAAACGTCGACCTCAAGGCCGAGCATCTGCTCGACATGGACGGCGAACACATCAAGCTGGGATAAGCCATCATGTTCGCACTGACCCTGAAAGGCGGAACGGCGCAAAGCACGGCGCCCGACGTCTGCAAGACGCCCGCGCCGCCTGCCGGCCCGGTCCCCATTCCCTACGTCAATATTTTCCAATGCAATATGGCGGACCCCGGCACGGCTTCGCGGAAAGTTTTCATCGACGGCGCGCCCGCGCTGACGATAAAATCCAAGACGCTGATCTCGAACGGCGACGAGGCCGGCGTAAACGGCGGCGTGGTTTCCAACAAGTTCATCGGACAGGGGGAATTCATCGTAGGGTCTCAAAAAGTCCAGTTCGAGAGTAAAGCCGCCGTCTCGCAGGGCGCGCAGACGAAGCACAACAACGGAAATACCATGGGCATCTGTTCGATGGCGGGGCAGTCCAAGGTGATGGTGCAATGAGACCGGCGCGATTCGTGTTCGCGTTCGCGTTTTTTCTCGCGCTCGCCGCCTGCGGCGGCGCGGGCAAGAAGGCTTTCGAAATGCCGCCCCCGACGCCGAGCGCCGACCCTTCCGGTGTCGTCTGGCAGACCGAGCCAAAGGGTCTGCGAATTTCGATCGAGGCGGCGCCCGACCTGAACGCGCAGGACGGCGAGCCGCTCGCCTTGAGTCTTTGCGTCTATCAACTCGACAAGACGGCAAAATTCGACGACCTCGCGCAGAGCGAGGACGGACTCAATCTCTTGCAGGATTGCACGATTTCCGCCGCCGACGCCGTCGCCGCGCAGCGCTTCTGGTTGCAACCCGGACAGACGCGCGTCGTCGAAATCGACCGCGCCGCCGGAGCGAAATCTCTGGCGCTCGCCGCCGGGTACGCGCATCTGGCGCCGTCCCTTTCCACCGCCCGCTTTTCGTACTTGCTTCACAGCGAAAAAGAAGGCTATATTCCGGGATTCAGAAAGACTGTTTACAGCGCGGCGCGTATGGATATCGTCATTCGTCTGAGCGCGTCTGAAGTCAGTGTCAACGGAGTCGAACGTGAACCTCAATAGACCGCTTTACTGGGAACAGGGCGTATTCCTGCAACCGCAGCACTTTCAGATCGACCAGATCTATCATCGCGACGCGCGCGCTTTCATGAACGCCCACATCAACCCCTGGCTCTGGGGTTTATGTAGTCTGGATATCAACGAAACCGCGCTCGAAGGTGATCACTTCGAGGTTTCCGGCGCTTCCCTCCTGCTGAAAGAAGGCGAATGGATCGTCTTTCCGGGAAACGCCACCCTCGCGCCGCGCCCCTTCCGCGCGAGTTGGCCCAACCCGGATCAGCCGCTCCCGGTATACCTCGGAATCGCGCCCTTCCGTTTGGCGGGCGGCAACGTGTTTCAGACCGACGACCCGGAGTCCGCCCCCGACAGTTATCGTTTCACGGCACCGCTCGTCCCCGACCAGGCGCCCGATTTGCATAGCAAGGGGCCGCCCGCCGACGTGCGCTCGATGCGCTACCGCTTGCGCGTGTGCTTCGGCGACGAAATGAAGGACACCGCCAACCGCGTCATGATCGCCCGCCTGATCCGCGACGGCGAGCGCGTCCGGGTCGACCGCAAATTCATTCCGCCGCTGACCGACGTCCACGTTTCCGAAACCCTGACGAGCCTTCTGCGCGACCTGCGCGATGTCCTCCTCTCGCGCACGCACCAGCTCGAAGAATTCAAGATGGTCGGCGGCGATATCGCACAATCTTCCACGGGGAACAGCCTTTACGGCGTCGCGCTGTTTTCGATCCTCGGCGTGCTTTCCCGAAACCTGCCGGAACTCGACCAGATGCTCGCCGCGCCCCGGATTCATCCCTGGCCGGTTTTCATCATGCTCTGTCGGCTGGTCGGCGAGTTGTCGGTCTTTTCCGCCACGCTCTCGCCGCTCGCCGAAACGCCGCAAGGCCAGCGCGCCGTCCCGCCCTACGACCACGAGAAGCTTTACGAGTGCTTCCAATCCGCGTGCAGCGTCATCACCCGACTCGTCGACGCGCTCGTCGTCGGCCCCGATTTTTCTCTCACGCTGAAATTGCGCGACGGATTTTTTGAAACGACCCTCCCGCCGAGCGCCCGCGACAGGAGCTTCGCCTACTGGTTCCTTCTCCGCACGCAGACCGACGCCGCGCTGGCGCAAAAAGTCACCGGCCTCGGCAAACTCGCGCCGCGCCAGGAATTGCGCCCCATCGTCGCCCGCGCGCTGCCCGGCGTTCGCCTGATCCACGCCGAATCGCCGCCCGTCGGTCTGCCCCGGCGGCACGATACCGCGTATTTCCAGATCGACCAAAGCGATCCCCTCTGGGCGCAAATCCTCGAACACGGCGAACTCGGCTTTTTCCTGCCCGACGCGCCGGCGGATCTCTGGGCGCAACTCACGGTCATCAGAAAATAGGATATTCGCATGCTGCGCCGTTTTTTTCCGCTCATGAGTACGGCATTGAGTTCCGCGCAAACCGGGCCGGAGGTCCCTCTTGCGGACATCGGCCTCTCTCTGCGCGCGCTGGCGCAAGCCGAGCAGGCTCTCCCGCCCCCCGCCGCCGAGCGCGGGAAACACGCGCCCGACCCCGCCGCGTGCCGTCTCGCGGTCTATGCCTGGGTCGACGAGCTCATGCTGAACGCGCCCCGGCACGACGCCGTCGATTGGGCGGCGCAGAGCCTGCAACACGCATTTTTCCAGACGACCGAAGCCGGCACACGTTTTTTCGAGCAACTCGACGCGCTTTTGGACGCGCTTCTTCCGCGCGTCGAGGTCGATGAAGGCGCCGAAGCCGAAGCCGAAATCCCCCTGCCGGAACGCCTCGGCGCGGCCGCGCGCCTGCGGCGAGAGGCTTCGGCGGAGCGATCCGAACTCGACGTATACGCGCTCTGCCTGCTCCTGAACTTTCAGGGGCGTCATTACGGCGAGGCGCGTTTGTGCGACAAACTGCGCCAGTCCGCGCGTGAAGTCCTCAAAGGGAGCGAAGGACTCCGCCCGAGCGCCGAGAAACGCCCCCGGCGGCGCGCCCCGCTTTCGCCGACGGTCGAATGGCTGTTTTACGCGCTCCTGCCGCTGGCGGGCGCCCTGCTCTTCGGGCTGTACTGCGCGGGCTTTCTGGTCGATCTCCCTCGCGCCGGATTCTGAGAATCTGACATGAAATTTCTCGGAACGCTCCTGAAAACGCTCCTCGCGCTGCTCTTGCTCGTCGTCGTGCTGGCAGCCTTCACCTTCCTGGCGTGGCGGATGCGCTGGCCGGTTTTTACCGGCGTCTTCATCGTCGCGGGACTGATTGCTTGCGCCCTGCTCTTCTTCGTCGTGCGTTTCGTGTGGCGTTTGCGCAACAAACGCCGTTTCGTCCAGCAAGCGCTCGCCGGACTCCGTACCGACCCGGGAAACGCGCCGGTCGGCGACCGAAGCGCGATGGAAACCCTGTGGAGCACGCTCCTCGACCAGAACCAGTGCCCCGGAACGCAGGGTTTTCTCGACCGCATCTGCTACCTCGCCCTCGACGCCACCGGCGCGGCGTCGCCGCTGTTTACGCACGTCCAGAAAAAATGGGACGCGCAGCAGCGCATCGCGCGCCACGATTTCGCGCAGACGACGCTCCTTCAACTGACGCAATCGATCCTCGACGGCGAAGAAAAGGAAGAAATCCTGACTCTCCTGGCGCGCGACATCAGGAACGACAGCTTGCGCGGCCTCATCCTCCTCGTTTCCGCCAATGAGATCGAAGGTCTTTCCGAACAGACCTTGCTCGAACGCGGCTTCACGCATCGCGCCCAACTCCACGAACTGATCGCGGCGGTGAACCGCAGTATCCCGCTTTACGTCTTGGTGCAGGACATCGACCGGCTTCCGGGCGGCGCTTTGCTCCTCAGCCGTCCCGGCGTCTCGGAAAACTGGCCGGGGTGTTTCTTTGACGAAGCCCCGGAGGCGGCAAAAGGGGCGGCGGCAGACGACCGTCGTTTCGGCGAGGAAGCCGCGATCTCTGCCGAAGCGAGTCTGCGCGCCGCGCTGTACGACGACCTCGTCGAACGCCGCCCACCGTGGGCAGACGAACTCGTTTGCCTCGACCGGATACGCGAACTGGGCGGCAAGCTCGATCGTTTGTTCGCGGGACTCCTGCAATTCGAGCCGCGCCGCGACCCCCTGCGCCTCGCGGGGATATTTTTCTGTCGTACCGAGAACGGTGAAGCCGCGGCGGGAACCTCGGCGGAGTCGACGAAACCGGCGAATTCTGCGAACTCTGGGAACTCTGCGAACTCCGCGAACGATCCGGCGGAGGACTTTCCTCCGAGCTTTGTCACCTCGAAAAGCGCGGACGACGAAAACGCTCTTCCGCACATCGTCCTGTCGCGCTTCTTCGCGCGTGTCCTCCCGTCGAACGAAGCCGAAAACCGCGCCCTGAGCGGGCGCGCCGCGACGGGATCCACCGCGTGGATCGTCGGCATGAGCGCGTGGTTCCTGCTTCTTTTGTGCGTCTGCGGCCTTTTGGCGGCGAGTACGCTTTACCAGAGACACGCCATCACCACGGTGCCGGCGCTCGACCGCGAGATCAGCGCGCATATCTCGCCCCTCTATCGGCAGATGCGCTATATCGAGCAGTTGGAAAACGCGCGCGCGCACTGGCTGCTGCCGAAGATCGGCTTGGGCACGCTCACGCGAACCGTGCGCGAAGAAAAACGCGACTTCAGCCGGCGCATGCACGCCCAAATCCTCACGCCGCTGATACGCAATCTGCGCGACTCGCTGGAAGCGACCCGGACGGAAAGCTATACCGAGCGCCAGCACGCGGCCCTGACGCAATTGACCTGGCTTGCCGGCAACCTCGCCGAACGCCTGAAAAAGGGCAAGACCTCCGACACGGCGTCGAATATTTTCTTCCCCATCACGACGCAGGACGGATGGAACACCGTCGGCAGCGAACTCATCGACGCCGGACTCAACTGGACCGACGATCGCGCGCAGCTCGAAATTCTTTCCAGCGAGGTCGGCGGCGCGCTGGCGCAATTCATCTACACGCATTTCGACGTCTTTTCCAACTCGATCATCGAGTACTACAACAACGCCAACATCGACCAGCGCGTTTGCCTCTCGCACTACTGGTCGCATATCTCCGAAACTTCGGACACGGACTTTTGCGTTCCCGCGTACTACACGGCGGCGAGTCACCGCCTGAATTCGGCGTTTTTCAGCACCTTCCTGACGACGTCCCCAGGGGAAACCGACGCGCTGCGCCTGTCGGGGGACAAGGACGCGAGAAACGACGCAAAAATCCACCGCATGCTCGACGCGCACCTGAAGCGTTACGCCGAATACTGGGAAACCTTCGTGCGGCGTTTTTGCGAAGCCGCCGTTTCCGCTGAAAGCGCGAGCGTATACACCAATTACTCCACCCTGAAGAACCTCAGGAGAACGCCGCACCTGCGCCTCATCGATCGCCTGAACCGTGAATTCGAACCGCTTCAGCACGCCAATCCGCCCCCTCGCTGGATGAAGGACGCGCATCTCTTCGAAGTCATGCTCGGCGTCGCGCTCGAAGGGCACGCCAGCAACGACCCCGCCGGATGGCATACCCTTCTGATGGCGGGCGTGCATATGCCCGACGCGTTGCGTACCCTCTGGGAGAAGGCCGACAACCAGCAGCACATGCGCGAAATATACGACGCCATAATGGGGATGACGCTCTACCTTTCCAGCGTGCATGAAATCCTGGGGGACATAGGCAATCCGCCCTTGTCATTATCTCTGGCGCGTTTGCATTTCGGCAGAAAGGATGTCGAAGCGCTGAAGAAAAGTCCCTTTACGCTCGCCGAGGCGCGCCTGGTGACGACCGACGCACTCTTCCGCGATTCGGGAGCGCCGCAGGTCGCCGTGTTCAAAAATCTCCTTGATTTTTCCCGAAGCGGCATCACGATCGAAGCGGCAGTCGCGCTGCAGGGCAACTGGGAAAGCCAGGTGCTCTCCAGCCCGACCAACCGCTATCGCAGTGAAGACAGCAAAAAGATCTACGGTCCCGAGGGAATCGTAAGCACCTTCGTCAACGCGGAAATCGACCCTTTCCTGGTACGCAAGGTCGATGGCGCGCAGGTCGCCACGTGGAATCAAAAGCCTTTCCCCTTCACCGAAGACTTCCTCGGCTTCCTGTCCGAAAGCGAAGAGTGGGCGATGAACGTTCAGTCCTCGCTCACCGCGGAACGCAGCGTCCTCCTGCGATCGAACCCGCCGCGCGTCAACGTCGACGCGCACGTCCGGCCCGAATCCGTAACCGTGACGCTTCTGTGCCAGGACGCGACGTGGCAGCTCGTCAACCGCAACTACCCTCAGCGCGCGCGCTTCGTGTATGACAATAATAAATGCGGGAAAGTCGACCTCAGAATCGCTTTCCCAAGTTTCACGCTGACGCGCACCTACCCCGATTTTGTCAGCTTCATCGAAATCTTCCAGTACGGCGAACACGACTTCACGCCTTCGGACTTCCCCGATTCCTCCGGCATCCTGAACCGCGCGAACGTCAACAGCATCAAAATCAGGATCATCCCGGACGGCGCGGCGGCGCTCCTCAAAGAAAGAAGCGCCCGCAGTTCGACGGTACCCGAACTGATTACGTATGCGAGGGAATGACATGCTCTCTCTGCGCGCCATTTTCCGCTTCATGCTACTGGCTTGGTTCGCGCTCGTCTTCGCGATGGGCGCGTATCTCACGAGCCAGTTCGACGTAAAAGCGCCCCTCCCCGCCGCACCGCCCGCCCCGCCCCCGGCGCCGGTCGAGCCGCCCGTCGAACCTCCCCCTCCCCCGCCGCCCGTCCCTGAGCCGCCCTCGCCGTGGAAACCCCTGCCGTACAGCCGGGAAGCGGGAAAAGGCCGTATGAGCGTCCCCGTCATCACGCTGCAACCCGGCGGCGCGCTGGAAATACGCCTGCCCTACCAAGGCACGCCGGGAGGCGAAACGCATTTTTCACCGCGCGACGTGGGAATAAAGACGGACCTCAACGCGCTGTCGGTCGACCTGCACGGGAAATGGCGGCTCGAACGTGCGACCAATGTTCGCCCGAAAGAAGGCGCCCTGTGTCGTGTGCAGATTTATTGGCACCCGAATCGCATACGCGTTTCAGGTGTCGCGTGCGACCCGGCTGAAAAAGGGAAGCTCAAGGTTTCCGTGGGGTCTTCCGAAACGCATATCCGGATCCTTTTTTCATTTTCTCCGACCTCCGAAAAAGGCGCGCATGGCTCAACTGCGCCTCTTTGAGCGCATGAGCGCCGCCGTTCGGCAAAGCGCCGCCGCCCGCCAGAGCGACGCCGCACCGGCGCCGCGCACCGGCGACGCCGTGTTGCGATCGATCCGCGACTACGTCACCAAGCTCCTGAACTCACGCGAAGGCAGTACACTGCTCGACCCCGAATTCGGTATGCCCGATTTCACCCACGCCGGAATCGACGCCCCCGGCGACGACCAACCCGCGCTGCGCCGCAAAATCGCCGAATTCATCAGCCGCAACGAACCGCGACTCACGAATGTGCAGGTGATTTTTGCTCCGCGCGAAGAAATGCGGACCGTTCTGTCGTTTTCCATCCAGGCGCAACTCCAGGGCGAAAGCGAAACCAGCGTCGTGAAACTTTATTCCGATGTCAGCCAGCAGGGCAAAGTCGATGTCTGGCTCCGATAAGAGCGACGACGGCACCATCGTCGCCGCCCTGCGCGCGACGCTGCGGGAAAACGGCGTATCTGTATCCGCGCCGCTCCTCGCCGAATTCCTGCGCGCCTCGCTCCGCTTCGCGCCCGGAACGCCGATTTCCGCCGCGCTCGCCGACGGAATGATCGCGCAAATCGACGAGTGCATCTCGCTTCAGCTCTCCGCCGTCCTGCACCACGAAGCCTTCCGAAAACTCGAAACTTCCTGGCGATCGCTCGAATTCCTCGTCGAGCGCATCGACTTTCGGCAAAACATCCTATTGCAGTACATCAGCATTTCACGCGACGACCTTCTGGCAGATTTCGACGACGCGCCCCAAATCACCCTTTCGGGCTTTTACAAACACGTCTATATCGCCGAATACGGCCAGTTTGGCGGTCGCCCGATCGGCGCCATTGTCGCCAATTATGAATTGGGCGCAAGCCCGACCGACATTCGCCTGCTCACGCACGCGAGCGCCGTCGCCGCCATGGCGCACGCGATATTCATCGCAGGGGCGGGAAGAAGTTTTTTCGGGCTTTCCTCGTGGGACCAATTCCCGTCGGTCCGGGATTTTCACGCCTTGTTCGAAATGCCGAACTACGCGCAGTGGCGCAGCTTCCGCGACTCGGACGACTCGCGCTACGCGGCGCTGACGCTCCCCTGCTTCCTCTTTCGCCCGCCCTACGGCCCAGGCGCGCTCTCCGCCGATACCTTCGCCTTCACCGAGACGCAGGACAACAGCGACGACCTCTGCTGGGGCAACGCGGCCTTCGCGCTCGCGGACCGATTGGCGGATAGCTTCGCGCGCTATCGCTGGTGCGTCAACATCGTCGGACCCGAAGGCGGCGGCCTCGTGGAAAACTTCCCTTCCCGCGCTTTTCGCACCCGCCCTCCGGGCTTGTCCTACCAAAGAATCCCCACGCAAATCCTGCTTTCGGAACAACGCGAATTCGAGCTTTCCGAAGAGGGCTTCATCGGACTCACCTTCCTCAAGGGACGCGACAGCGCGGTGTTTTTTTCCGCGACTTCGTGCCAGAGCGCCCGCGTCCCCGACGGCGAGGCCGAAAACCGGGAAAACACGATCAACCGCAGGTTGGGCATCCAGATCCCCTATATCATGATCATGAACCGGCTGGCGCACTACATCAAAGTCTTGCAACGTGAAAACCTCGGTCAGTGGAAAACGCGGCAGATCATGGAAAGCGAACTGAACAAATGGCTGAACCAATACGTCACCGAAATGGACGACCCCGACCCCGTCACGCGTAGCCGCCGCCCCCTGCGCCACGCCGAGCTGAAAGTCACCGAAATCCCCAACAACCCGGCGTGTTACGCCGTCACCGTCCATGCGCGCCCCCATTTCAAATTCATGGGCGCGAACTTCACCCTGTCGCTGACCGGAAAGCTTGATCGGGAAGGATGACAGAGGACAGAAGACAGACGACAGAGCGCTCGCTGGCGCTCGCTTCGTGATCTGTTTTCAGTGTTCTGTGAAAAGCGGGGGGACGCTCCAACGGCGCATAGCTTGGGCTGAGCGAAGCGAAGCCCAACGGAAAGAAGCTGGATTATCCCGGAGAGCTTGAGCTGAGCCTCCTCCGTATATCATCCCGCCGTAGGGGCACGGCATGCCGTGCCCTCACCAAGCAACGGACTCCCGAAAAACCCGCGTTCAAAATTCTGCTTGACATTCCGTCGGAGAGGTCTAGACTTTTTCCGAAATCATGATATGGGCAATGGGCAAAAATGCGAACAAAAATACTCGCAATCCTCGTGCTCGCGGCGTTGATTGCGATCTCATTCTGTGCATATGTGGGACTCAATAGCGACGCTGTCACCTTCTATTTCTCACAATATTATCCCGGATATTCCGAAGAAGGCGCGTCGATCAAATTCTCGCCGCTCTACAGGATTTTTTCACATACGTCCAGAAGTTTGATGGCGCTGATCGTATTCAATCTCGCTTTTTGCGTTTGGGTTTTCCGGCTTTCTCTTTTGGACATGATGACCAGGAGACAGAAGATATTATGCAAGGTTTTCTCTATTGCGGGGATTGTATTCTGTATCTTTTTATTCCTGTACGCCACTATTTTGCCAAACGTGTATATATGCGGCACCCCACTCCTCTAGCGCGCATAACTTGGGCTGAGCGAAGCGATGCCCAATGGAAAGAAGCTGGATTATCCCGGAGAGCTTGAGCTGAGCCTCCTCCGTATATCATCCCGCCGTAGGGGCACGGCATGCCGTGCCCAAGCAAGCACCGGACGCTCGAAAAACCCGCGTTCAAAATTCTGCTTGACATTCCGTCGGAGAAGTCTAGACTTTTTCCGAAATCATGATATGGGCGATGGGTAAAAATGCGAACAAAAATACTCGCAATCCTCGTGCTCGCGGCGTTCATTGCGTTCGCGCTCTGGGTAAATTTTCGGGGAGACGACATGGAGGCCTATTTTCTATGGGCCTTGCTTGTCGCGTCAATTTTTGTCGTGTGGCTACCGTTGTGGAAGCTTGATGCCCATTTCCTCTTCAGATGGCTTTTATCGGTACCGATCGGTCCACTGCTTTGTATGATCATAGGCTCCATGATTTATCGTAGTACTGATGGCTATATTTGGATAGCGTATGGATTCTGTATTTTCTATGCGATATTCATCGTGCTCGCGTTCGAATTCCTTGCGAGATTGATTCGTTGTTTATTCGGGAAGCCCCGGAAGAAGGCTTCGAACGTTCCCCCGAAGATCGGCGTTTCTACAAACGAGACGCCGAGGCAAATACCCAATGGATAAAATCCGCGCCTGCGGAACGTTGGGCTTCATTTCATTCAGCCCAACCTATACCGCCGAAGACGGAGCGGAAACGCCACAGGTTGGGCTGAGGAACGAAGCCCAACCTATGCATTCAGAATACATGTGTCAGGAATCAGATGAAAACCGATCGGGTTTTTGTTGATTCCCTCCGGCGGCGAAGCCGCCGGTAAACGATCTGATTCCTGATACCTGATACCTGATTCCTGATGTTGGGCTGAACGGAGAGAGAGCCACAACGTTCCGCAGGCGTATGAATACTGAAAACTGCTTACGAAGCGAGCGCCAGCGAGCGCTCTGTCTTCTGTCCTCAGTCCTCTGTCCTCTGTAAATGGCACGCCACAAAATGCGTCTCTGAAATCGCACGCAGCGGAGGGACGGCTTCGGCGCACTCGCGCGTCGCGTGCGGGCAGCGCGGATGAAAGTGGCAGCCTTTCGGCGGTGTCACCGGCGACGGCGCTTCGCCGGAAAGACGGGCGGACGCCTGAAGCGTCGAATTCGCGGGGGCGAGATCCACGCGCGGGATCGCGGCAATCAGCGCTTGGGTATAGGGGTGGAGCGGCGCGCGAAGCACCTCCCCCGCGTCCCCGCTTTCGACGATGCGACCGAGGTACATCACGGCGACTTCGTGCGCGAGATGCGCCGCCACCGCGAAGTTGTGCGTGATGAAAAGATAAGCGAGACCCATCTCGTCCTGGAGCGACTTCAAGAGATTGAGGATCTGTGCCTGTACGGACACGTCGAGCGCCGACGTCGGCTCGTCGCAGATGATCAGTTCGGGCTGGACGGCGATCGCACGCGCAATCGCAATGCGCTGGCGTTGGCCGCCGGAGAATTCGTGCGGATATCTGAGTTCGCTGCCGCGAGGCAGGCCGACCTCGTCGAGCAGCGCCGCGATCATTCCCGCCGTTTCAGCCATTCCGGCATTCCCCCTCCTCTCGCCCCCCACGGCGCCCAGCGCTTCGATCCCCTCGGCAATGATTTCGCCGACCGGCATTCGCGGGTCGAGCGAGCCGAAGGGGTCCTGGAAAATCATCTGCAAACGACGGCGCATCGCGCGCAGCGCTCCAGAGGATCGAGCGTCGAGCGCGCGTCCGTCGATCTCGATGCGACCGCCGCTCGGCGGGACCAGATGGAGAATCGCTTTACCGACCGTCGTTTTTCCGCACCCGGACTCTCCGACGAGGACGAGCGTCCGTCCGCGTTCGAGTTGGAACGACACGCCGTCGACGGCTTTGACGTGCGCGGCGACGCGCCGGAAAAGCCCTTTGCGGATCGGGAAATGCACGCGCAAATCGTAGACCGCGAGCAGCGGGGGCGTCGAATCGGCGGGACTCCCCACGGGCACGCAATCCGGCGTTGGGGGGATGGCTCCAAGCCGCACGCCGAAGGGTTCGCCGACGGCGTCGTTTCGCGCCGCGTGGCAGCGGACGCGGCAGCCACTGGCTTTGACCGTCCATTCCGGCGGAACCTCGCGGCAAATCTCGCTTGCGAAGGAACAGCGCGCGGCGAAACGGCAGCCCTTCGGCATCCGCGCGAGCGGCGGCACCTGACCGGGAATCGTTTCGAGCCGGGATCGCGCGCCGTCGGGGAGCGCGGCGAAGAGTTTTTTCGTGTAGGGATGGCGCGGCGCGTCGAAAAAAACTTCGCTCGGCGCTTCTTCGACGATTTCTCCGGCGTACATGACGCCGACGCGGTGCGCGACGCTTCTGGCGACGCCAAGGTCGTGCGTGATCAGGAGGATGCCCATCCCGCGCTCTTTTTGCAGACCGACGAGAAGATCGAGGATCTGCGCCTGTATCGTCACGTCGAGCGACGTTGTCGGCTCGTCGGCGATCAGGAGTTTCGGATTCGCGGCCAGCGCGATCGCCACCATCACGCGCTGCTTCATTCCGCCGGAAAGCTGGAAGGGGTATTCGCCCATGCGGCGCTTCGCGTCGGAAATCCCGACGGCGTTCAGAAGGCCGAGCGCGCGGGTCGCCGCCGCTTCAGCGGAAAGATCAAGGTGTCGTTCGAGGACTTCGCCGATCTGCCGTCCGACCGTCAGCACCGGATTGAGGCTGCTCGACGGTTCCTGGAAAATCATCGACATTCCTCCGCCGCGCACGCGGCGCATCTCTTTTTCCGGCCATTGCAGGAGGTCGCTCCCTTCGAAGCGAACGCTCCCGCCGAGAATGCGGCCGGCCTGCGGGAGGAGGCGCAAGAGTGACAGCGCCGTCACCGATTTTCCGCAGCCGGACTCGCCGATCAGCGCGAGCGTCTCGCCTGCGTTCACGACGAAAGAAACGCCCGAAATCGCGGTCATCGTCTCTTTTCCGGAGACGAAGCCGACGGAAAGCTCGTCGACGGCAAGGAGCGGCGCGTCGCTCATCCCGCGCGCCTCGGGTCGAGCGCGTCGCGCACGGCGTCCGCGAACAGATTGGCGGAGAGTACGAGCGCGAGCATCGAGACGAAGGCCGAGGCCAGCGACCACCAGACGATCGGGTCGCGCGCGAGTTCCATCCGCGCGTTGTTGATCATCGTCCCAAAGCTGATCATCGTCGGGTCGACGCCGATGCCGATATACGACAGCACGGCTTCGGCAAGCACGAGGCTCGAAAAATCCATGACAAGCGCGATGACGACGATGTGCGTCAGATTCGGCAGGATATGCCGGAGCAGGATGCGCGCGTGGCCGACGCCGAAAGCCTGCGCGGCCTGGATGTATTCGAGTTCGCGCAGTTTCAGCGTTTCTCCGCGCAAGAGGCGGCACAGGCTCGTCCAGCTCGTCAGCCCCAGGATTCCGCAGAGCGCGAGCAGGCGCACGTCGGCCCTTTCCGCTGCGGTGACGAACCATTGCGGATGCGTGTCGATGACGACTTCCATCATCAGCACCGCCGCGGCGATCAGGAGGACGCCGGGGATCGAACTCAGGGTCGTGTAGACGTATTGGATCACGTCGTCTATCCACCCGCGAAAATAGCCGGCGAAAATGCCGAGCACGATCGCCAGCGGCAGCATCGCCAGCGTCGTCACGAGGCCGATGACGAGCGCCGTGCGAACGCTTTTCAGGATTTGGTAGAAAACGTCCTGCCCGACTTTGTCCGTGCCGAGGACGTGGTAATCGACACACAGGAAGACGATCGGCGCGAGGAGTACGAGCGCGGCGCCGACGACGCCGAGGACGGCGTTCCAGGAAAATTCGGTCTCTCCGCGCCAGATCGCTTTCCAGGCGCACCCAAGCGACAAATCCACGCCAGCTTTGTCTTTCGCGCCCCGGCGCGCGAGCGTGTACGCCGTTCCGAGCGCGAAGAGCGCGAAGAGCGCGGCGGCAAACGCCTCGGCGACGAGAATTTTTTTCAAAATGTCCCGACCTCGTCCCGCCTCGTCCTCACCCAGGTGCGCGCCGCCGAAGAGAAGGCGCGGAAAATCGCGCACACCGCGCGAAACCCCGGCACCGCCGCGCGTTTCGAGCGTCTCTTTTGCGTACGAGCGCGTCGCCAGCGGCGCGGAATAGGTTTTTTCGTTGCGCTCTTTGAGCGGCGCGGCGATCGCGTCGAGGAGCGAAAGCGCTTCGACGGCATAGACCGCGCTCTGCCCAGGCGCTGTGGCGTCGAGACGTTTTCGGTAATGCAGGGAATCCAGAAGGCCGACGGCGACGAAGAGCGCGAGAATCGTCGCGGCGGCAACGCCGGGACGGTTTCGTCCGATGCGGCGCCACGCCGCGCGCGCGAGGGGATTTTTCTTCGACGAGACGCCCAAGGCGACCGCCGAGGCGACGAGCAGCCAGACGAGAAGGTCGGAGAGAAGCGGTACCGGGACGAAGCGCATGGTCATTCGAGCCGGATGCGCGGGTCGACGAGAACGTAGGAGATATCGGTCAAGACGAGGCCGACGATGTAGAGGACCGACCCGATGAAGACCATCGCGCGGACGATGGAAAAATCCTGCGCGCGGATCGCGTCGATCGTATAGCTGCCCAGCCCCGGAATCCCGAAAAACGATTCGGTCAGCAGGGATCCCATGAAGAGGAGCGGGATCACGACGACAACGCCCGTCAGGATCGGGATCAGCGCATTCTTCAGCACGTGCCGGAAGAGGACGACGGCCTCCGAAAGCCCCTTGGCGCGCGCCGTGCGGACGTAGTCCTTGCCGATTTCTTCGAGGAAAAAAGCGCGATACAGGCGCGTCGACGCGCCGATCCCCGAAACGACGCCGATCACGACCGGCAGGACGAGGAACTTCCAGGCGTCGAGTCCGGCGGCGTAGCCCGAAATCGGGACGAGCCGCCAGAGCCGGCTGACGAGGTATTGCCCGCCGATGATGTAAAACAGCCCCGAAATCGACATCATTGCAACGCAAAGAACGACGCCCCAGAAGTCGAGGCGGCTCGCCCGAAAAAACACGAGCACGAGCGCGAAGATTACGGCGACGAAAATGCCGAGAAGGAAGGTCGGAACGGCGACGGCGAGCGACGGCCCCATCCGGGACGCGATTTCCTTTGAAATATCGCGTCCGTCCTCGGCGCGTCCGAAGTCGCCGACGAAGAGCCGCGCCGACTTGGTGAAAAAAATCGTGTCGGTCAGAACCCCCGCGCCCGACGCCTGACGGTTCATGAAAAGAGGCTTGTCGTACCCGCGCTCGATCTTCCATTTGTCGATCGCTTCCTGCGTCACGCGCCGGATGCCCAACTGCATGCGCGCCATGTCGTCGGGCGTATTGACGACGAAAAACAAGGTAAAAGTGATGATATTCACGCCGATCAGGATCGGAATCGCGTAAAGCAGTCGGCGGACGAGGTAGGCAAACATTCAGGCGCTCCGGTTCCGCTCGGCATCGCCGCACGCGGTCGCGCGCTCCCGGCGTCGATAAACGATCATCGCCGGGTAAAGCGCAGCGGCGAACGCGATGCCGACCAGGGCCAGCGGCCAGACAACCGGGATATTCCATTCGCGCCGCCGTTCCGCGCGTTGCGCGACGTCGATGCGCTGATATTTGAGGGTATTGTTGGCGACATTGTTCGGTTTTCGGTTGTGGAGCCAAGCGTGCGCGAGCGTGTAGGTTTTCGGATGGAAGCCGAAGACCCACGGCGCGTCGTTTTGCAGGATGCGGTTCATCCGGTCGATGATTTTCAGGCGTTCGGGCGTATTGTCCATGTCTTTCATCGTGGCGAAAAGGCGGTCGAATTCCGCGTTGGCGTAGTTCGACTTGTTCTCACCGCCGCGAAGCAAGACGCCTTCGTTCCCCGAAAGGAGAAAGAAAAAGTTCTCCGGGTCGGGGTAGTCCGCGTTCCATCCGAGGTAAAAAAGCTGCACGGACCCCTTGTTCAATTTGTCCTGAAAGCGGTTGAAATCGGTCGAGCGCACGACGAGCTGGACGTTGATCCGCGCGAAGCAGCGCGTCAGCCAGTCGAGCCGCGACTTGTCCCCCATGCCGCCGACCGTCGTATCGAGATTGAGCACGAGCGGCTCGCCGGTTTTCGCGTCGCGCCCGCTCGGCCAGCCTGCCTCGGCCAAAAGCCTCCGGGCTTCTTCGATCGGTTTGCGCCGCGCGTGCCCGCTGCTCCAATCGTAAACGACGCGGTTGATTCCCTCCTCGCCTTCATGAAAACCGAAAATCCCCGGAGGCAAGGGCGTCATCGCCGGAATTCCACGACCGTTCATGAAAATCGAGATGAACTCCTCTTGGTCGATCGCGATCGACACGGCCTGACGCAGCTTGCGCGCGCGTTCCGCGCCGACGCCGGCGCCGCTCCCGCCGACGAGCGGGTCGGCGAGATTGAAACCCATGTAGAAAGTCGAGGCGTCCACGGACGTCAGCAGCCGGATTCCCCGCGCTTCCATTTCATCCGAGAGCTGTACGTCGCCGCCGACGTTCAGGCGGACGGCCTGGTCGAAGCTGTCCGACGAGATTCCAGACGCGTCGTAGTAGCCCTGCAAAAATTTGTTCCAATACGGAATCCCCTCTCTTTCGCGCGTAAACACGGCCTTGTCGATGAAGGGCAAGGCACGACCGCAATCGGCGAGAAACCCCGCTTCCGCGTCGCCGTCGGCGCCTTCGCAGGGGTAGGTCTCCCCGTGGAAGTTCGGGTTGCGTTCGAGCGTCATGCGCCGGTTCGGGTCGTTCTCGGTCAACATATAAGGCCCCGTGCCGACCGGGTACCAGTCGAGCGTCAGATTCCTTTCCGCCATCCCCGGCTGGCTGTAAAACTTGTCCGCCTCGCGCGGGACCGGCGCGAAAAAAGGCATCGCCAGCCAATAAAGAAACTGCGGATACCTGCCCCGCAGCTTCACGCGCCAGGTGTAGCGGTCGACGCGCGTCACGCCTTCGAGCGGATAAGCGTCGAGGTCGATCCAGACATTCGCGGGCAGCGTCTTCGCGTCGCGTTGCAGGCTCTCGCCGAGTTCCTTCAATCCGACGATGTGTCCGGCCATCAGCCCGAAAATCGGCGAATGCAGGCGCGGATGCGCCAGCCGCTTGATCTGATAGATGTAATCGTCCGCCGTCAGTTCGCGGCTCCCGGTCCGCTCAAAGTCCGCGATCGCGTCGATCCCGGCAAGTTTCTTCTCGTCGAGCGCGTCGTACACGAGCCGCCCGTCGGCGTCGACGGCGAACGCCGGATGCGGCTGATAAAGAATTCCGGGGCGTATACGGACTTCATAGACGCTCGAAGCGATCCGCCCCGAAGGCGCATCGTCCGGCAGGCGCAAACCGGACGCATCGTAATATTCGGGTTTCGGCACCGAAACCGCTGTCCCGGGAATCAAGTCGTAAGGACGCTTCAGATAATGGTATTGCAGCGGCGGTTCGTAGATCTGCGCGGTAAAAACGCTTTCGTCCTCGACGTAGGATTGCACGGGGTCGAGGTGCTTCGGCCGCCCGACGAAGGCGGAATAGAGGATGTTCTGATCCCTTTCCGACAGAGGATACGGGTCGTTCCGCTCGCTGCCGCAAGCCGCGACGAAGACGAGCAGACACAGTAGAAGCGAGCGAAAAAACCCCCTGAACGGCCTGGACGATTTGGACATAGGGCGAAGTTTAGCGCGAAGCACCGATTTTTTTCGACCGAAAGGCGATTTGAGCATTTCATGAGAGAATCCGGTTTCGAGATATAATACCGTCCAAATCAAAACAAGCTTTACCGGAAACTTGCAGAAGAATTTCCGGAAACCTTCCGTAAATTCATTGTCATTGGAGACTACATGGGATTCCTTGCCGACAAACGCATCCTGCTTACCGGCGTGCTGTCGAAATACTCGATCGCCTACGGTATCGCCAAAGCCTGCCATCGTGAAGGCGCCCAACTCGCGTTCACGTATCAGAATGAGCGTTTTCTGGACCGCATCAAAAAATTCGCGGAAGAATTCGACAGCTCTAGCGTCTTCGAATGCGATGTATCGAGCGACGCCCAGATCGACAAACTCTTTTCCGACCTGGCGGCGCATTGGGACGGCCTCGACGGGCTTGTGCATTCGATCGCCTACGCGCCGAACGATGCGATCACGGGCGACTTTCTGGACGGCCTGTCGCGTGAGTCCTTCCGTATCGCGCACGACGTTTCGTCCTACAGCTACCCCGCGCTCGCCAAGGCGGCGCGCCCTCTGTTGCTGAAGGGACGTAATCCGGCGCTCCTGACGCTGACCTACCTCGGCGCCGAACGCACGATGCCGAATTACAACACGATGGGGCTTGCCAAGGCCAGCCTCGAAGCCGCGACCCGCTACCTCGCGTTCTGCCTCGGCCCGCAGGGGATACGCGCCAACGCTGTGTCGGCTGGTCCGATCAAGACGCTCGCCGCCTCCGGGATCGGCGACTTTGGAAAATTGCTGGCGTACAACGCGCACAACGCCCCGATACGCCGCAACATCACGATCGAAGAAGTCGGCAACGTCGTAGCCTTCCTGCTCTCCGACCTGGCGAGCGGCATAACCGGAGAAATCCTTTTCGTCGACGGCGGTTTGAACACGACGGCGCTCGGAAACTCCGACCCGCTCCCGACCTGACGCCGTTTCAGGGGACAGGAGACAGAGGACAGGAGACAGAGAAATATGCGGCGCAAAGCGCCGGAAAATAATCTGTCTCCCGTCTCCTGATTCCTGAACCCTGATAGGGCACGGCACGCCGTGCCCCTACGGGAGACCACGCTGGACACCGGGTTTCGCTCCGATGTTGGGCATCGCTGCGCTCACCCCAACCTATACTTGGTGGGGTTTCGTCACCCCGGCGGCGAAGCCGCCGCTCACCGATCTGATTCCTGATACCTGATTCCTGATCCCTGAGGCCGAAGGCCGTTCTGTCCTCTGTCCTCTGTCTTCTGTCCTCTGACTTCAATCTTCCTGAGTGCTCAGTTTCGACTTTTCGATCTTGACGGGGTAACGCTTGCGCAGATTGTCCATGAAAGCGGACAGATCCCGCTGGGCGACGAGCGTACCGTATTCGCGCCGGATACCCTGGACGAGTTCGCTTTCGAGTTTTTCGGGCGTCGTCGTCTTGACGACCTTGAAAATCGTATAGCCCGCGCCGTCGGTCAAGCCCACGTAGGCCGGCAAACTCCCCGAATCGACTTTGAAAATCGCCTTGGTCGCGTTCTCCGTAAAACCGGCCGGCGCCCTGCTGCGCGCGACGGTCTTGACAGGCGACCACGCCAGCTTGGCCTCGTCGCCTTTTTTGAGCGCATCGAGCCGCTCTTCGCCCGCTTTTTGAGCCAGTTCCAACGCGCCCCGCAAACGCAAGCGTTCTTCGATCTCCTTTTTCACGCTTTCCAGAGGCTTCAGACTCGCGGGCGTGTGCTCGACGACACGCGCGGTGAGAAGCGTCCCCGGCGAGATTTCGATCGTTTCGGTATTCTGCTTCATCCGAATCGCGTCTTCCGAAAAAAGCCGATTGAGGAGTTTATCGTTCGCCAGCGGACCCAAAGCCGCCGGATTTTCACGCTTCCTTGAAAACCAGTCGGTCTTTTTCAGTTCGAGCTTGAAGTTCTCGGCGACGGGCTGGAGGCTGTCCGACTGTTCGTAGACCATATTGCTGAAAGATTCCGCGGTCTCGGCAAACTTTCTCGCGGCGGCTTGCTGTTTGAGTTCGTTTTCGATCTCCGCGCGAACTTCGGCAAAAGCCCGAACGCTTGCCGGCCGGATATCGATGAGCTGGATGATGTGATAACCGAAGTCGGACTCGACGATTTCGGAAATCTCGTTCTTTTTCAACGTATCGAAAACCGCGTCGGCAAAAGGTTTGACCATCGCGTCGCGCTGGAAAAAACCGAGGTCGCCGCCGCTTTTCGCCGAACCGACGTCTTCGGAATACTGCTTCGCCAGCGCGACGAATTTTTCGGGAGACTTCTTCACCTCGGTCAGGATTTTCTCGGCCTTCGCCCTGGCTTCGCCCCCCTCCTTCGCCGCTCTGATCAGGATATGCCGCGCGTGGCGTTCTTCTTCCTGCCGGTAACGGTCCGGATGCCCGTCGTACCAAGTTTTCGCTTCGGATTCCGATAACTTGACCGTGGCAAGAATGTCTTCCTGCGAGAGCGTCAGGTATTCCACCTTGATTTGTTCGGGTTCTTCGAAAAGAGACTCGTTTTCTTCATAATACTTTTGCGCGTCGTCGTCACCGATCACGACCGACTTGAAAAAATGATCCGCGGGAATCCGGTTCTCGTGGTACGCGCGCTCTTCGAGATGGAGGCGCAAGAGATCCTCCGCCTGCGCGTTGGAAACGAAGGCCGACCGCGTCATGTCCAGGCATTGCTGGATGATCAGGTCCTCGCGCAAGGACGCCTCGAACTGGAGGCCGCTCCTCGCCAGAAACGCCTGATAGAGCGGGAGAGAGAATCTTCCACCTTGCTGGAACTGCGGCGCTCCGGCAATGACCGAGCGCAGGACTTCGTCGTTGAGCCACAGTTTGCGGCGGTCGGCTTCCAGAAGCAACAAGCGTTGCTCGATCAGGTTGTTGAGAATGCCTTCGCGGATGACCGGATCGTTGATCATTTCGGGTCTGAAAGCGTCTCCGTAGTCTCTCCGCATCCTATCCTGCGCGGTGTTGAGCGCTTGGTCGAACTCGAAAATCGATATCTTCGCGTCACCGACGTTCGCGATCGTCGTCTCGGCCCCGGAGGAATTCGACAAGGAATCGACACCCCAGAAAACGAAGGGGAGAGTAATGAGCACAACAAAAAGCTGAAGAAGAAACTTGACGATCTTCTTGTTGCTGTGGATCGCGTCGAACATGTGTTCTCCAATGAGGTCGATAAACGGTCGGACTTCCCGTGCCGACGAGCAGGCCGGGGCGGAATCGTGTAAACCGCTGGAATCCTGAAATTCTAACCGCTTTGTATCGGGTATTTCAAGAAAGCATGATGGGGCTTCCTTGTCGCCTCCGCGAAGGCGACAGGCGCATGGGAGCGACCGGCGATGAAAAGGGAGGAAGGCGGGAATTCACCGCGTCATTCATTCCTCCAGAGTCTGCCGCGCTTGCGAAGACTTGAATCTCCCGCCCCGCCCTGCTCTGACTCGCTTTGACTCGGTTCAGGGCATCCGCGAATCAGACGGCCGCCTCTCCCGTTTCCCCCGTCCGGATGCGTATGACCTGCTCGACGTGCGTGACGAAAATCTTGCCGTCACCGATTTTTCCCGTCCGTGCCGACTTGACGATCGATTCGATCGCGCTCTCGACGTCCTTGTCGGGAACGACGACCTCGATTTTTACTTTCGGCAGGAAATCGACGACGTATTCCGCGCCACGATACAACTCGGTGTGACCTTTCTGGCGGCCGAAACCCTTGACTTCGGTAACGGTCAGCCCGGAGACTCCGATTTCGGAAAGCGCCTCGCGGACTTCGTCGAGTTTGAACGGTTTGATGACTGCTTCGATTTTTCTCATATCGCAATACGTTCCAGACAAAAGATTCTCCGGCGCGGGCACGCCCGCGAACGGGATGGAATACCCGCCCCTCCCCCCAGACTTGGACGGGTAAGCCCAATCGTATCAGAAATTCCGGGGGAAAGAGAGATTTCTCCCGTCGGTTTTCGGCGCAGGGCCGCAAGTCGGACCACGCCGGATTGCTGAAAAACGCCACAAACGAGGCCGAAGGTTTTATCATGAATCCAGTCCGCCTGAATCCGGGACATGGATCACCAACCCACGCGCAATGAGTATTCAAGGAGAAATAATGAGCGAAAAATCCTCCGGCGATCACGCCAGATATCTGGAAGTCATCGAAAGCGCCCCCTTTGTCGATTTTTCGACGATCGACAAAGACGGCTTTCCATCGACGCGCCTCATGATGAATCTGCGCAACGAAGGCCAGTTTCCGGCGCGCGGTCTGTACAAGGATGAAAAGCCCCTGACGGTCTTTTTGACGACGCACCGGGCTTCCGAAAAAATGAACGAAATCCGGCGCGACCCGAAATCCAGCCTCTATTTTTTCAACCCAACGACGTTCGGAGCGGTCTTGCTGATCGGCGAGGTCACCGTCGTTACCGACGAAGCCCTGCGGAAAGAAGCCTGGCAAAAGGATTGGGAAACACATTATTCCGATCCCAAGGACTATGTTCTTTTGCGTTTCGTCCCGATCAAACTGAAAGCCAGTGTCGGCGGCGCCACGGTCGCGGAAAATCTTTAGCGAGGCGGACTCGAATCCGGAGTGCGGAGTGTACCCTTCCGGCTCAATATCCATCGGCAAGAATCCGTGTGACTCAGACCTCAGAAGAAGTTTGGATTATTCTCAATTATCGTAGTATGACTACGACTCAGACAAACAAATTAAACTTGGCAAGAATTTTGTTTGGTGGTACATATCGTTGATATGGCTACGACCGATCGAAATAAACTAAACACCCTCTACCGCCGCTGGGCTTCCGGGACGCCCCTGACATCGAGGAATCTGGCGGCTTTGGGCGTCTCTGCGGACTTGGCGGTTTATTACGCCCGCTCCGGTTGGCTGTCTCGCTTGGCGCGCGGAGTCTACTGCCGCCCCAACGATACGCTGAATCTCCACGCTTGTTTGGTCTTGCTGCAACAATCCGTCGAAGGCTTGCACCTTGGCGGCAAGTCCGCACTCGATTGGTACGGCGTGCGGCAGTACCTATCGCAGAAATCCGTTCTCCAACTCTACGGTTGGACCACGACTCGCCTGCCGGACTGGTTCACCCAGCGGTTTACGGTCGAATACCACCGCAAGCGCCTGTTCGACGAAACACCGGACGATCCGCTTCATGTCGGGCCGTTCGAAAAACGCAAGGGCGCGCCGCTGGTCTCGGCGCCAGAGCGGGCGCTACTGGAAATGCTCAGCGATGTGGGTGTCCGTCAGCCCTTGCAAGAGGCGTGCGAACTCTCCGAGGCCAGTTATAGTTTGCGTGCGGATGTCCTGCGCGATCTGCTGAGGTGCTGTACCAGTGTCAAGACGGTGCGCCTCTGCCTTCAGTTCGGGCGCGAGTTCGCCCTCCCATGGGCCGCCAAACTTGATGCCGCACAACTACCGACCGGTAGCGGACGCGCTTGGGTCTCACGCTCCGCCGACGGTCTGCTGGTACTCAGACCATGAATCAGACGTATCTGGACACGGCACGCCTACTGGTAATTGCACACCTCGAACAGCTTCCCGGCATTCGCTGGAAACTGCGCAATCTGGCGCAATTACAGCAAAAGAATCCACGAAAATTCGCCGAGCAAATTGAAATATTGGTACAGAAACTGCCCTGACCACGGCACTTTGACAAGCTTGGAAACCATCTCTTTCGGCGCGCCTCACGCTCCGTTTCAGTCCTTTCTCATTCCTTTTCCAGTTCGTTCATACCGAGAAGACGAGCCGCAGACAGTACTGTAGTACGGCAAGGCGAGTCGACAAAGGTAGGGACGAACTGGAAATGGAATCAAATGTTTCCTCGGGCTGAATCGACTTGCAAACTTGTTATAATCTGTATGCCGACTGTCAAGAGTCAGCCAAGAATCGGCCTGTATCAAGGCTTGCAAGCCAAATTCACCGTTATTTTCCGAGGTATCCCAAATGAAAAAAACGTTTTTCCTTGCCGCATTGATTGCGCTTTCCCTCTCAGCCTGCGACAACAAAGCGCCCGCACCGCCACCTCCGCCCGCCCCCGCCCCCGCGCCCGTGGCTGAAACACCGGCTCCGGCTCCCGCTCCCGCGCCCACGGCTGAAACACCCGCTCCCGCGCCGGCAGCGCCTGCGGCTGAAACACCCGCACCGGCTCCGGCTCCCGCCGATGCCGCCGCAAAACCCGCCGAACCGTCCGCTGCCCCCGCCGCCCCCGCAGCGCCTGCGGCAAGCGACGCGGCGAAACCTGCCGAAGCACCCGCTCCAGCGGCGAGCGCGGCTGGAACTCCCGCGCCTGCGGCGTCAGGAGCATCCGCACCGGCACCCGCTGCTCCGGCAGCATCCGCGCCCGCAGCCGAAACGCCGGCGCCCGCACCGGCAGCGCCCGCCGCCGACGCCGCGAAGCCTGCCGAAACTCCAGCGCCCGCTGCCGGAGGATCCGCCCCCGCAGCCCCCGCCGAGAAGAAGTAAACAATCGTTCGTTCGGGGAAGCCGGTTTCAAGCGGCACTCGAACAAGGAAACGCCCTCGCTTGAACGCGGGGGCGTTGTCAGGGGATAGGGGACAGAAGACTGAGGACAGAGCGCTCGCTGACGCTCGCTTCGTGATCTGTTTTCAGTCGTCAGTTGTCGCGTGACTGCCTCCCTCGGATTACTGATGCCTGATTACAAAGGCCGAAGGCCGCTCTGTCTTCTATCTTCAGTCCTCTGTCCTCAGTCTGGGCCGAAGGCCGCTCTGTCCTCTGTCCTCTGTCCTCTGTCTTCTGTCTTCTGTCTTCTGACCCCCTCAACCGAGTTCGCGCCAGGAGAAGCCTTCTTTCTGATGCGCCGCGTCGAGCCGTGCCGAGCATCCGTCAAGGACGGCGGAGAGCGCGGCGAGCGCGAGTTCGGGGCGGTTGTTCTGTTCGCTCAAATGCGCGGCGACGACGTGCTGGAGCCGCGCCGTTCCAATGGTTTGAAGGAAGACGGCGGCCTGGTCGTTGCTCAAGTGCCCGAATTCTCCGAAAATGCGCCGTTTGAGTTGCGCGGGGTAATTCGAGCACGAAAGCATTTCGACGTCGTGATTGCATTCGAGCACGAGCGCGTCGCATTTCTCCAGCATCAGGACGATATGCGGCGTCACTTTCCCCGCGTCGGTCAGGACGCCAACGCAATGCCGATTGTCTGAAACGACAAATTGAACGGGTTCGAACGCGTCGTGCGGAATCGGGAAAGGCGTGACGTCGAGGCCCTTGATCGAGAACGCGCGATGGCTGTCGATCAGGTGGAGCGCCGCCGGCGCGTCCCCCCCCTTCCACGCGCCGCGACGCGTCCCTTTCGTCATGTAGACAGGGATTCCGAAGCGATCGCAGAATCCGAAAGCGCCCGACGCATGGTCGCCGTGCTCGTGCGTGACGAGGACGGCGTCGATCGTGTCGGGAGAAACCGACAGGCGCGCCAGCCTTTTGACCGTTTCCCGGACCGAGAATCCGCAGTCGATCAGGATGCGCGCGCCGTCCGATTCGATCAGAAGGGCGTTGCCTTTGCTGCCGCTTCCGAGCGAGGCGAAACGCATGAATTCCCGCCGGCGCGTTATTTCAGTTGATCGAGAAGCAGCCTGAGTATCCTCTTCGCAGTTTCCGACTGGCTCGCCTTGCCTTCCGCGCCTTCGGGGGAAAGCACTTGCACGCGCGCAATCGAGCCTTCGCCTTTCACGTGGATTCTGAAGCGCGTCGGCTGCGCCTGACCGGAGTCTTTCCAGAACGCCAGCTTGGAGAGAAATCCTTCGTTTTTCTGGTCGTCCGCTTCGGGGTCGACGTAGCGGACGTAGTAGATTCCGAGTGAACGGTCGCGGTCTTCGACGGTAAAGCCGATGCGGTCGAGCGCAAGCCCGACGCGCCGCCACGCGCGGTCGAAGGTTTCGAGCACTTCGAGCGTTCCGGCAGCGTCCTGCGCGATCCGCGCCTGTTCCGCAGGTTTTTCCCGCGCCGCCTGCACCTGGATTTCCGCGCGCTTTTGATCCGCGCCGAGATAGACCATCATGCGGCGAAGCATCTCGGCTTCGAGTTCGGGGTCCGCCTCGCGCGGCTGCCACTTGGTCTGCTCTTTCCCTTCGGAGACGTAGAGTTCCTGCATCCCGCGATGGCTGATGAAGATGTCCGTCGTCCCGGTGAGCGTCCCCGGCTCCATGCGCGTGCGGAATTTGTCGCGCTCGGCGGTCGAGTACAGCGAGTCGATGACCTTGCCCAAAAGGTTGCGGAGGAAGTCGTCCTGAATCTTTGCGCGATTCTCGGCCCAATCTGTTTCCATCACGCCGGCTTCGGGCCGCTCGATTTTGATCAGGAAACCCGTTTCCTGCCAGAAATCCTTGACGACACCCCATAGCTTGTCGGGTGTTTCGGCGACGACGAGCCAGCGTTGGTTTCCTGAGCGCTCGATTCGCGCCTTTTCGACTTCGGGCAGGACCGTGCTCTGCGCCGCCTGCCTTTCGGGGACGCGCTCGTTGCTATAGGTCGAAAACGTCGCCACGCCCTTGCCTCCGGCGTCGGGAACGATGAAGCGGTCGTCCTGCGTCGGTGAAGTCAGGTCCGGCGGAATTTCAAGCGACGGGACTTTGGCGGTGGACGCCGACTTGTAGTCGATCTTTTTCGACTCCATCTCGAAGCTGCTGCACGCCGAAAGCGTCAGTACAAGAAACGCGCCCACAAAACACGAAGTGAATTTCATCTGGCTTCCTGAAAATTACTGGATCAAACCCGCGTCACGCATCGCCGCGCGGACGCGGTCGTGAAACTCGGACGACAGGGGCGTCAGCGGCAAGCGGATTCCGGGACCGGAAAGCCCAAGTTCGCTGCTCGCCCACTTGACGGGGATCGGGTTGGCCTCGCAGAACAACTGGCGATGGAGACCGCGCAGGCGCGCGTTCAGCGTACGCGCCTCGTCGGGACGACCTTCGATCGCAGCGTGGCACATCTGGCGCATCGGGCGCGGCGCGACGTTGGCGACGACCGAGACGTTACCCTTCGCGCCGAGCAGCATCAGCGCGCACGCCGTCGAATCGTCGCCGCTGAAGACCGAAAAGCCTTCCGGCGCGCGCGTGACCAGCTCAAAACCGCGATCGATATTGCCCGTCGCGTCCTTGATGCCGACGATGTTCGGAATCTGCGCGAGGCGCAGCGTCGTTTCGTTGCCGAGGTCGGCGACGGTCCGCCCGGGGACGTTATAGAGGATGAGCGGGATGTCCGTCGATTCGGCGATCTTCTTGAAGTGCCGATAAAGCCCCTCTTGCGTCGGGCGGTTGTAGTAGGGAACGACGGAAAGCACCGCGTCGGCGCCCGCCGATTGGGCGAAGCGCGTCAGCTCGATCGCTTCCGCCGTCGAGTTGGCGCCCGTTCCGGCGATGACGGGAATGCGCCCCGCAGCCTGCGCGACCGCGCAGCGGATCAGGGCATGATGCTCTTCGACGTCGACCGTCGGCGACTCGCCGGTGGTTCCAACAATGACGATGGCGTCCGTCCCCTCGTGCACGTGGAAGTCGACGAGCCGACGCAGGCACTCCAGATCGAGGCTTCCGTCCTCGTGCATCGGCGTGATGATCGCTACGATCGAACCCTGGATTGTTTTCATGGCAAGTCCTCCTCGAACAAGTGAGAGGATTTTAACCCGAAGCGACCGTCGATGAAAAAAACCCGCAAGAAAATCTTCCGTCGGGTCGGCGTGCCCCAACGCCACTTTCGGGACGAAGCGGGAAAAAATCCCGATTTTGGACGGAATATTTCAGAATGATTCAGAATAATTCACCGATCGGCACGCCTCGGTAATTATTCCCATCGGATACCCAGGCCATGCTATATTATTTGATCTTTCCACCTTGATCATTGCGCCGTGCCTTCTCTCCGCGAAAAATTCCCGGTGATCCACGATATCATCGCCGAAGCCAACAAGATCATCCTCGGCAAGGACGCGCAGATTCGTCTGGCGCTCGCGTGTCTGCTCGCGCGTGGACATCTTCTGATCGAAGACCTCCCCGGAATCGGCAAGACGACGCTCGCGCACACCCTGGCACGGCTGCTCGGGCTGCGTTTTTCAAGAATCCAGTTTACGAGCGACATGTTGCCCGCCGACATCATCGGTATTTCGATTTTCGAACGCGAACGCGGCGACTTCCGTTTTCTCCCCGGCGCGCTTTTCACGCAGGTTCTGCTCGCCGACGAAATCAACAGCGCGACGCCGAAGACGCAGAGCGCGTTGCTCGAAGCCATGGAAGAAAAGCACGTCACCGTCGAGGGGCGGACCCGACCGCTCCCCGACCCGTTTTTTGTCATCGCCACACAGAATCCATCGACGCAGATCGGCACCTTTCCGCTGCCGGAATCGCAGCTCGACCGTTTTTTGATGCGAATCGAGATCGGCTATCCCGACCGCGAGGCCGAACGCACGCTGCTGGAAAACGGCGGGCGCCGCGCTCACCCGGACGAGATCAACGCCGACTTCAGCTTGCTCCAGCTTGAGAAAATCCAGCGTTCCGTCTCGAAAGTCCACGTCGCGCCTGCCTTGCTCGACTACGTCCAGAACCTCGTCGACCTCACGCGGAACCATACAAGCTTCATGTACGGACTCAGCCCGCGCGCCGCGCTGGGCCTTCTTGCCGTCGCGCGCGCGTGGGCATTCATCGCGGGCAGGGAAATGGTTCTCCCCGAAGACGTGCAGGCCGTTTTCCCGAGCATCGCCGCGCACCGTCTGCGCCTGACCAACAGCGGAGAATACGCGCGTCAAGACGACATCGGCACGCTGATCCGGAGCCTGCCGGTCGTGTAGCCGCGCAGCTTCGTTTCTCCAGCGTCCACAACGTGAAGGCAAGCCGCCGACGAACAGAGAAAAACCTTGTTTTTCAAAGACTTATTTCAAAAAATCCAGCGGCTGGGCGCGCGTTCCGGGATCCCTCGCCGTTTGAGCTTCTTCCGCGTCAGGGATGAGACGCTCCCCATCGTCCTGACGCAGCGGCGGATATACATCCTGCCGACGCGAACGGGAATGCTCTTCGTCGTCGTCCTGATCCTGATGCTGACCGGCGCGATCAACTACAACCTGAGCCTCGGCCACGCGCTGACCTTCCTCCTCGCCGGACTCTTTTTTGTCTCGATTTTCCACACGGTTCGCAATCTGCTCGAATTGCGCGTCGTCCCAGGCAACGCCGCGCCGGTCTTCGCGGGCGAGACCGCAAAATTCCCCGTTTTTCTCGAAAACCCCCGCGCGAACGTACGTTGCGCGCTCGCGCTTTCCGTCGCTCCCGATGTTGAGAGCACCGCCGACGTCGCCGCGAACGCGTCCGCGAGCGTCGCCGTCTCTTGTGCCGTCTCCCGGCGCGGCGTGTTTCGCCCCGGTCGGATGACGCTTTCCTCGCGTTACCCGCTCGGCTTTTTTCGCGCTTGGGCGTATCTCACCCCGGATGTTTCCTGCCTCGTTTATCCACGCCCGATCCGCGCGCCGCTCCCCAAATATTCCGAAACCTTTGCCAGCGACCAGTGGCAGGGCGGAAAAGGTCAGGACGATTTCACCGGGCTACGCCAGCGCCAGCCGAACGAGTCGTTCCGGCGCGTCGCGTGGAAAGCGGCGGCGCGCGACGCCGAGCGCCCCCTGCTGAACAAGCAGTTTTCGGGAGGCGGCGCGCGCGAACTGATCCTGGACTGGACGATGACGTCCGCCGAGCCGGACACGGAAGCGCGATTGTCGATTTTGGCCGGGTGGATTCTCGAATCCGAAAAACAGCACATCGCCTACGGCCTGCGCCTTCCCGAATGCTCATTCCCCCCCTCGCACGGCGCGCGGCACCGCGACGCCTGCCTCAAGGCGCTCGCGCTCCATGCTTGAAGAATTCGCGCGACTGGAAAAACGCCTCCACGTCGATTCGCGGGACTGGAAGGCCGCGCTTTTGCGCTTTCTCGCCCGCCCGTCGTCGACGTCCGCAGGACCGCTCGACGACGAATTTCCCTGGATATTCGCCGTCATCGCGGCGACCGCCGCGCCGCACGTATCGCAGCTTCCGCTTTGGCTCTCGCTCTTCTGCGGCGTCGTCCTCGCCGGACGCGTCCTGCTCTGGAAAATCAAGCGTCCCGTTCCGCGCGGACTGCCGACGCTTTTCGCGCTTCTCGGCACGGTCGGAATCGCGCTCGAGTACCGCTCGCTCTTCGGACGCGACCCCGGCGTCGCGCTGCTCTTTCTGTTCATCACCCTGAAATCGGCGGAAATGCGTTCCCGGCGCGACGTCATCTTCATCATCATGCTCGGCTTTTTCTTGCTGCTCACGCACTACTTTTATTCGCAGAGCATTCTTACGGGCGTCTGGCTGCTCGTCTCGATTTTGTTGCTGATCGCGACGCTCCTGCGCCTGCACGGGGAAAAGCGTTCTTTGCGCCAAACCTTCGGCTACGCCGGAGAATTGTTCGCACACGCTTTCCCGCTGATGCTGATTCTTTTTCTCCTTTTCCCGCGCGTCCAGGGCCCCTTGTGGGGTTTGCCGCGAGACGCGCACGCGGGTTTGAGCGGCCTCTCGGAAACGCTTTCGCCGGGCTCGCTCGACGACCTGATCCAGTCCGGCGACATCGCTTTCCGCGTCAAATTCGACGGCGGCGAGATTCCAGCGAAATCCGATCTCTACTGGCGCGGTCCGGTCTTTACAGATTACGACGGGCTGAGCTGGCGCGCGCGACCGTTTTATTTGCGCGGCCGCGCCGAAACGCCGCCGACGGTCGACCCGCAACAGAAGGTCTATCGATACACGACGACGCTCGAACCGCACAACCTGCGCTGGATTCTGCCGCTCGACATGCCGGTTTCCGCGCCGGCCAACAGTTTTCTGACTTCGACCTTCGAAACGATCGTGCGCTCGCGCGTCGGAATGCGTACGCAATACCGCTTCGGCTCGGTCGTCGGCAATACGATCAAAGTGGAAGAAAGTCCGCCGATGCTCCACGAAGCCCTCGTGCTTCCCGGAAACGCCAATCCCCGGACGCGCGCGTTCGCGGCGCGTCTCAAAGAACGCTTCGATTCGCCGGAACGGCTTTCCAGCGCGGCGCTCATCCATTTTCGGGAAGAGGAATTCGTCTATACACTCCAGCCGCCTCTTCTGCCCGAGCGGGATTCGATCGACGAGTTTCTTTTTGAAACCCGCAGCGGATTCTGCGAGCATTACGCGTCGGCCTACGTTTTCCTCATGCGCGCCGCCGGAATCCCGGCGCGCGTCGTCGCCGGCTACCAGGGCGGAGAGGTCAATCCGATCGACGGCTATCTGATGGTGCGCCAGTCCGACGCGCACGCGTGGGCCGAAATCTGGCTCGAAGGAAAAGGCTGGCGGCGCATCGACCCGACAGCGTACATCGCACCGTCGAGGATCGAAGTGGGAATCCGTGCGGCGCTCCCGGCAACCGACCTGCTTCCGGCTCTCGTGCGCTTCGATTCAAACTGGATTCGGAACCTCAGGAACCGCTGGGAAGCGGCGAACAACGCCTGGAATCAATGGATTCTCGGGTACAACCCCGAATTGCAGCGCGAGGTGCTTTCCAGGATCGGCATGAACGACCCGAACTGGCGAAGTATGCTGACGAGCCTGGGTGTCCTGTGCGGCGCCGTCCTCGCGCTCGTCGCGGTCTGGACCTTCCGCCATCGACAAAGTGAATCCCCCGAAGAGCGGGTATGGCGACGCTTCTGCGACAAGCTCGCGCGCAGGGGAATCCGCCGCTTTGCCTGGGAGGGACCGCTCGCCTTCGCCGAACGCGCGAAAGACGCTCAACCCGAAATCGGCGCGCTCGCGCGCGAAGCCGCGCTTTGTTATGCACGTCTGCATTACGGCGTCGGCGGACCGGCGCTCCTGGAACGCCTGAAAAACTGCTCGGCGCAAATGGCACGGCGCCCGAAAACTGTAAACGAAGGCTTCGCTTGAAAATAAACGTCTTTCTCACCGCCTTTCTCGTCACGGTCGCCGCCTGCGCGATTCCGGCATGCGCGTCCGGCGACCAGGATGCGAAAAACGCCGCGCCTTTTGCGGAGAAACCCGAAGTTCGCGTTTTCATCGACGAAATGCACGCGCAATACGGATTCGACGCAGCGGCTCTGCAACGCGCCTTTTCGAGCGTCCGCAGCAATACGATGGTATTGAACGCGATTTCTCCGAACGTCGTCCCTGAACTCAAACGCGCGTGGCGAAGTTACCGGCAACGCTTCGTCAACCGCCCGAAAATCGCCGAAGGCGTCGATTTCTGGAAAAAAAACGAGGCATCGCTCGTCAAGGCGCAGGCCATTTACGGCGTTCCGCCGGAAATCGTCGTCGCGATCATCGGCGTCGAGACCGGATACGGTCGGAACGCGGGGAAATTTTCGGCGTTTGAGGCGCTCGCCACACTCGCTTTCGATTACCCGCCGCGCGCGGCTTTTTTCAAAAACGAACTCGTGCAACTTCTGCTGCTCGTGCGCGAAATCGGCGGCAACCCGCTCGAATACAAGGCTTCCTACGCCGGCGCGGTCGGAATCCCCCAGTTCATGCCCAGCAGCCACCGTCTTTACGCGGTCGATTTTGACGGTGACAAAAAAATCGATTTGTTCCGCAGCAACGCCGACGCGATCGGAAGCGTCGCGCGTTATCTGTCGCTGCACGGATGGCAGGCCGGCGGGATGATCACGGTGCCCGCGCTCGTGACTTCAGACCCCGCGCCCTTCCTCGTCGGCGGACTCCTGCCCTCGGCGCCCCTGCGGGAATTTGAAAGCCGTGGCGCGCGAACCGCGACGAAGGTCCCCGAAGCGGCCGGGTACGCGCGCGTCGCGCTGATCGACCTCGTCGACCCCGACGCGCCGACGGAATACTGGATCGCGTTCAACAATTTTTACGTCATCACGCGCTACAATCGAGCGAGCTTTTACGCCATGTCGGTCTTCCAGCTCTCCGAAGCTCTGCGGGCGGCAAAAAACTCCGAGGCGAAGGCAAAGCCCGCGCAAAAGAAGGCGCCCCGCCCCGCGCGGCGGAAGAAGTAGACTGCATTCTTTTTCCGAATCGTTCGTACCGGGAAAACAAGCCGCTTCACAGTGGTGGTAGCCAATGCTATCTTGTGGGAAAATCTGTAAGACTTGGAATCCAAACGAGCGAAAGAAGTGACTACAACCGCTTCCGTCCCTTCAAAGCAGGGGTAACCCGCAAAAAAGAAAGAGCAGAGAGTAACACGGGAATGTCCAACCCGTTTTTTGATCAGCCGATCCTGAACTCGCCCTACGCGCGTCCTGCGCGTCATTGGGAGTTGGACGATTCCGGTCAGCCCACGCAAGTGATCGCGGAGACTCGCCGTCGGGCCGATTTCGTCACGCCGATCCCGAAGCCCCGCAAGCAGAAAGGCGTGGAGAATCAGGCGTCGCTTGTTTTCGACGAAGGACAGGGGCTATCCACCGAGAATCAACAGTACGACCACACCGCCGTCATCAATGCGGTACGCATGGAAGTAGACAAGTGGCGGATGTTGCCGCAGTCGGCGTGGCGCGTCACGCCGGAAACCGCACGCCTCTTGCAGCATTGGCGGAGCCATCCGTTTTCTGGAATTCGCCCGTTCTTCTGCCAGATTGAAGCGGTGGAAACCGCGATCTGGCTCACCGAAGTCGCTCCGCAACTCGGCAAGAACGGCCAACGCTTCCTCGACCGTCTCTCCAAAGCCAATGCCGAGGCCAACCCCGAACTCAGCCGTCTTGCCCTGAAGCTCGCCACAGGCGCAGGCAAGACCACGGTCATGGCCATGCTCATCGCGTGGCAGACCATCAATGCCGTTCGCCGCCCCAGCAGCCGGAAATTCACGCGCGGCTTCCTCATCGTCGCACCGGGCCTGACCATCAAGGACCGCTTGCGCGTGCTGCTGCCCAACGACACGGATAGCTACTACGCCAACCGCGAGTTGGTACCCGGCGACATGCTCGCCGACATCGCGCACATGCGCATCGTCATCACCAACTACCACGCCTTCCGCCTGCGCGAACGGCTCGAAGTCTCCAGCGGCGGCCGCCGACTGCTACAAGGGCGCGGCGGCGAGGAATTGCAGACACTGGAAACCGAAGGCCAGATGATCCAGCGCGTGCTGCCTGAATTGATGGGGCTGAAGAACATCCTCGCAATCAACGACGAAGCGCACCACTGTTACCGCGAGAAGCCGCTCGCAGAAAGCAAGGAAGACGAGAATGAAGAACTCAAAGGCGACGACCGCAAGGAAGCCGAGGAGAACAACAAGGCCGCGCGCCTGTGGATTTCCGGCCTCGAATCGGTAAATCGCAAGCTCGGCCTGTCGCGCGTGTTCGACCTGTCCGCCACGCCGTTCTTTCTGCGTGGATCAGGCTACGCCGAAGGCACCCTCTTCCCGTGGACGATGAGCGACTTCTCGCTGATGGACGCCATCGTATCCGGCATCGTCAAGCTGCCGCGCGTTCCCGTCGCCGACAACATCCCCGGCAACGAGATGCCGGTCTATCGGGAACTGTGGAAACACATTGGCAAGCGGATGCCAAAGAAGGGTCGTGGCAAGAGCAAGCGTCTCGACCCCTTGAGCCTGCCGGTGGAATTGCAGACCGCGCTCGAAGCCCTCTATGGTCACTACGTCAAGGTGTTCGAGCACTGGCAGAAAGTGGGCGTCAAAGTGCCGCCGTGCTTCATCGTCGTGTGCAACAACACTTCCACTTCCAAGCTGGTCTATGACTTCATCTCAGGCTTCCAGCAGGAGAACGACGATGGTAGCAGCCAGTTGGTGGAAGGTCGTCTCAAACTGTTCCAGAACCACGACGAACACGGCAACCCGTTGCCGCGTCCGCGCACCCTGCTGGTGGACAGCGAGCAACTCGAATCCGGCGAGGCATTGAACGACAATTTCCGTTCCATCGCCAACGACGAAATCGACCGCTTCCGCCGCGAGATCATCGAGCGTACCGGCGACGTGTGCGCCGCCGAGAACCTCACTGATTCCGAACTGTTACGCGAGGCGATGAACACCGTCGGCAAAGAAGGCCGTCTGGGCGAATCGGTACGTTGTGTGGTCTCGGTGGCGATGCTCACCGAAGGCTGGGACGCCAACACCGTCACCCACGTCCTCGGCGTGCGCGCCTTCGGCACGCAACTGCTGTGCGAACAAGTCGTGGGCCGCGCCCTGCGCCGCCAGTCCTACGAACTCAACACCCAAAGCCTGTTCAACGTCGAATACGCCGACGTGCTGGGAATCCCCTTCGACTTCACCGCACAGCCCGTGGTGATACCTCCCGAACCGCCGGCGGAAGTGATCCGCGTGCGCGCCGTGCGCCCCGAACGCGACGCGCTTGAAATCCGCTTCCCGCGCGTGGTGGGCTACCGTGTGGAACTGCCGCAGGACCGCCTGAAAGCCGACTTCAACGAAGATTCCATTCTCGAACTCACGCCCGAGCTGGTCGGTCCGTCAAAGAACGTCAACGCGGGCATCATCGGCGAATCGGCGGAATTGAACCTGCGACATCTGGAAGGCGTGCGCCCATCCACCGTGCTGATGCACCTCACCAAGCACCTGATTTACAGCAAATGGCGCGACGCGGGCGAGATTCCGCAACTGCACCTGTTCGGCCAGTTGAAGCGCATCGTCAAGCAATGGCTTAACGAATGCCTGAAGTGCAAAGGCGGAACCTATCCCGCCCAGTTGCTCTATCAGGAACTGGCTGACAAAGCCTGCGAACGCATCACCGCCGCCATCACCCGCGTTGAGTTGAAACAAGGCCGTCCGGTGAAGGCAGTGTTCGACCCCTACAACCCGGAAGGCTCCACCCGTCACGTCGCCTTCAACACCTCGCGCCGGGATCGCTTTGAGACACTGGGGCCGCCACCCAGGAACCACGTCAACTGGGTACTCCTCGACAGCGATTGGGAGGCCGAGTTCTGCCGTGTGGCCGAAGCGCATCCGAAAGTGCTGGCCTACACCAAGAACCACAACCTCGGCCTCGAAGTACCGTACCGTTCCGGTTCGGAAACGCGAAAATACATCCCCGATTTCATCGTCAAACTCGACGACGGTCACGGTCTGGACGATCCCCTGCACTTGATCGTGGAAGTGAAGGGTTACCGACGCGAAGACGCGGTGGTGAAGAAGCTCACGATGGAAACCTACTGGGTTCCCGGCGTGAACCACGCGGGCAAGTACGGGCGCTGGGCCTTCGCCGAGTTCACCGACGTGTACGAGATGCAGGACGACTTTGCGGAGCAGGTACGGCAGGCATTTGATGCCATGATCAATCAGCAGATCCGGGAAGAAAAAGCATGAAAGCCGAACTTGTATACTCGTTGACCCAAACCTTTGAGGGACATGCCCAACAAACGGAGACAGGCGTCGAATACTGGCTGGCGCGGGACTTGCAGCATTTGCTGGGCTATGCCGAATGGCGCAATTTCGGCACAGCCATTTCCAAAGCCAGGATAGCCTGTGAAGTGTCCGGACATCCTGTCTCAGACCATTTTGTTGGTGTCACCAAAATGGTCGACATCGGCTCCGGCAGTCAGCGCGAGGTGGATGATCTGATGCTCACCCGCTATGCCTGTTACCTTATTGCCCAGAACGGGGATGCGAAGAAGCGGGAGGTAGCCTTCGCACAGACTTATTTTGCTGTCCAGACCCGCCGCGCGGAATTGATCGAAAAGCGCCTGCTTGATGCCGAGCGGGTTTCCGCGCGCAAAAAACTCAGCGCTACCGAGAAAGAACTGTCCAGTGTCATCTTTGAGCAAACAGGCGGTAATCAGGACTTCGCGCTCATCCGCAGCAAGGGCGACCATGCCCTGTTTGGCAAATCCACACAGGTCATGAAAGCGCAATGGAAAGTACCCGACAGTCGACCGCTGGCGGACTTTGCGCCCACGATCATCCTCAAGGCCAAGGATTTTGCCGCCGAGATCACCATCTTCAACGCCAGAGAACACCAGCTAAGCAGCGAGCGCGATATCTCCAAAGAGCACATCACCAATAACGAGGCTGTGCGCAACACCCTGCGTGAACGCGGCATCCGCCCCGAAAGCTTGCCGCCTGTCGAAGATGTAAAGAAAGTTGAGCGCCGCCTCGTCTCCGAAGACAAAAAAACCCTGAAAAACCCGGACGTGCTGGATTCCTGACCATGACCACCAAGAAACCCAAAACCCAGCTCGCCGTCGAAGCCTTGAAGCACGAGAAGGCCACGCGCAAGAATATCCCCACGGCGGAATACCAAGCCGTGCTCGCCAAAACCGAGCAGGCTCCCGTGCGCGTGGCGATGGAACGGCGCAACCGCGACCTCGACCCGCAACTCGTCTGGCGCGGCAAGGACGTGCACGACGATGCCGACCTCGTCGTGCAGGCCGCGCCGCTCTACATTCAGGAGAAGGTGCATCCGAAGGTGCTGGTGGACGATCTGCGCCGTCAAAGCGAGCAGCGCAAGGAGGCGCAGGCGCAGCAGCAGCGAGGCGCGATGCCGGATTTGTTCGCCGACTTCAACGGCCTGCCCTCTGATGCCGCGCGTACCGAGTTCTACCAACACGACGCGCACTGGGCCAACCGCTTCATCTTGGGCGACAGCCTGCAAGTGATGGCGAGCCTCGCCGAGCGCGAGGGGCTGCGTGGCAAGGTGCAGTGCATCTATTTCGACCCGCCCTACGGCATCAAATTCAACAGCAACTTCCAGTGGTCGACCACCAGCCGCGACGTGAAGGACGGCAACGCGGAGCACATCACGCGCGAGCCGGAACAAGTGAAGGCGTTCCGCGATACGTGGCGCGACGGAATTCATTCCTACCTTTCCTATCTGCGCGACCGGCTGACGGTGGCGCGGGATTTGTTGACGGAAAGCGGTTCGATCTTTGTGCAGATTGGCGATGAGAATGTGCATCGGGTTAGAGCGGTGTTAGACGAAGTTTTTGGAGACGGCAATGCAGTCGTCACGATAATTGTCTGGAAAACAAGTTCGCAGACAGCCGACAACCTTCCAACAACTTGCGACTTCATCCTTTGGTATGCACGAGACCTGTCGAAACTGAAATTCCGGTCTGCGTATCAAATCAAAGCGCCAAATGACCCAGGTAGCGGTGCGAGTGAATACAATTCGTTCTGGCTTGGCTTCGGCGATTATTTGACAGAGAAGCAGATGGCCTCGCGCGGTCTTCATGACTTACCGCGATTTCGACCGTCGCCGACAACGAGTCAATCTGGTTCTGAGACAACACGCTTTTCGTTTGGCTATGTGGGACGCGAATTCACGCCAGGTCCGGGTGGTTGGAAAACAAATCGCATTGGGTTTGAGCGCCTTGCGAAAGCAGACCGCTTGATGGCGCGTGACAAGAGCTTGTCGTATGTGCGTTTTCTGAACGACTTTCCGGTTTTGCCAATCACTGATTTGTGGACAGATGTTCGGTGGGGCTTCGACGCATCCGAAAAACGTTATGTTGTTGAGACAAATCCTCGTGTAGTTCAACGCTGCCTTCTGTTGTCCACCGACCCCGGCGATCTCGTCCTTGACCCCACCTGCGGTTCCGGCACTACTGCCTACGTCGCCGAACAATGGGGCCGCCGCTGGATCACGATCGACACCTCGCGCGTTGCGCTGGCGCTCGCCCGCGCCCGCATCATGGGCGCGCGCTACTCGTTCTACCTGCTCGCCGATTCCCGCGAAGGCCAGCAGAAGGAAGCCGAAATCATCCGCGCCGTGCCAAGAACCACGCCAACGCGCGGCGACATCCGCCAAGGCTTCGTCTATGAGCGTGTGCCGCACATCACGCTCAAATCCATCGCCAACAACGCCGAGATCGATGTCATCTGGGACAGATGGCAGGCCATCCTCGACCCTCTGCGCGCGCAGTTGAGCGATGGCGTAGGGGCGACGCATGCGTCGCCCCTACAGGAATGGGAAATCCCGCGTGAAGCTGACGCCAAGTGGCCGGACACCGCCAAGCAAGCGCACAAGGACTGGTGGCAGCAGCGTATCGCCCGCCAGAAAGAAATCGACGCCTCCATCGCCGCCAAGGCTGATTCCGAATTCCTCTACGACAAGCCCTTTGATGACAAGAAGAAAGTCCGCGTGGCTGGCCCCTTCACGGTGGAAAGCCTCTCCCCTCATCGTGTGCTGGGCGTGGACGAGAACGACGAACTCATCGACCACGTTGCCGAAGCCCAAGCCGAGTATGGCCGGGACTTCAATGCCATCATTCTCGAAAACCTCCGCACCGCCGGCGTGCAGCAGGCGCACAAGGACGACAAGATCGACTTCACCGCGCTGGAACCATGGCCGGGCGAACTGATCTGCGCCGAAGGCAAATATCTGGAGGGAGGGGACGAGCGCCGCGCCGCCATCTTCATTGGTCCGGAATTCGGAACGGTGACGCGTGTGGACCTCGCCGCCGCCGCCCGCGAAGCCGCCGAAGCCGACTTCGACGTGCTGATCGCCTGCGCTTTCAGCTTCGATGCCCACGCCAGCGACTTGAGCAAACTCGGCCGCATCCGCATCCTGCAAGCGCGCATGAACGCCGATCTGCACATGGCCGAGGACTTGAAGAACACCGGAAAGGGAAATCTGTTCGTCATCTTCGGCGAGCCGGATATCGAACTGCTCGACGCGGACGAGGACGGTAGTCACAACCAGATTCGCGTGAAGGTAAACGGCGTGGACGTGTTCCACCCCAACAGTGGCGAAATCCGCAGCGACGGCGCGGACGGCATCGCCTGCTGGTTCATCGACACCGACTACAACGAGGAGAGCTTCTTCGTCCGCCACGCCTACTTCCTCGGCGCAAATGACCCTTACAAAGCGTTGAAGACGACATTAAAGGCCGAAATCGACGCCGAAGCATGGGCGAGTTTGAACAGCGATACCTCGCGCCCGTTCGACAAACCCAAGAGCGGGCGGATTGCGGTGAAGGTCATCAATCACCTTGGGGATGAGGCGATGAAGGTGTTTCGAGTGGTGTGAAGGAAGCGTTTTTTTAATTTTTGGAGATTGATAAACCATGGCATATCGAAATGGTAACTACACAGCTTTTTACGTTGCGGAGCCGTTTAACCCCAACGCATTAGGCGCCAATGCGACCAAGGATTTTCTGTACTACAACACCTTGCGAATGTGGAAAGGGGCTGATTCGTCGTTTCCCTTTATTGATTCGCACGATAAAACTTACAACGTCCGCGACGACAGCGATTGGGAATCGACCTTGAAACCAAGACTCAGAGAACGTTTGCGGAATTCAAAAAATATCGTCCTGATTTTGAGTTCGATCACTGCGAATTCACGCGCCCTTCGGGAAGAAATTGACTATGGAATTAATGACCAAGGGTTGCCTGTTATTGTCATTTACCCTGAGTACAGCACCAAGGAAAGTCTCTTGGTCAATGAGTCGTTGAAGCAGGCAGTGAAAAATCTCTGGAACAATCTTCCGATACTTAGAGACTCGATGGAGAAAGTGCCGACGATTCATGTGCCGCTGGACCAAGGCCTTATCAAAAAATCATTGGAGGACAATGATCTCATGGTTAACAGTAAAAAACCTTCTGGTATTTATCGGTACTAACCTTGAGCTTTTTGCCTTCAAAGAAACAGTCTGAGCAACCATCCCCCGGCAAAGCCGGGGGATTACTTGGTTTATTTATGTCAAAAGTCAGTTTCTTCGACAAACGAATCCTCAAGAAATTTTTTGAAATTACGTCCGGCATTAGCGGCATATTGTCGTTGGTTATTATATTTGTCGATATTCCAAAAAACTGGAAATTCCCTGTGGCTGGAATTTTCTTGGCGCTGCTGGCTGTGATTTACTTGGTGATCTGGCTATGTTCAAACAATCTTAATTGCATCAACATAAATGTCGAAGGCAGTGATGTTGCCATCAAAGTAGGCAACATCTTCCAGCAACCAGGCCTGAAGGCAATCGCATTCAATGAGTATTTTGATACGCAGGTAGATAACGTGATTATCGCCGAGAGATCACTTAACGGCATCTTTATCAAAAACCATTTGGATATCCCGGTCGCAGAGCTGGATGGCCATATCGAGAGTTATGCGTTCGATCATCGTGAGAAGTTGGAGGTCAATAGCCATAGAAAAGAAGGGAAAAAACAGAAGTATCAAATTGGGACGATTTGCCTTTACAAAGAATACATTCTCGGGCACCTCGAACAACCCGATAATTTCGGTGAAATCTGACGCGCGACCATGATTCGGAGGGAATGCGACTCAAAGTTTTCGGCAATTTGGGGTTTCCCTCGGCGATATTGTCCTGCGT
>JAISAZ010000015.1 GCA_031266435.1 Accumulibacter sp.
CCAACGCCGCACTGAATACTTCTTTGTCCATCTCAAATCCCCTCCCGCTTCAAAAGCTTTACTCTACCCCTTTCTTGATTCTCTACACTCTTCTTCCCACTCAAAGTAGCGAAGGGCCAGCGTTTGCATGGTGTTCTCCTATTTCAGCCGGATTCCCGTTCAACGCCTACGGAATCGTTGTGGCTCTCCCTTCGCGCAGCCCAACCTATACCGCCGATAGGGCACGGCGCGCCGTGCCCCTACGAAAACCCAACGCATCTGGCAATCGCCGTGGCTCTCTCTTCGCGCCGCCCAAGCTATTTCTGAATCACCGTTGCCAACGGCAAAAACAATGTCATTGGCAAATCGGAGAGCGCAATGAAGCCGTGATGCTCATAGAAAGCCACGGCGGAATCATCTTTGGCTTCCACCATCAGCGCAACCGCCGCAATTTCGGAACGGATCGCTCGGTCGAGCGCATCGGCCAACAGGGCCCCGCCTATTCCTTGCCCTCTGTACGCATGATCAACGGCCAATCGGCCCATGCGTACGGTCGGCACGGTCGGATAGCGTGGTAGCTTCCTGCTGATGTTGGCAGGGAGATGGTGCAAGGGCAGACTGGCCGAGGCCAAGGTGTAATACCCTGCGATGCGTGCCTCCACGCGCGCGACAAAGCAAGTGCTCACTCGGCGGCGCACGTCCTGAGTGACTTGTTCCCGCAAGTAGCGATCAAGCGCTACGGAGCCGCTGTGAAACGCCTTGCGATCATCCGCGGACTCAAGCGGTGAGACCAAAAAAGACGCGCTCATTCAGAACGCAGAATCTCTTTGCGACGGGCAAACGCACGCTTGAGCGACGGTGGCATTTTCGGCGGGGAAATCAGCGCCTGCGCGAAACGCTCTTGGTCGGCCAGCGATAAATGAATGACTTCAGCTTGCTCGATCGCGCGTTGCGCGGCATCCCGCACGGCGGTCGTTACGAAATCCGTCAGGGTTCTGCCCTGAATTTCAGCGGCGCGTTTCAAGGTCGCGTGCAGCTCTGGGCTGATTCGCGCTTCCAGGCGAACGGGTGATGCAAGGGGTGACATGGAACTTTCCTCCTTCCGGGATTTTACGGCAAATTTCCGGAACAGCAACAGGAGACGGGAGACAGAGGACGGGAGACAGATCGGTTAGCGGCGGCGTTGCCGCCGGAGTGACGAACCCCCACCAGGTATAGGTTGGGGTGAGCGCAGCGATGCCCAACATCTCGCTTGCGCGAAGCGCAAGCTATAACAGGATTCGGCATTATTCTCGCAAAAGCAGACCCATTGGCGCGCGAAGGGATGACAGCGCGTAGGGGCACGGCGTGCCGTGCCCAGGGTTTCATTCCGTTTTCAAACCCGCCCCATTCCGTCATTCTTAGGTTGGGGGAATGGTTGGGCATCGGTTCGCTCACCCCAACCTATACCGCCGCTGGGCACGGCACGCCGTGCCCCTACGAAAACCCAACGCATCTGGCAATCACTGCGGCTTTCGATTCGTTCCATCTATACCGGTTCTTCACGATCGGTTTTCATCTGTCTCCTGTCTCCCGTCTCCTGATCCTTGATATGCGCCTGCGGAATCGTAGTGGCTCTCGCTGCGCTCACCCCAACCTATCCACCAAACCCTCCGATCACGCACGGATGCTCCGGCCGCCGTCGACGTTGAGGACTTGTCCGGTGACGTAGGGCGCATCAAAGAGGAGAAAGCGTACCGCGCGGGCGATGTCGTCCGGGTCTCCCGTACGTTTCAGGAGCGTCGCGGCGACGATTCCTTCGCGCGCGGGGGCGTCGAAGAGGTCTTCTCCGGGCCAGAGGATCGGGCCGGGGGCGACGGCGTTGACGCGTACGTCGGGGGCGAGTTCGACGGCGAGCGCGCGCGTCAGGCCCAGCAAGCCCGCTTTGGCGGTCGAGTAGAGCGGGTAGCCCGCGAGGGGACGTTCGGCGTGGATGTCGGTGATGTTGACGACGGCGCCGCGCGCGGCTTTGAGGTGCGGAGCGGCCGCTTGCGTGAGGAAGAGCGGCGCGCGCAGGTTGCTTCCGATCAGGTCTTCCCATTCGGCGAGTCCGATCGTCCCCAGCGGCGTCGAGAAGAAGCTCGATGCGTTGTTGACGAGCGCGTCGAGTCGGCCAAAGCTTTGCACGGTTTTTTCGACGAGTTCGGGGAGGAAAGCGATCTGGAGAAGGTCGGCGCGCACGCCGATCGCGGAGTCCGGGCGCTGCGCGTTCATTTCGGCAACGAGCGCGGCGGCTTCTTCGGCGGCGTCACGGTAGTGCAGCGCAACGTTGGCGCCGGTCGAATGGAGTTCGCGCGCGATAGCGCGTCCGACGCGCTTTGCCGCGCCCGTTATCAGAACCGTTTTGCCGAACACGCGCTCACCTCGGCGTTTGCCGCCCTCGTTCAAGTTTTGACTTTTTCCGATTCTATCAGAGGACAGAAGACTGAAGACAGAGGACTGAGCGGCCTGCGGCCTTTGTAATCAGGGTTCAGTAATCAGAGGGAGGAAATCATGCGACAACAGACAACTGAAAACTGGTCACAAAGCCCGACATCAGTCCGTTGGGCTTCACTTCGTTCAGCCCAACCTATAAACCTCTGGGACAGGAATCAAACACCGTAAGATTCCGACTTGCGGTAGACTTCTCACATTGTTTAATGCTCAAGGATTGACCATGGACGACGAAACGCCGTTCGATGCTGATGAAACGCCGCTCGATGCCGACGAATTGATGCTTTATTTCGAGTGCATCGAGCGCCTTCCGCCCGAAGACGCCGAGTGGGTCACTCGCCTTTTTCAGGAGTGCTTTCGCGCGCGCGTGCATGAGGCCGACTTGGAGGCCGTTCATGAAACGTGTCCGCTCGAAGACCCTTCGCAAATCGCGCAGGTCGCGCTCGATACGGCCGAGTGGCTCAAGACGTTATGGAATGTCGGCTATATGGGCGCGGGGTCGTTTCCGTCCAAGCCGCGTTCGGCCTTCCCCGAAATCGAACTTGAAGATGTGCTGAAATCCGCGCTTTTCGCGCGCATCCGCCAGGGGAAGCGCCCGCTGCCCTTCCCGCCGCCGACCCGCGACGGTTTGCCTTGGCATGATCTGCTCGACGAGGCGGAGGGGGTGTCGCACAAGGTCGATGCCGAGGTCGTCCGAAACGATCAGGGAGACTTGATCGGGACGATCATCGAGAAGGCGTCGGGTTGGTGGGTCATCCGCGAGGTCGAGGCCAATCGGGAGTACATCGTCCAGTATCAGGGCAAGGGGCCGCTCTTCCGTCTGACGCTCGGAGCGTCGGATGCACCCGATGCGCCCAATTCCACCTTGCGCCGCGAACCGAAGGAGTGGACGCGCGAGATTCTCCAGCAAGAGAGGGCGGGGATTCGCACTTTTACCCTTTTGTGGCCCGACAAGGACGGGAAGGAAAAACGCGTGCCGCTTCGCGCGCTGACTTGGGAACGCGCCGAGTCGGACGCCGCGCATTGGGTCGCGGAGCACCATCCCGAGATGTACGGGCGAATCCGCTTTATACGCCAAGGGTCGCCGCGCGATTGACTCATTTCCTTTCCAGTCCGCCCCTACCTTTGTCGACTTCGCCTTGCCGTACTACAGTACCGTCTACGGCTCGTCTTCTCGGCAGGAACGAACTGGAAAAGGAAATGAAGGGGGTTTTCGGCAAGCATTGGCGCGTTTTTAAACCTTCCACCCCCTTATCGCATCATTCATGCGCATGCGGAATCGTTGGGGTTCGCTGCGCTCACCACCAACCTAAAAAGCCGAGAACGGAGCGGAAACGCTATAGGTTGGGCTGAACAGAGTGAAGCCCAACGTTTCCGGGGCGGTATGAAAAAGTGTATAGCTTGGAGAAAAGCGCGAAACGTATACAATTTGATTTCGTGAAGAGAACGGAGAACGACCCAAGGATGGCGCCATGAATCAGCTTGAATTCAGTGTTGAGCGGTTTGAAGAGACCGCGCGAGAAAACGGCATCCGTTTCTGGGTCGCGCATGAATTCATGCTGGCGCTGGGTTATGAAAGCTGGCAAGCCTTTCAACAAGTGATCAACAAGGCCATGGCGTCTTGCGCGTCCCTGAATGTTCCGATCCCGGAAGTGTTTATTGCCGACAAGTTTCTGGACAATGGCAGAGAGGTCAATACTTATCGGCTGACGCGCTTCGCGTGCTTTCTGGTCACGATGCACGCGGATTCCAAGAAGCCACAGGTCGCGCAGGCAAAGACAGTTCTGGCGGCCATCGCGGATGCCTTGGTCGAGGAACAAATTCAGCAGGACGCTCTTGACCGTATCGAAGTCCGGGAAGAGCTTAAAGGGGGCGAAAGAATCATGAGCGGCATCGCCCAGCAGTCTGGATTGAAAAATACCGAATTCGGACTCTTCAAGGACGCGGGCTTTCGTGGCATGTACAACATGTCCTTGCAGCAGATCATTTCACGAAAAAGCGCGCCTGTGGAGGGAAGCCGCACGCTTTACGACTTCATGGGGAAGACGGAATTGGCGGCCAACCTTTTCCGTGTCACACAAACGGCGGAGCGGATCAAGAACACAAGAGTGCAGGGATTGGGCGGCTTGAGCCAGACAGCCCACCAGGTGGGCGCTGAAGTGCGCTCTGTGATGCTCAAGTCGGGAGGAACGGCGCCGGAAAACCTCCCCATCGAGGAAGATTTGACGAAGGTCAAGAGCCGCCTGAAATCCGCCAATAAAGAGATGAAAAAACTCGATTCTCCGAAGAAAAAAACGCGAAACAAATAATTTTTTTTCGGGTCGCGCGTCGCATCAGGGATCAGGAATCAGAGGACAGGAATCAGATCAGCTACCGGCGGCTTCGCCGCCGGAGAAAGATCGTTGAAACACCGATCGGTTTTCATCTGATCCCTGATTCCTGACAAGCCTGCGGAATCGTTGGGGTTCGCTACGCTCACCACCAACCTATACCCGCCATTCAAACCGATCGGTTTTCATCTGTCTCCTGTCCTCTGTCTCCTGATCAGAGCAAGACGGGTTCGGGGATGAGGTCGACGCCGAATTTTTCCTTGACGTCCGCTTGCACGGCGTGGGTCAGCGCGGCAAGGTCGGAGGCGCGCGCTCCGCCGTAGTTGACGAGGACGAGCGCTTGTTTTTCGTGAAATCCCACACAGCCCAAGCGTTTGCCTTTCCAGCCGGCGCGTTCGATCAGCCAGCCGGCGGCGTGTTTTACGCGCCCGTCGGCTTGTGGGTACGAGGGCATCGTGGGGTCGCGCGCGGTGAGTTCGGCGGCTTTTTCCGCGTCGACGGTGGGGTTCTGGAAAAAGCTCCCGGCGTTGGGGTGCGTTGCGGGGTCGGGGAGCTTGCGGCGGCGCACGGCGGCCACGGCTTCGGCGATTTCCCGCGCGTTCGGCGCGGCGTTTTTTCGCGCGTCGAGTTCGGCGGCAAGTTCGGCGTAGGCCGTCAGCGGCGTCCAGCGCTTCGGGAGGGCGAAAGTCACTTCGACGATGGCGGTGCGCCCGTCGAGATGCCAGCCTTCTTGTTTGAAGACGCTGCTTCGGTAGGCGAAGCGGCAATCCGCGCGCGAGAGACGAAGGGGGTTTCCGGTGTGCGTGTCGATGGCCGTCAGTCCGGCGATGCGGTCGGCGACTTCGAGGCCGTAGGCGCCGATGTTCTGCACCGGCGCGGCGCCGACGCTTCCGGGTATCTGCGCGAGGTTTTCAAGCCCCGGCCAGCCCTTGTCGAGCGTCCAGCGGACGAAGTCGTTCCAGTTTTCTCCCGCGCCCGCGCTGACATACCAGTGGTCGGCGTCTTCTCCCGTACATCGGCGACCGGGAATCGCGATGTGCAGGACGAGACCATCGAAATCGCCGGTGAGGACGAGGTTGCTGCCGCCGCCGAGGACGAAGCGGCGCAGTCCTTTGAGCGATAAGTCGCAGGCGAGGGCTTCGAGCCGCTCCCTTGATCCGACTTCGAGATAAAGCGCGGCGCGCGCCGGGAGCGCCAGCGTGTTGCGCGTCGTAAGGTCGAAGTCTTTCAGGAGCATTTGGTGTTTGTCAAAAAACGCGGAAGGGCACGGCGCGCCGTGCCCCTACGGTGGTAGCGCGCCAAGGGCGTCCGCTCAAGGTTTTCCAAGCTCGTAGGTAATCGTGACGCCCGCTTTGACGGAAATCATTCCGGGGGCGGCTCCGCCGCTTTCGTCGCTGCTCTCGGAGGCGGCCATGGGCATTTGTTGGGATATATTCTGGGACATGTTCTGGGAGAAGTTCCTCTCTTGACCCCACATCGGGTAATATCCTCCCCTCTGTTTTTCCGCGATATCCACGGGATTGCCCAGAACGATCCCCGCCGCGTCGGTCAAGAGTTTCGCTTTTTCCTGCGCCGCCTTGATCGCGGCGAGTCTGGCCGCATCGCGGTGTTTGCGCAGCTCGGTCGTCGAGAACTTGGGATTCCCAATGATGTTGACCCCTCTGTCGAGCAGGCCGAAAACGATTTCATCGTATTTTCCGACGGCGTCCAGGTCGAGCGTCAGGGACATGCCTTGGAAAAGCTCGTAATATTGCATCACGATCCTGTCTCTTTCGTCGTCGTGCCTGTAACGCGGCGAAATGCGAATGTTGTTCGTCTGGATGTATTTTTCCTGTACGCCGCGCGCTTTGCAGAACGCGATGGCGTCCCGCATGATGCGGCTCACGCGCTCTTTCGCGGTTTTCAAATCCTTGGATCGTATTTCGATTGCGAAGTCCACATTCAGCCTGTCGGGCCTGACGAGGATTTCGGCGTCCGCATCGACGGTGAGGGTGGGTTTGGGCTTTTCAGGGATTCGATTTTCATAAAACCCCTGGAATTGCGCTTGCGCGGTCGATGCGGCGAACAAGGCAAGGAATGGAACGAATAGAAGGCGCTTCATTTTTTCTCTCCGAGAATGTTGACAAAAACAAGCGGCGGATTTCCTCGCGCGCCGCCGCGATTTTGTTGAGCGCAGCAGCGCTCAGCCCAAGTATAGCCTCTCCCCTCTGCCCTCTCCGTCATTCATGCGCATGCGGAGCGTTGGGCTTCGCAAGCTCAGCCCAACCTATAGCTCTGCTCACAGCAGCGCGCCGAGCCAGCGTTCGGCTTCGTCGAGCGGCATGGCTTTGCGCCGTGCCCAATCTTCGAGCTGGTCGCGTCCGATCCGGTTGATCGCGAAATAGCGCGCGGCGGGATGCGCGAAATAGAAGCCTGAAACGGAGGCCGCCGGTGCCATCGCGTACGATTCGGTCAGCGATACGCCGACGGCGTGCGTCGCGCCGAGCAGCCCGAAAAGCTCGGCCTTGAGCGTATGGTCGGGGCACGCGGGGTAGCCCGGCGCGGGACGAATTCCGCGATAGCCTCCGGGTTCTTCACTTTCTTCAGTTTCATAGCCCCAGTCGTCGCGGCGTACGCGCGCGTGGAGCCATTCGGCGCAGGCTTCGGCGAGCCGGTCGGCGAGCGCTTTTAACATGATCGAACGGTAATCGTCGTGCGTCGCGTCGAATTCGGCGAGTTTCTTTTCTATTCCGACGCCTGCCGTGACGACGAAGGCGCCGACCCAGTCGGGCGTTCCTTTGCCCGCCAAAAAGTCGGAGAGGCAGTGGCGCGTTTTTTCCGACGACGATTGCTGGCGCAGGTTGTTCCAGACCATCGCGGGCGTTTTGCGCGTCTCGTCGGCGTAGATTTCGATGTCGTCGCCGACGGCGTTGGCGGGGAAGAGCCCAAAGACGGCGTGGGCGCTCAGCCATTTTTCAGCGACGATGCGATCGAGCATTTCTTGCGCGTCGGCGTAAAGCGCGCGCGCGGCGTCCCCGGCGGGGGAGTCGTCGATGTTTTTCGGGAAGCGCCCCGGCAGGTCCCAGACCCTGAAAAACGGACTCCAGTCGATTCTCTCGGCAACCGTGGCGAGGTCGATTTCGCGCAAGACCTGTACTCCGAGCTTTTTCGGCGCCGTGGGACGGTATTTCGGGTCTTCGTCCCAGCGAAAACGCGCTTCGCGCGCGGCTTCGATCGTCACCAGGGGTACGGTGTGGCGCTCGCGCAGGCGCGCGTAGTCGGCGCGTATTTCGCGGACGTAGTCTGTCGACCGTTCCGCCGAGAGGAGTTGGACGACGACGCCGACGGCGCGCGAGGCGTCGGCGACGTGGACGACCGGCGCGTCGTAGTTCGGCGCGATCTTGACGGCGGTATGCGCGCGGCTTGTCGTCGCACCGCCGACGAGCAGGGGAATCTTGAAGCCCTGGCGCTGCATTTCGGCGGCGACGTGACTCATTTCTTCGAGCGACGGCGTGATCAGCCCCGACAGGCCGACGATCCGCGCGTCGCATTCCCTGGCGGCGTAGAGTATTTTCTCGCACGAGGTCATGACGCCGAGGTCGACGATGTCGTAGCCGTTGCACCCCAGGACGACGCTGACGATGTTTTTTCCGATGTCGTGAACGTCGCCCTTGACCGTCGCCATGACAATCCTGCCTTTCGAGGCGTCGCCCGCGGCGCGCTTTTCTTCTTCGATGAAGGGGACGAGGACCGAGACGGCTTGTTTCATGACGCGCGCGGATTTGACGACTTGCGGGAGGAACATCTTTCCGGCGCCGAAGAGTTCGCCGACGGCGTTCATCCCCGCCATCAGCGGGCCTTCGATGACGCTCAGCGCGGATTTCCCCTGCGCGGCGAAGGCGGCGCGGCATTCTTCCGCGTCGGCGGCGACGCCTTCGATCACTCCTTTGACCAGCGCGTATTCGAGGCGTTTTTCGGCGGGCGCTTCCCGCCACGAGGGCTGCGCTTCGGTCTTTTCGGCGCTCTGTGCGGGGGCTTTCATCGTCTGCGCGAACTCGACGAGCGCGTCCCCGGCGTCGGGGGAACGATCGAGGACGACGTCTTCGACTTTTTCACGCAGGATCGGGTCCAACTCGTCGTAGACGCCGAGCATCCCCGCGTTGACAATCCCCATCGACAGACCGGCGCGGACGGCGTGGTAGAGAAAAACCGTGTGGATCGCTTCGCGCACCGCGTCGTTCCCGCGAAAACTGAAGGAAATGTTCGAGATGCCGCCCGAAGTCAGCGCGTACGGCAGCCTCGAACGGATCGACCGGCACGCTTCGATGAAGTCGACGGCGTAGCTGTCGTGCGTTTCGACGCCGGTCGCAATCGCAAAAACGTTCGGGTCGAAGATGATGTCTTCGGGAGGAAAACCGATCCCTTCGACGGGGTCGGTCAGCAAGCGGTACGCGCGTTCGCAGATTTCGATCTTGCGCGCGCGGGTGTCGGCCTGACCTTTTTCGTCGAAGGCCATGACGACGATCGCCGCGCCGTAGCGCCGCGCGATTTTGGCGTGTCGCAAAAAAGCGGCTTCGCCTTCTTTCATCGAGATCGAGTTGACGATGCTTTTGCCTTGGACGCATTTCAGACCGGCTTCGATGATTTCCCACTTCGAGGAGTCGAGCATCACCGGAACGCGCGAAATATCGGGTTCGGAGGCGATCAGCTTGAGGAAATGCTCCATCGCCGCTTGACCGTCGAGCATCGCGTCGTCCATGTTGATGTCGATGATCTGCGCGCCGTTTTCGACCTGCTGACGCGCGACGAAAAGCGCTTCAGCAAAGCGCTTTTCACGGATCATCCGCGCGAAGATTCTGGAACCCGTGACGTTGGTGCGTTCGCCAACATTGACGAAGAGCGATTCCGGGCCGACATTGAACGGCTCCAGCCCGGAAAGCCGCAGCATCTTCGGAATCGCCGCGACGACGCGCGGAGCGACCGAAGCGACCTTCCGCGCGATCGCGGCGATATGCGCCGGCGTCGTTCCACAGCACCCGCCGGCGATGTTGACGAGTCCCCGTGCCGCCCATTCGCCGATTTCGTCGGCGAGTTGTTCGGGTGTCTCGTCGTAGCCGCCGAAGGCGTTCGGCAAACCGGCGTTGGGGTGCGCCGAGACGAAGCAGTCGCACACGCGCGCGAGTTCTTCGACGAAGGGGCGCAACTCCCTGGCGCCGAGCGCGCAGTTGAAGCCGAAGGAGAGCGGGCGGATGTGTTTGAGCGAATTCCAGAACGCTTCGGCTGTCTGCCCCGACAGCGTGCGCCCGGAGGCGTCGGTGATCGTCCCCGAAATCATCACCGGCCAGCGCCGCCCCATTTTCTCGAAATACTTCTCGATCGCAAAGAGCGCGGCCTTGGCATTGAGCGTGTCGAAGACCGTTTCGACGAGCAGGAGGTCGGCGCCGCCTTCGGTCAGGCCGCGAATCGCTTCGGCGTAGCTTTGTACGAGTTCGTCGAACGAGACGTTGCGGCAGGCCGGGTCGTCGACGTCGGGAGAAATCGACGCCGTGCGCGAGGTCGGTCCGAGCACGCCCGCGACGAAACGCGGTTTTTCGGGGTTTTTCGCCGTCCAGGCGTCGCAGACTTCGCGCGCGAGGCGCGCGCCGGCGACGTTGAGTTCATGGACGACGCTTCCGAGACGGTAGTCGGCCTGTGAAATCGAGTTCGCGTTGAAGGTGCAGGTTTCGATGATGTCCGCGCCGGCGTCGAGGTAGGCGGTGTGGACACCCCGGACGACTTCGGGGCGCGTCAGCAGCAGAATGTCGTTGTTACCCTTCAGGTCGAGCGGATGCGCGGCGAAGCGCTCGCCACGGTAATCGGCTTCGCACAGACCGCAAGTCTGGATCATCGTCCCCATCGCACCGTCGAGGACGAGCAGGCGTCGTCGCAGGAGGTCGCTTATTTCGGCGCTTCGGTCAGCTTGCATGCGGTGCCTCGAAAGAATGAATGGGTTCCCCGGGCGCGTTGACCGGGTTTTGCAGGGGCACGGCGTGCCGTGCCCAGGTCTCGAGTTCCCCGGATGCGTCGGGGAGGGTCGCGTCGTGCGCCTGACGTTCCGCCCAGTAGCTCGAACGCACCATCGGGGCGCACGCGGCACCGGAGAATCCCATCTTCCGCGCTTCGTCTTCAAACATCTGGAAGGTGTCCGGCGCGACGTAGCGGACGACGGGGAGGTGATCCTTCGTCGGCGCGAGGTATTGGCCGATCGTCAGCCGTTCGACGCCGTGCGCGCGCAGATCCCGCATGACTTCGAGGATTTCCGTGTCGGTCTCGCCGATGCCGACCATCAGACCCGACTTGGTCGGCACGTCGGGGTGTCGCGCGCCGAAGATTTTCAAGAGATTCAGCGAATGCCGGTAGTCCGCGCCGGGACGCGCTTGCCGGTACAGCCGGGGAACCGTTTCGAGGTTGTGGTTCAGCACGTCGGGCGGGACTTCGCCCAGGATGTCGAGCGCGGTCTCGATGCGTCCGCGAAAATCGGGGACGAGCGTCTCGATGAGCGTCTCGGGCGACTTTTCCCGAACGGCGCGGACGACGTCGACGAAGTGGCGCGCTCCGCCGTCGCGCAGGTCGTCGCGGTCGACGCTCGTGATCACGACGTAGCGCAGTCCGAGGGTGGCGACGCTTTCCGCGAGACGCTCGGCTTCTTGCGGGTCCGGGGGAAGCGGAGAACCGTGCGCGACATCGCAGAAAGGGCAGCGCCGCGTACAGATGTCGCCGAGAATCATGAAGGTCGCCGTGCCGCGCCCGAAGCATTCGCCGATGTTCGGGCACGCCGCTTCTTCGCAGACGGTATGCAGGCCGCGCGCGCGCAACAGCGCCTTGACTTCGCCGAAGCGCGCCGCGGCAACGCCCGCTTTGACGCGTATCCACGGCGGCTTTCGCAAATACTCTTCGCGCGGCGCGACCTTGACCGGGATGCGCGCGAGTTTCAGCGCGCCTTTTTCCTTGACGCCGCGCGCGCTCATTCGCCGCCCCGCTTTTCGCTTTGCGTCAGTTGGCCGATCAGGCGTTCCGCGAGCGCGTCGCTCACCTGCGCCGCGTCGAGCGCCACGCCGTGGTCTTTCGTGCGCGTGACCGCCATTCCGGGAAAGCCGCAGGGGTTGATCGCCGAAAACGGCGCGAGGTCGAGGTCGACGTTCAGGCTCAGCCCGTGGTAGCAACAGCGCCTGCGGACGCGCAGGCCGAGCGCGGCGATTTTGGCTTTTCCGCCGTCTTTTTCGACATAGACGCCGGGGGCGCCTTCGACGCGCTCGGCGGGGACGCCGTGCGCCGCCAGAAAGTCGATGACCGACTGCTCGATCCGGCGAACGAGTTCGTGTACGGACAGTTTCCGGCGTTTCAAGTCGAGCATCAGATAGACGACGACCTGCCCCGGCGCGTGGTAGGTGATCTGCCCGCCGCGATCGCTTCGGATCAGCGGAATCCCGTTCTCGACGAGCAGGTCTTCGGGATTCCCGGCTTGCCCCAGCGTGTAGACCGGGAAGTGCTCGCAGAGCCACAGTTCGTCGGGCGTTTCCGCGTCGCGCGCGGCGGTATGCGCGACCATCGACCGCCAGACGCCGTCGTAGTCCGCCCGCCCAAGCCGCCGGATGCGTATTTCACCGGTCAAAGCACCACCTTGACGCGCGGGTGACTCGAAAGCTCTCGGTACAGCCCGTCGAGCTGCGACCTCGAAAGAGCGTTGATCGTACAGGTCAGGCTCAGGTATTTCCCGCCGCTCGAGGCGCGCGTTTCCAGCGTCGAAGCGTCGTAGTCCGGCGCGTGTCTGACGACGATTTCGAGAATGCTCCGTTCCAGTTCCGCGTCCGCCTCGCCCATGATTTTCACGGGGAAGGCGCAGGGAAAAGACAGCGGACTTTCTTCAGGCACCCGGACGCCTCATCACCTGCTCCTTGAATTCGCAGAACCAGGCGTGCGTTTTGCGCGCGAGCGGCCCGGGACGGCCGACCCAGTCGCCCTTGCCGACCGGCTTGTCGTCGAGCGTCGTCACCGCCAAGACCTCCTTGGACGACGAAGTCACCCAGATTTCGTCGGCGTCGCGCAACTCGGCTTCGCTGATCCGACGCAATTCATAGGGCGCGTTGTGCTTCACGGTGAGTTCGAGGACAACGTCGTAGGTGATCCCCGGAAGAATCAGCGAATCCTTGGGCGGCGCAAGGAGTACCCCGTCTTTGACGATGAAAACGTTCGACGCCGAACCTTCGGTCAGATAACCGTCGCGCAACATGAGCGTCTCGGTCGCGCCGACGTCTGCCGAAAGCTGGCGCGTCAGGACGTTCGGCAGGAGCGAAATCGACTTCAGGTCGCAACGCAGCCAGCGAATGTCGGGCGCGGTCACCGCCTTGACGCCCGTTTCGCGTTGCTCGGACGAGGGCGCGATGAGCGGCGCCGAAAACATGAAGACCGTCTGGGGAATGTTTTTCGGGAAGCACGCGTCGCGGCGCACGTCCGCCCCGCGCGTGACCTGAAGGTAAACGGCTTGGTCGTCGAAATCCGTTTCGGCGATCAGTTGAAGTATTTTCAGCCGCCATTCCGCCGCGGAGTAGGGGTTCGGGAGACGAATCCCGTCGAGCGAATTCTGCAGGCGGCGCAAATGCTCTTCGAGCCGGAAGGGAAAACGCGAATACACCGGAATGACTTCGTAGACGCCGTCCGCGTACAGAAAACCGCGGTCCATCGGCGAAATCCTCGCTTCCGAAAGCGGGAGGAAGCGCCCGTCAAGATAAGCTCTCATCATCTAACTCCTAATTGAACCATAGACGCACCGAATCGATCATCCGCCCGAAAAACCCGGCGGGTTGCACCGTTTCGATCGCAAAAACAGGGTATTCGCCGTATGACACGTCGCCGAGGCTGAGCTTCATCGTGCCGACGACCTGCGCTTCGACGACCGGCGCCATCAAGGGCTGCCTGGACACGAGTTCGGCTTTCAGTTCGGACGCCCTGCCTTTGGGGACGGCGAGAATGAAGTCGCTCGCAAAGCCCGCCTTGACCGTCGACGACGCGCCTTTCCAGACTTTCAGCGACGAGACGGTCTGACCTTTCGAGTAAATTCGGAGCGCGTCGTAAGCCTGAAAACCGAAATTCAGGAGCTTGAGCGACTCCTGCGTGCGGACGGATTCGCTCTGCGCGCCGAGGACGACCGAAAGCAGACGGCGCGCGCCGCGCCTGGCCGAAGCGACGAGGCAGAAACCGGCGCTCTGCGTATGCCCCGTCTTGATGCCGTCGACGGTCGGGTCGATGAAGAGCAGGTCGTTGCGGTTGCGCTGGGTGATGTCGCTGTAGCGGTATTCCTTCATCGAATAGTATTTGGCGTACTCTTCCGGGAAATCGCGGATCAGCGCGCCGGCGAGCTTTGCGAGGTCGCGCGCCGTCGTGAAGTGCTGCGGATCGGGCATGCCGGTGGAATTGACGAAATTCGACGATTCCATTCCGAGGCGCTTGGCCTCGCGGTTCATCATCTGCGCGAAATTCTCTTCGGTCCCCGCGAGCGCTTCAGCCAGAACGACGCTCGCGTCGTTGCCCGACTGAACGATCATCCCCTTGAGCAGCTCGTCGGTCGTCACCTTGGCGTTGACGAGGACGAACATCTTCGACCCTCCCGTCTTCCAGGCTTTTTCCGACACGACCAGCTCCTGATTCGCCTTGATCGAGCCTTCCTTCATCGCCGCGAAAACCAGGTAGGCCGTCATCAACTTCGTCAGCGACGCGGGGTCGAGACGCTCGTCGGCCGCCTGCGAGGCGAGTTCCTGCCCCGACGAAAATTCGAGCAGCAGCCACGACTTCGCCGCGAGCGCGGGGGACGCGGGCAGCGCGGGCGCGACAGACGTGACGGGCGAGGCGGACGGAGTGGACGCGGCGGGCGCTACGGGCACCGGTGGAGATGCGGGCGGAGCGGGTTGCGCCATTGCAAACGTCGATAGAAAAAGCAGCAGGAAGGCGATACGCATGAGGCGGTGACTCTTTCGGAGAAAGAGGGAGATTATAGTCTGAAGACAGAGGACAGAGCGGCCTTCGGCCTCTGTAATCAGAAGGGGCAACCCACGCGATAACTGAATACTGAAAACAGATCACGAAGCGAGCGTAGCGAGCGCTCTGTCTTCTGTCCTCAGTTTTCTGTCCTCTGACCTCAGTGCAACATGGACTGGACGATTTCCCGCGACAGCCCCGTGGCCTGGACGACCACATCCACAGGCTGACCGAGATTGATCAGGCTCCGGGCAACCAAACGTTTTCCTTTTTCCAGCCCCTCTTCCAGGCCTTCTTCCCTGCCTTCCTCACGACCCTCTTCCCATCCTCGCATTTCTCCTGCATGTATTTGCGCGGAGATGTCGCGGCGCAGCTTTTCTCGCGAGTCGGCGAGCATCCGCGCTCGTTCGTCTTCTGTGAGCGCGAGTAGCTTCACTACCGCTTTCTTTACTTGCGGGTTCTTTTTTGCGAGCATCGTGAGTTCCTCCTTTTCTTGCGCGGA
>JAISAZ010000068.1 GCA_031266435.1 Accumulibacter sp.
ATTGCCATCCTACCCTTATGCTGGAGCCCTTCAAAAAATTAAATGACTACGACCCCTTTATTCGCTGCAATCCATACGGCCTCATGGATTGCCACGTCGCTTCGCTCCTCGCAATGACGGTGGGAATATAGCTCGCATAGGTTGGAGTGAGCAAAGCGGACTCCAACGTAACCCGTCGAACGATCGCACCGAAATGTTGGAGTTTGCTTGTCTCACTCCAAGCTATGCGAGCTTGATCAGCATCCATCGCGTCGTGCCATCGTCGTCGCTCTCCAGTAATTCTCAAATGGAGAAACAAGAATAAGGGGTCGTAGTCATTTATGTTTTCAGCCATAATCAGCAAATAACCGCACCAGGAATCAAGTTTCCTTGGTACCCTCGCCGATTTCAGGTTAGATGGCCGAACAACTTGGCAAAAAAATTAAATGACTACGACCCCTTTATTATTCGTTAGATAGTGTAACCAGCAGGCCTGACATCATGGAAACATGCCTGGATCCTTGCCAGGCACACTGGACTGCCGAAGACCTCCCATAACGTGCTGTCAATCGCCTTGATAATCAGGCTGTCCGTTGCCTCGCCAGGAATGCGGCCTGAGAAAGTGCCCCAAATGATTTGAATGACGCCTGTGGACAGATCAAGCAGCCGCTGCCCTGACACAGGAACGCCATCTTCGAGAGACTCAAGCGCATCGGCAGCGCTGCCCGTACTCTCAACGCCCGCTGTACTCCACTCTCTCGCAAGTGCATCTTCCTTCAGGCACACCAGAATTTCCTTCAAATCGAAGGCAAGATAACCTCTTGGGTGCATATCGTGGATTTCGACCCCGTTCATTTTGTCTGCCAGCAACGTAAAAACTCAGGGGCACAATGCTAGGCGATGGACTGCGATAAGGCAAAGCAGAATTTGCCGGGTGCAATCCAAAGTTGGGAAAACCTTTCCAGACGAAGCGCCGCCGCTTGCTGTCCCCTCTCCCGCTTGCGGGAGAGGGTGGCACGACAATGCCGGGAGAACAACCGTGTCAAGCGGCAAAAAGATTCGTCCATGCGATTTTCCTTTTCATGAGGGTGTTCATGATGGTCAGAGGAAAATAGGGGGTTGTAGCCCGCATAGGTTAGCGTGAAAGACATTGGAGCGCGGGCGTCTCGCCCGCTTCGTGGTTTTTCTTTGCGGGCGGGACGCCCGCGCTCCATTGTAAAAACATCTTTCATCATCCGAGGTGGCGACAACCGCCATGACCGTTGGGGTGAGCTTGCGAACCCCAACATCTCGGCATAATCGTTCGGTTGACTGTGTTGGGGTTCGCTTCGCTCATCCCAACCTATGCGGGCCTGCGAATCAGAAACGGAACAAAAGGATTTTCGGAGTCATCCCGACCACAGACCCGCGTCGGCCAAGCGTCGCAAGAGGGCCGCGCGCTTGGCGTGGGGGACGAGAAAGCGCCGCAAGCCGTGGTCGAAGGCTTCGCGGTTGTAGACGAGCGCGTAGCCTTCGGCCAGTTCTGTGAGTATGCGCACGGCTTCGTCGTAGCCGGAAGCTCCGCCCCGCGTCGCTTGGGTATCGGCGTCTTTCCAGCGTTCGTCGGGAGCGTCCATCATCCGGCGCAAGTCGGCTTCGCGCCGCTGTCGCTGTTTGGCCTCGCGCGCCGCGCGTTCCTTGGCTTCTCGCGCCTGCCGGACCGCGGCGGCCGATCGGGCGAGTTCGCACAGTTCGGCGACGCAGCGCGTGGGCGAAGCGGGGAGCGAGACGGGATGCTGCGCTTTCAACCACGCGGCGTAGAGCGATTTCACACGCTGTTCGGCTTCCTGAGCCTGCCCCAGCGCGATGCGCTTGACCACGTCCTGCATGTCTGGAATTCGCCAAGTCTCGAGCCACGCCGCGATGTCTTGCGCCTCACTTTCTCGTGAGGACATCGAAGCGCTCCCCGACGAGGCGGCTTCGAGCAGATCCGGGTCGATTCCCAGAAACTCGGCCAGCGCTTCTTGCGCGGGCGACAATTCCTTGAGGCCGGACGGAGGCGGTGGTTCCAAATCGCCGTCGTCGAGTTCTTTCGCGCCGGCGAGCCAACCCAGGTAGAGCGAGCGCAGGTCACCGCGCAGGAGTTCGTCGCGGAGTGGAAGCAAGCGCCGCATCCAGCCGCGACCGTCGTCCTCGGCGAAGCGTTCGTAGTCTTCGCTTTCGTCGAGACTCCATTCGAGGAGCCAGTGCGTGTTGCTGGATTTCATCGAGAACGTGTGACACTCGGTAAAAGGCTCGAGGTCGGCCTTGTGGAAAGCGGCCTTGGGGAATCGCAGGACCAACCAGCAACTGCACCAGTCGGCCCAATAAACGAAAGCGTCGAAATAAAGCCGCATCCAGTCGGCGGGATCGGCCTTGAGGTCGCCCCATTCGTAATGGTTGTTGAAGCCGGTCGGCGTGATGACGGCCCGGGTGGATACGGCGCGTAGCTTGCAGATCTCATCACGCGTCAAGGGCCGGTCGATGGCCGCGAATTCGTAGTATTGGTATTCGCTCATAGTGTTTTGTCCTGTTTGGCCCGGCGAGCGTATCGGATCAAGGTCAGAACAGGAGGGGCTGTTCGTTAAAGGGGTCGCAACGGTATTTCTTCAGCGTCGCCAGGTATTTTCGGGTCTGGTCGCGCAGAAGCGTCGTCACCTTCGCCCGGTCGGCCGCGGTGAGCGTAAAGGGCTTCATTTTGATGGAAAAACTCTCTTCGCGGAATTTCGTGAAATAAATGTCGGTGACCACCTGATTTTCATAGAGCCGAGTGCTGCCGGTACTGAGCCGGGACGACATGGGGACTCCAGATCGGCTGGTGATCACGATAAGGTCGCCCCGCCTCACCACGGCCGGCTTCTGCCCCGGGCAGACGAGTTCGTACCATAGTTTGACCGGTTGATACACGCATTGACCCGGCGCTTTTGCGGTGATCGTATACACCTCCTCCGGGACGACGATTTCGCCGCTGTATTCACCGGCGGTCTCGAGTTCGCTGAAACCCGGCGTGCCGACGACGTTCTTCTTGTCATGCTTCTGGGCAACGCGCATGCCGATATAGCCGCCCTCGTAGGGTGTGGAAATTCTGGGGTTGATGACCGAATAGTGGTAGCGCAACTGCCCCGACGCGTAGGCGTTTTCGGTGCGCTTCATGTTGTCGTGAATCTCTTTCAGGTTCATGACGAAATAGAGATTGTCGCGGATATGTACCGAATAGCCTTTTTCGTATTCCGCGGCGGGAACTTCACTGCATTTGGCGACGAGCTGGCGCGCGAAAAGAAAGGAGGCGGACACGAGGCAGAGAGCCGCGATCAGAGAGCGGCGAGCGGAGAGTTTCATGTGGATATTCCTTGAGAGTAAAACGGCGAACTGGCGTTCATTTGTACGAGTTTATCTTCAAAATCGTGAAAGCCCTGCAGCGCGATTATACTTTGCCCACAAGCACTGCTGAAGAGACTCGCCGCGCCGTGCGCCGCGTTTTCCCGCGTACGTTCGCCAGACAAGCGCGCATAGGTTGGAGTGAGCGAAACGAACCCCAACGCAATCAGCCGAACGATCATGCCGAGATGTTGGGGTTCGCAAGCACCCCAACCTATGCGGGCTGTTCGGGGCACTGATCACCAGCCTGTGCGACCTGATCGCCCGCATGGGGCTCTCGCCCGTCGAACTGCCGCTGT
>JAISAZ010000046.1 GCA_031266435.1 Accumulibacter sp.
GAACGCCTATTTTCTGGGGCAGGAGCGAACCGGCGACCATGCCGAGCAGGCTGACGCAAAAGCCGATCATCTGCGGGGGAAGCAGGCTCTCTTTTCCGACGAGGAGTTCGATTGCTACCCACGAAAAAACGCCGCCGCAGACCGAAACGAGCGCGCCCTGCGTCGTCGATTTGCTCCAGAAGACTCCGAGAAAGAGCGGGACGAAAGCGCCGACGAGCGTGACTTTGTAGGCGTTCTCGACCATCTTGAAAATCGACGCGTCCGACGTGAGCGAGAAGACGAGCACACCGCAGGTGAAGCCGAAGGTCGTGTAGCGCATCAGGCGCAGGAGCGCGCTGTCGGTGAGGTGCGGGAAAAAGCCTCGGACGATGTTTTCGGAGAAGGCGACCGAGGGCGCGAGCAAGGTCGCCGACGAGGTGCTCATGATCGCCGAAAGGAGAGCGCCGAAGAAAATCGACTGCGCGAAGACGGGCATATGATTGAGGACGAGCGTCGGCAGGACGAGTTGCGAGTCGTGCGCGATCAGGCCGTTGAAAACTTCGGGGTCGACAAGCGTCGCTGAATATGCGATGAACATGGGGACGAAAGTGAAGGCGAAGTAGATCACGCCGCCGAGGACCGACCCCCAAATCGCCGTTTTCGCGTTTTTTGCCGACGTGACGCGCTGAAAGACGTCCTGTTGCGGGATCGACCCCAGCATCATCGTCATCCACGCGCCGAGGAAGGAAAACCACGCGACGGGATCGGCTTCGGGAAAGAAATTCAGTTTGCCCGCCGCCGCCGCGTGGGCGACCGTCGCGGCGACGCCGCCGGTTATCCCCGAAACGACCCATGCGATGAAGAGGAGGCCGGCGATGATGGTGATCATTTGCAGAAAATCGAGGATGGCGGTCGAGAGCATTCCGCCGAAAGTCGTATAGGTCAGCACGATGGTCGCGCCGAGGACCGTTCCGACAGATTCGGAGACGGCGCCGTCGGTGATCAGGCTGAAGACGAGGCCGAGCGCCTTGACCTGCGCCGAAACCCAGCCCAGATACGAGAAGATGATGCACAGCGTCGTCAGGACTTCGATGGAACGGCTGAAGCGGATGCGGAAAAAGTCGCCGAGCGTCAGAAGGTTCATCTTGTAGAGTTTCGTGCCGTAAAACACGCCGGCGATGATGAGGCAGAAACTCGCGCCGAAGGGGTCGGCGACGACGCCGCGAAGCCCCTCCTTCACGAAGGTCGCCGAAACGCCGAAAACCGCCTCGGCGCCGAACCACGTGGCGAATACCGTCGCGATGACGACCGGAAGCGGGAGCGTTCGTCCGGCGAGCGCGAAATCTTTGGTGTTATGGACGCGCGTAGCGACGTAGACTCCGATGCCGGAAGAGATGAGAAGGTAGAAAACGACGAAGCAGACGAGCATGGCGTTTGAACCTAGAAACCGCTTTGAACGTGCCTGGGAGTGCTGTTCCTTAAGTGTGCTGGCAAGGCGCGACGACGCGGCAGACGCATGTCTGCAAGGAGGAGCAACACCGCCAGCGCGCTACGGGGCGGCGCTCCCAGGCGCGGAACGGACTCGCCCTGAGAGTGAGCGGTCAAAAAACCAGAGAAGCTTGTCATCACCTGCCCTTCAATGGGAAAAATCAGTAGTCAAAGCGGTTTCTAGGTTTAAGGGGTCGCAGCGTGGTTTGTGGAGGGGAATTATACGGTCTCACGCGGCGCGGCGCATCAGTCTCGTCCCGTTTTTTCCGTGCGCGCCGCACGGCAAGGCGAAGTCGACCAAAGACGAACCGGGAATGGAATCAGGATGCCGCCGGGGGAATCGAAAGCGGCGAAATGTACCGCATGCCGCGTGGCGCTCGATTCGTCCGCGCGGCAGATCAAGGAGCGCAAAGCCGATGCCGCGTCCCGTGCGACAGGGCGCGGCGAAAGATCACTTGTTGTAGACTTGTTTGAGGAGCCGTTTTGCTTCGGTCTGCGCGGTCGCAAGAAAAGTTCCCGTGAGTCCTCCGCAGAAGAGCTTCTGATTTGAAGCGTCCGCCGGGATGAGGTCCTTGCTTCCCGAATTGCTGACGACGATGAACCACGCGCAACCCTGAACCGGGTCGATGATCTGGCCTTCGAGAGGGGTGGAAGAGTAGCCGACGGCCAGCAGGCGCTGCATGTTGAGATTGCCCTTCATCGCCGCGTCGTAGGTCGTCGAAAACGTCGGCGTTCCCGATGCGGGGGGCGCGGGATCGGTGGCGGGCGCAGCTACGGGCGCGGGCGCGGGAGTATTTCTGGCGGCGGGTGTGTTCCTGGGCGTGCTTCTGGGGGCGCCTCGGGGCGCGTTTCTTGGAGCGCCCTGCGCCGCGCAGGGGATGAGAGCGAGGCAGACCGCGATGGCGAAGAGTTTTTTCATGAGGTTTTTTTCGAGAGGAAGAAAATTCATAGCCTACCATAGCCTGAGGCGATCCTCCGCGCCGGCTTGACCGGCGGTCGGGTTCAGGGGACAGAAGACAGAGCGGCCTGCGGCCTCGTCAGGTATCAGGGATCAGGAATCAGATGAAAACCGATCGGTTGGAATGGCGGGTATAGGTTGGGCTGAGGAACGAAGCCCAACGATTCCGCATGCGTATAAATGATGTGATAAAAGGCGGGTTGGAAGGTTTGAAAACGCGCCGATGCTTGCCGAAACACTATCAACCCCCTTCACTTCCCTCTTATCAGGGGGAATTTGGTTGGATTACCGTATTCGCGGGTTCTTGGTGGGGCACGGCGTGCCGTGCCCATCAGAGGACGGATGTCAGGAATCAGGGGTCAGATGAAAACAGATCGGTGTTTCAATGCTTTTCTCCGGCGGCGAAGCCGCCGGTAGCTTTTCTGTCCCCTGTCCTCTGATTCCTGATCCCTGATAGGGTACGCTGTGTCCCACCAGATATGCTCTTGCGGTCATTTTATCCGCCGCTGCGTTGGGCTTCGTAAACTCAGCCCAACCTATACCCATTCCTACTTGCTTTTTGTCGCGCAAAGCGCTAGGATTTTTCAGTCGGGCGAAAATCCGGCGTGTAGTCGTATCAATGCGTAGCTGAATAAGTATTGCCATCATATACTCCATGAAACAAACTTTCTTGAGTTGAAAGTTGGAGAAAGGGTCGGGAAACCGACCCTTTGTCTTTGGAGGGGGCAGCGGCGTTTACAGGCTGAGAATTACGGCTCGATTCCCCTTCCAAACCGCGCCTGTTCTGTCCTTCATGCGAAAGCGGAACCTTGGGCGTAGCTCAAGCCAAGCCATACCCTTCGCTCACTCCAATCTCTCCGGGATAATCCAATCTCTTCTCGTTGGGCATCGCTGCGCTTAGCCCAACCTATGCCACCCAAACGCATGCGGCTCGGTATCAAAGCATGAACGAACTGGAGAGGAGAAGGCAGGCGTCGAGGGAGGCCCTCACAGGTGAAGCGCTTCGGCGTCGAGGCGCGAACGATTTGGGACTGGAATGAAGTTTTTGGTGCCGACGATGAGACTCGAACTCATACGACCTAAGTCACTACCCCCTCAAGATAGCGTGTCTACCAATTTCACCACGTCGGCTTTTCCAAATACCCAAATACCCAAGCGCTTCCGAAGGTTTGCCTACTTCGGGATGTTGTCCGCTTTCACCTCGTTGTTGGCGGGCGCGGGCGGCGCTCCTGTTTCCGTGCCCGCTTTCTGATCCGTTCCGGCGGGCGTCGAATCCGGAGCAGGGAGCGATTGTACCGCAGCATCCATGATGCTGCCAAACGACTTTGTCTGATTCGATGCCGAATAGGCCAGCGTCAGGCTCGTCGCAAAAAACACGACCGCCAGAACGGCCGTCGAGCGGCTCAGAAAATTGGCCGACCCGGTCGCGCCGAAAAGGCTGCCGGACGCGCCGCCGCCGAACGCGGCGCCCATGTCGGCGCCCTTGCCGTGCTGGACGAGAACGAGACCGACGATCGCGGCCGCGGAAATCACATGAACGAGCAGAATGATGGAAAACAGAAAATTCATGACCCTTTATTTACCTTTTATTTAAGTCGCCGCCCGACAAATCGCCAGAAAATCGGCCGCGTGCAGCGAAGCGCCTCCGATCAAGCCGCCGTCGATATCTTTCATCGAGAAAAGTTCGGAGGCGTTGGAAGGTTTGACGCTTCCGCCATACAGGATTTCAAGTTTTTCGGCGACGCCGGCGTCCGAACGCGCAAGACGCGCGCGAATCGACGCGTGGACTTCCTGCGCTTGCGCGGAGGTCGCGGTACGCCCCGTTCCGATCGCCCAGACGGGTTCATAGGCAAGGAGAGCGTCGGAAAACCCGGAGATTCCAACGTGGTCGAGAACGGCGTCGACCTGCGCCGAAACGATGTCGAGCGTCCGGCCGGCGTCGCGCTCTTCGAGCGTTTCTCCGACGCAGAGGATCGGCGAAAGGTTTTTGGACAGCGCGGCGGCGAATTTTTTCGCCACGAGCGCATTCGTTTCGCCGTACAGACCACGGCGTTCGGAGTGGCCGACGAGGACGTAGCGGCAAGCGAAGTCGTTCAGCATCGAAGCGGCGACTTCGCCCGTGAAAGCGCCTTGCGGGTGTTCGCTGAGGTTTTGCGCGCCGAGCGCGACGCGCGACCCCTGGAGCAGCGATTGCGCCTGCGCCAGATACGGGAAGGGAACGCAAACGGCGACGCCGACAGCCTCCGGCAGAGCGCTCACTCCCGCGAGCACGTCGTGGAGCAACGCGGCGTTTGTTTCCAAACCGCCGTGCATTTTCCAGTTGGCTATTACGTGTTTTCCGCGCATCATCGTCTCATCTCATTTTCAGTTCGTCCTTGGTCGGCTTCGCCTTGCGGCTCGGCGTCAAAGTATGAATGAACTGGAAAAGGAAGCAAAAAGATGAATTATAGTCACCTGCAAATTCTCCGGTCAATCACGATCTGCGTTCAGACGAAAATATTGGACGGCGCGCGCAGAATTTTCGGATGAATTCGCGGCGGTTTTCGCGTATTCACATTCGCGGCGATTTTCGCGTATCCGGGACGAGACGCCTCATACAGCGGAGACGGCTCCGCGTACCGCGCAGGCGACCCGCTCGGCGGCCTCACGCGCTTTTTCGGCGTCGCGGCACTCGACCATGACGCGCAGCAAGGGTTCCGTCCCCGACGCGCGCAGGAGGACGCGGCCTTCGCCGTCGAGCGCGGCTTCGGTCGAGCGGAGCGCGTCGTTGATGCCCCGATCTTCCTTCCAGGGGAATTCCTTGGGGAGCGGCACGTTGATCAGGACTTGCGGATAGAGCGAAAGATGCCCGAGCAGTTCTTCGAGCGTCCCCCCCTCCTCGCGCAGGGCGCAGAGGACTTGCAGCGCCGAAACGATGCCGTCGCCGGTCGTATGCCGGTCGAGGCAAAGGATGTGTCCCGAATTTTCGCCGCCGTACAGCCAGTTTTTCTTGAGAAGCGCTTCCATCACGTAGCGGTCGCCCACGTCGGCGCGGGCGAAGGGAATGCCGAGTCCGGCGAAAGCGTGCTCGATCGCCAGATTGCTCATCAGCGTGCCGACGACGCCCGCGACGGCGCCCTTGCGCAGGCGGCTGCGAACGGTCGCGTACAAGAGCGGGTCGCCGTCGTAAATACGCCCTTGCGAATCCACCATGATCACGCGGTCGCCGTCGCCGTCGAGCGCGATTCCCAAGTCCGCCTGTTGCGCGAGAACTTCCCGGCTCAAAGCGTGCGGAGAGGTCGCGCCGGTTTCCTCGTTGATGTTGATGCCGTTCGGGGAAACGCCGATCGTATGCACGTCCGCGCCCAATTCGTGAAAGACCGGCGGCGCGACGTGGTAGGCCGCGCCGTGCGCGCAATCGACGACGATCTTCATGCCGCGCAGGTCGAGTTCGTTGGGAAAGGTGCTTTTGCAGAACTCGATATAGCGCCCCGCCGCGTCGTCGATCCTGCGCGCGCGCCCCAGGTCGGCAGACGGAACGCAGTTCATCGGCGCTCCGATCCCGGCTTCGATTTCGCCCTCAATCGCGTCGTCGAGCTTGACGCCGTTTGAGGAAAAGAATTTGATCCCGTTGTCGTAAAACGGGTTGTGTGATGCCGAAATGACGATTCCGGCCTGGAGGCGCAGCGCGCGCGTCAAATACGCGACGGCAGGCGTCGGGAGCGGCCCGACGAGGCAGACGTCGACGCCGGCGGCCGAAAATCCGGCTTCGAGCGCCGCTTCGAGCATATAGCCTGAGATTCGCGTGTCCTTCCCGATCAAGACCGCCGGACGGCTCGCGGCGTCCGATCGCGCGCGCGCGTCCAGCGCGAGTACCTTGCCCGCCGAATAGCCGAGGCGCATGACGAAGTCCGGGGTGATCGGGTGCCGTCCGACGCGACCGCGCACGCCGTCCGTGCCGAAATATTTTCGTTCCATCAAAATTGTAAGCTCCTGCGATGTTCTTCTTGTCGGTTCCCGGCGTTTACGCCGAGACCGCCTGCAAAACCTTCAAGGCGTCGCGCGTCGCGGCGACATCGTGGACGCGCAAGACCCGCGCGCCGTTTTGCGCCGCGATCAGCGCGGCCGCGACGCTCGCCGACACACGCTCGTCGACCCCGCGACCGGTGATCGCGCCGAGCATCGATTTTCTCGACAGTCCCGCCAGAACGGGCAAGTCCCCTGCGGAAACGGCGTCGAGGTGTTTCAGAAGCTCGATATTGTGTTCGACGGTCTTCCCGAAGCCGAAGCCGGGGTCGAGGATCAAGCGGTCTTCGGAAATCCCGCGGGAAACCGCCGCGCGCACACGCTCGGCGAGAAAATCGCGGACCGCGTCGAGGATGTTTTCGTATTCCGGGTTTTCCTGCATCGTCGTCGGGCGTCCCTGCATATGCATCAAACATACCGCGCAGTCGCTTTCGGCGACCACTTCCAGAGCGCCTTCCATCCGAAGCGCATAAATATCGTTGATCATCGACGCGCCGTGATCGAGCGCCGTGCGCATGACTTCGGGGCGGTAGACGTCGACCGAGACCGGAACGCCGCAGTCGCGCAAGGCGTCGAGGACGGGGACGAGGCGCGCCTTCTCTTCGTCGGCGGTCACCGGGAGCGACCCCGGACGCGACGATTCGGCGCCGATGTCGAGCAGGTCGGCGCCCGCGTCGATCTGGTGAAAAGCGTACTTTAGCGCCGCTTCAAAATCGTCCTTGATGCCGTCACCCGAAAAGGAGTCGGCGGTCAGGTTGACGATGCCCATCACGAGCGGACGATCGAGCGATAGCTCGAATCGCCCGCAACGAAGCGTTCTCGCCGGATTCATGAATCGGGCCGCTCAGGCGGGAGCGGGTTCGCCCGATTCGGCGTCGGAAGGGGCTTGCGTTCGGGAGGAATCTACCTTGGGCGACGGGGGTTTCGGCGGACGCGGCGGCTTGCCCTGCATGATGTCGTCGACCTGGTCGGCGTCGATCGTTTCGATTTCGAGCAGCGCGTTCGCCATCGCTTCGACCTTGTCGCGGTTCTCTTCGAGCAGACGCTTTGCCAGCGCGTACTGCGCGTCGATGATCCGGCGGATTTCGAGGTCGACCTGCTGCATCGTTTTTTCCGACATGTTCTTGTGCGTCGTCACCGAACGGCCGAGGAAAACCTCGCCTTCGTTCTCGCCATAGACCATCGGGCCGAGCGCGTCCGACATGCCGTAGCGCGTGACCATGTCGCGCGCGATCTGCGTCGCGCGCTCGAAGTCGTTCGACGCGCCGGTCGTCATCTGGTTCATGAAAAGTTCTTCGGCGATGCGCCCGCCGAACATGACCGCGATGCGGCTCAGGAGATAGACCCGGTCGTAGGAATAATGGTCTTCTTCGGGCAACTGCATCGTCAACCCGAGCGCGCGGCCGCGCGGGATGATCGTGACTTTGTGGACGGGGTCGGACTTCGGGACGAGCCGCGCGACGACGGCGTGACCGGACTCGTGGTAGGCGGTGTTGCGCTTTTCCTCCTCGTTCATCACCATGCTCCGCCGCTCGGAGCCCATCATGATCTTGTCCTTGGCTTTTTCGAAATCCTCCATATCAACGAGGCGCTTGTTGGCGCGCGCGGCGAAAAGCGCCGCCTCGTTGACGAGGTTGGCGAGGTCCGCGCCCGAAAAACCCGGCGTTCCGCGCGCGATGATGTCGGCCTTCACGTCGGGCGCGAGCGGCACCTTGCGCATATGGACGACGAGAATCTGCTCGCGTCCGCGAATGTCGGGCAGCGGAACGACGACCTGACGGTCGAAGCGTCCCGGCCGCATCAGCGCGGGGTCGAGCACGTCGGGGCGGTTCGTCGCCGCGATGATGATCACGCCCGATGTTCCCTCGAAGCCGTCCATCTCGACGAGCATCTGGTTCAGCGTCTGCTCGCGTTCGTCGTTCCCGCCGCCGAGTCCCGCGCCACGCTGGCGCCCGACGGCGTCGAGTTCGTCGATGAAAACGATGCACGGCGCGTGTTTCTTGGCGTTCTCGAACATATCCCGGACGCGCGCCGCGCCGACGCCGACGAACATTTCGACGAAGTCGGAACCCGAAATCGAGAAGAAAGGCACCTTGGCCTCCCCCGCGATCGCCTTGGCCAACAGGGTTTTGCCTGTTCCGGGGCTACCGACGAGGAGAACGCCTTTCGGGATGCGCCCGCCGAGCTTCTGGAACTTCGAGGGGTCCTTCAGAAAATCGACGAGTTCGGAGACTTCCTCCTTCGCCTCGTCGCAACCCGCCACGTCGGCGAAGGTCACGCTGTTGCTCGACTCGTCGAGCAGACGCGCCTTGCTCTTGCCGAAGGAGAACGCGCCGCCCCGACCGCCGCCCTGCATCTGGCGCATCAGGAAAAACCACGCGCCGATCAGAAGGATGATCGGAAACCAACTGATGAAGATATTCATCAGGATGGGTTCCTCCTCCGGCTTGGCCTCGACCTTGACGCCGTTTTTGAGCAGGTCGGAGACCATCCAGATGTCGGAGGGCGCGTAGGAATTCAGCTTGCGCCCGTCCCGCGTCGTCGCCTTGAGCGTACGCCCCTCGATGAGAACCTTGTCGATATTGCTCTTGCCGACCTCTTCCATGAATTCGGAATACTCCATCGGCGCCTGCGTCGTCGGATGGTTGAACTGATTGAAAATCGTCATCAACACAAGAAGAATCGCAAGCCATACCGCCAAGTTTCTAAATAAACCGTTGTTCAATACCACACCTCTTCAAGCGCATTCCAGAGAAATCCAGGAAAAATTCCTGTAGCTGCCCCCGATTCTAACGCGTATCGGACGATTCAAACACGCCGCACGGCGGGAAATGCCTTGCGCTTGAGACGCTTTCGGTGTTTTTTTCGGCATTTTTGGCGAAATTTCCGCCTCTACGGGAGAATTCTAAAAATTCCTAACAATTGGAAAAAAGAATCACTTGTATCTGACTTTTGCTCGTCCTATGATGTATTCCAGCGCGAATGAATCCGCCGGTGAGCGTATCGTGCAAGAATCGGGCAGGATCGCATCTACAGCGGGCAGGCGCGCGGCGCTATAAATACGGCGTATTTCCTTTTCCAGTTCGTCCCTGCAAGCTTCCGTCGGGTCACGCGGCTCGTCTTCTCAAGCATGAACGATTTGAAAGAGGAATGAAGCGCCGGGATCTCAATACCGATCGCAAACCCAAGGAGTCTCGGAAATGACAAGTTCAGACAACAGTCATCGCTTTTCTCGGCGCGGCGTTCTGAAAATCGCCGCTTTGGGAGTCACGTCCATATTGTACGCACCCGCAATCGTTCCAACGCGTTCCGCGCGCGCAGCGCCGCGCCCGGGCGGCGGAAAAGTGCTGATCGTCTACTATTCCCGCACCGGGAATACCCGCCTGATGGCGGAAAAAATCCGTACGCTTACCAACGCGGACATCGTCGAACTTCAGGCGGCTGAGCCTTACCCCGAAGAGTACCGCCTTGCGACCGAGCAGGCCAAAAAAGAACTCGAAAGCGGTTTTCTGCCGGCGTTGAAAACGCAGGTACAAAATCTCGGCGCCTACGATACCGTACTCGTCGGCTCGCCCTGCTGGTGGAGCAATATGGCGCCTCCCGTCAGAAGCTTTCTTTCCAAAAACGATCTGTCCGGGAAGGCGCTTGCGCTGTTCATGACGCACGGAGGGAGCGGCTTCGGCAAGGCGCGTGACGACCTTGCGAAGCTTTGTCCCAAATCTACACTTCTCGATGGGCTTGCCGTCAAAGGCGCGGAAGTCAAAGACGCCGACGGCGAAATCGCGCGTTGGCTCGATAAAATCGGTTTGCGCCAAGCGCAGGGGGGCGGGAAGATGCTAAAACGTAGTCTTGGAAAAAGCGGCCTGGAAGTTTCAGCCATAGGATTGGGTTGCATGGGAATGAGCCACGGCTACGGCCCAGCTCCCGACAAACGGGAAATGATTACGCTCATCCATCAGGCCGTCGAGCGCGGAGTGACTTTTTTCGATACCGCCGAAGTCTATGGGCCCTACGTCAACGAGGAACTCGTCGGTGAAGCGCTTCTCCCGTTTCGTGACCAGGTCGTCATCGCGACGAAGTTCGGCATTCAGACGCGTGACGGAGAGCAGGTGTTCGACAGCCGTCCGGAGCGGATCAGGGCGTCCGTCGAAGGCTCGTTGAAGCGCCTTCGGACTGAAACGATCGACCTTTACTATCAGCACCGAGTCGACCCGAAGGTTCCGATCGAAGACGTGGCGGGAGCCGTCGGCGAACTGATCCGGCAGGGCAAGATCAGGCATTGGGGTCTTTCGGAAGCCGGGGTCGCGACGATTCGCCGCGCGCACGCCGTACAGCCGCTTGCCGCCGTCCAAAGCGAATATTCGATGTTCTGGAGGCAGCCGGAAGAAGAACTGCTTCCCGCGCTCGAAGAATTGGGGGTCGGGTTCGTTCCGTTCAGCCCCTTGGGCAGGGGTTTCCTGACGGGAAGATTCGACAGGAACGCGACGTTCTCGAGCGACGATTTTCGCAGCCGTTCGCCGCGCTTTACGCCGGAAAACCTCGACGCCAACCAGACTCTGGTGGAACTCGTCAAGAAAATCGCCTCGCAAAAGGAGACGACGCCCGCAAGGATCGCGCTGGCGTGGTTGCTTGCGCAAAAACCGTGGATCGTCCCGATTCCCGGAACGAGGAGGCTCGATCGGCTGGAAGAGAACCTGGGTGCCGCCTCGGTCGCTCTGACCGCGCCCGAATTGCGCGACATCGCTACCGCGCTTTCGAGTATCACGATCCACGGCGCGCGCTACCCCGAAGCTCTTCAAAAGAATATCGGGCGGTGACGGGAAACAGGAATCAGGAATCAGATGCCAGGAATCAGATGAAAACCGATCGGGAAGAACCGTATAGACGGAACGGATCGAAAGCTACGGCGACTGCCAGATGCGTTGGGTTCTCGTAGGGGCACGGCACGCCGTGCCCATCTGCGTGCATAGGTTGGGGTGAGCGAAGCGAACCCCAACGTTACGCAGGCGCGTATCAGGAGTCAGGAGACGGAAGACAGGAGACAGATGAAAACCGATCGGGAAGAACCGATAGATGGAACGGATCGAAAGCCACGGCGATTGCCAGATGCGTTGGGTTTTCGTAGGGGCACGGCACGCCGTGCCCATCAGCGTGCATAGGTTGGGGTGAGCGAAGCGATGCCCAACGTTCCGATTGTTTTTTATGGTGGTTTGGGGGGGTTATTGGTTGTGATGCGTAACGACGCCCAACGATTCCGTATGCGTATATCGGGGGTCAGATGTCAGGAATCAGGAGAGAGATAAAAACCGATTTCAACCGCGAAAGGCGCGAAAGACGCGAAAGGTCTGTATTCCCAAAACGT
>JAISAZ010000035.1 GCA_031266435.1 Accumulibacter sp.
TTCCAAGTTCAGTCAAGGCTTAGCATAACAGATGGAGGCGCGCTCGGGCCGTGTTTTCAAAAGTCCGAAACGTCTATCTTCGTCTCTCCGATCGCTTTTTCGACGGCGCCAGCGGTTTCAAGCCACGCGTGCTCACAGCCCATACCAGTCGCGGAGGATTTCGGCGTACATCGTTCGAACGGTACGGAGTTGCGCGACCGAACACGATTCGTCGGTTTTGTGCGCGAGCGTCGGGTCGCCGGGACCAAGAATGACGACGGGGAGTCCGGGGATCGCGTCGCGCACGGGCGCGGCGTCGGTGAAAAAAGCGACGGTTTCGATTCCGACGGTGTCTCCGAGGAGGCCGCCGCAAATCTCGCGGACGCGTTTTACCCATGGGAGATCCGGGTCGGTCCAGACCGACTCCAGGTCGACGGTCGTTTCGATGGCCGCTTCACCATTGACGATCTTTTCGATGTCCTTGAGAATTTCGGCGGACTTTTGCCCTGGAACCGTCCGCATGTCGAGCGTGAGGAGCGCGCTGTCGGGGACGGAATTGCTGTTGAGTCCGGCGTGAAGCGTCGAGACGACGAAGGTCCCGGTTCCCAGATGAGGATGCGACACGTCGGGGAGCCGATAATCGAGCAGACGGTTGGCGACGGGCAGGATTTTTGCCAGTGCGTTCTCGCCTTTCTCCGGCATGCTCGCGTGCGCGGCGACGCCGCGCGTCCGCAAGTTGAGCCAGAGCGCGCCGCGATGCCCGACGAGCGGACGCGCGTTCGTAGGCTCGGCGATGATCGCCGCGCCCACCGAGGACGCGGCGATCGTTTTTTTCGCTTTTTTGGAGCCGAGGCAGCCGTGCTCCTCGCCGCCGTAGATGTGCAGGATCAGTTCGCGGTCCTTGATGCGCGGCGCCGCTTCGATCGACGCCGAGACGAAAGCGGCCAGCCCGCTCTTCATGTCGACGGAACCTCGCCCGAAAAGGCGGTCGCCGCGTATTTCCGCCGCGAAAGGCGGGACGCTCCACGGCGCCGCCGCGATCGGCACGGTATCGATGTGCCCGCCGAAAAGAAGAGCCGGCCCCGTCGCGCCTTCGTTCAGGACGGCGTAGAGGTTGCACGCGTCGGGCCTTTGATCCTCCGGGAGGTAGTCCTCGAAGCGGCAGGAAAAACCCGCGGGTTCGAGCAGGTCGGCCAGAAAGCGCAGCGCCGGTTTTTCACCCGCGGCGCACGTGTCCATGCGGACGAGGTATTGCAGGAGTTCGACTGTATCCATGAGGTTTATTCCTTTCGTGATCAGAGGACAGAAGACAGAAGACAGACGACAGAACGGCCTTCGGCCTTTGTAATCAGGTATCAGTAATCAGATGGAGGCAAGCCACGCGACATCTGACGACTGAAAACTGGTCACGAAGCGAACGCAGTGAGCGCTCTGTCTTCTGTCTTCTGTCCTCTGTCTTCTGATCGAGTGTTTGCAAGGTATGCGCGATCATTCCGCTTGCAAACCGTTCAGGACGAGAAGACGAGCCGAAGACAGTACTGCAGTACGGCAAGGCGAAGTCGACGAAGTCATGGACGGTTTGCAAGCGGAATTACCCGAAATAGGCTTCCTTGACCGCAACATCGTCCCTCAGCGCGCGCGCCTCGCCGTGCGCGACGATGCGCCCCTGTGAGAGCACGTAGCCGTAACTCGAAATGGCGAGCGTCTGCCGCACGTTCTGCTCGACGAGGAAAACCGAGGTTCCGGCTTCGCATATGCGCCGGATGATGCGGAAATTGTCGCTGACGAGCGCCGGCGAGAGCCCCAGCGAAGGCTCGTCGATGATCAGAAGCTGCGGCGAATGCATGAGTCCGCGCCCGATCGAGACCATCGCCTGTTCGCCGCCGGACATCGTGCCGGCGAGTTGGGCGCGACGCTCCTCAAGACGCGGAAACAGCGTATAGACTTCACTCATCTTTTCCCGAATCTTTTCGTTCGAAGGCTCCTGGTACGCGCCCATATAGAGGTTTTCTTCGACCGTCATCTTCGGGAAAATGCGCCGCCCTTCGGGGATGCAGGCGATTCCGCGCCCGATGATTTCGTGCGGCTGGAGGCCCGTGATGTTTTCGCCTTCGAAAAAGATTTCGCCCGTATGCGGTTTCAGGAGTCCGAGGAGCACCTTGATCAAGGTGCTCTTTCCCGCGCCGTTCGCGCCAAGCAGACACGTGATCTTGCCGGGTTCTATCGTGATGTTGACGTCGCTCAGGACGTCGGCCTTCCCGTAGGCGGCGCTGATGTGGTTTACCGTCAAAGCTTGTCGCATCAGACTTCATCCTCCGTCACTTCCTGGCCGAGGTAGGCTTCCTGAACCAGAGGATTTTCCACGATGCTCTGATACGTGCCGTCGCAGAGTTTTTCACCGAAATTGAGCACGGCGCAACGCGTCGTGACTTTACCGATGATCCCCATTTCGTGCTCGATGAGCACGATCGTCAGCCGGCGTTCGTCGGACTTCATGGCGAGAATCTCGTCCATGAGCTGATTCGTCTCGTCGTGCGTCATCCCGGCGGAAGGCTCGTCGAGGAAAAGCAGCCTCGGCTTGCCGATCAGGGCGCGGCAGATTTCGATACGCCGCCGGTCGATCATGCTCAGGTCGGCGACCGGCCTGTGAATGCTGCCGACGAGCGCGGGGTTGAGCAGACGGATCAGTTCGACGGCTTTTTCGATCTCTTCCGCGCAGGTCTTGTGAAAAGCCTTGCGGCGAAAGATGTTGCCGAGAATTCCGAGATTGTGCGTCTTGAAGTTTCCGAGCATGATGTTGTCAAAAATGGAAAGTTCGAGACACAGCCGGGAGCGCTGGAAGGTGCGCGAGATACCCGCTTCGAAAACTGCCTGCGGCGAAAAGCCCGTGATATCCCATCCGTCGAAAACGACCTGCCCATCGGTCGGTCGGTAGATTCCCGTGACGACGTTGAAGAAAGTTGTCTTCCCCGACCCGTTCGGCCCGACGAGGCCGAGAATATCGCCTTCGTTGATGTCGAGGTCGAGCTTGTTGAGCGCCGTCAGGCCACCGAACTTCATCGTCAGCGACCGGCACGAGAAGAGGACTTTGCTCACAGAAGCCCCCCCGCGATATACGTCCTCGGTTTGCGCGGAAGCAGGCCCGACGGGCGGAAAACGATCATGGCCAGCACCATCGCCGAATAGATGAGGTAGCGGTATTCCTGGATGACCTGGAATTTTTCCGGGATGACGACCATGAAAGCCGTCGCGGCGATCACGCCCCAGATGCTCCCGATGCCCCCCAGGAGCAGGATCGACAGGAAGAGCAAGGAATCCGAAAAGGTGAAGTTCGACGGGTTGATGTAAGAGAGCATCATCGAGTAGAGCGCGCCGGCGACGCCGATGACGAAGTTGCCTATCGTGAATGCCGTGATTTTCCAGCGCTTGATGCTGATGCCGAAGCACGCGGCGGCCGTCTCGTCGATCCTGACGGCGTCCATCGCGAGACCCAACCACGAACGCTCGATCCGTTGCACGAACATGAAGGTCATGACGAGCAGGAGGAGGCAGACGAGGTCGTATTTGACGTAGAACGAGTACTCGTTCCCAAAGAGGACGAGGTCCTCGGCGAAATTGATTCCGAGGAATTTGAACGGCGGCAACGCGAGACCCTGCGGGCCGCCGAGCCATTCGGAGACTTCGAGAAAGACTTTCAAAAGCAGGGCGAACGCCATCGTGACGAGCGCCGAATAGTGCCCCGAAGTCCGCAGAACGGGGAAGAGGAGGACGCTCCCGACCACCGCCGAGAATATCCCGCCGAGAACGAGGGTCACGAGGGGCGGCGTCGGCGTGTGCTGGAGAAAAACCGCGGCCGTATAGCCGCCGATCCCGAAAAAAGAAGCGCCGCTGAAATTGATCACGCCGGCGTAGCCGAGCTGCACGTTGATTCCGAGAACCGCGACGCTGTAGATGAAAATCGTCCCGAGCAGGAAGAGCGTGTAGTGGTCGGTACGGAAAACGGCGATGATCCCCAGCGTCCCGAGAACCATCAAGGCTTGGCAGGTGCGTTCGTTGGACTGGACGAGCCGTTCGATCGTGGAGAACACGTCGAGCGCGACGAGCGCGACGACGACGACGACGCCGAGCAGCACGTAAGCCGCGATCGACCATTCCTCTTCGGCGCCGAGGAGGAGGGCCAGGTAGGCGAACAGGGCGAACGCAAGACCCGCGCAACAAAAGAAATCCTTCGAGCTTCGCATGCTTACACCCTTTGGCTTTGACGCTCGGAAAGAATCCCGGTCGGAAAAATTGCCATCAGGACGATGACGACGCCGAAGGCGAAAACATCCTTGTACGCGCTCGAAAATGGCGTCGCGACGGTCCCGATCACTTGCAGAAAGGCGAAGACGAAACCGCCGAGAATCGCGCCGTAGATATTGCCGAGACCGCCGATAACGGCTGAACTGAAGCCGATCGCGCCGAGGAGGAGCCCCAGGTTGAAGTTGATCTCATTGTAATAAAGGCCGTTCATCAGACCGGCGAAGGCCGCGACCGCCGAACCGATCGCGAAGGTCAAAAGAACGATCAACGGAAAGTTGACGCCCATGATCTGCGCCGCTTCGGCGTCCTGCGCGACGGCGCGTATCGCCATGCCGAGGCGCGAGTGATTGATCAGAAAAGCGACGCCGACGATGAGCAGAACGCCCGCGGTGAAGAGCGCGAGGTTATCGAAGCGCAGGAGCACGTCGCCGAATTTCCAGCTCCATTCCGGCAGAAGCCGGGGGAAGGGCTTGGGGTTCGATCCGTCGGGGAAAAAAAGCCGGACGGCTTCGCGCATGACCGTTCCGAGCATCATCGTCGCAAGCAAGGTGTTCAGCGCCGGCGCGGAGCGGAGCGGCATGATGATGAAGCGCGAGACGAGCATCCCGAAACCCGCGACGAAGGCCATTCCCGCGAGAAAAACGAAGAAGGTGACGAGCCAGACCGGCATCCCCGGACTGATGTACATGCAGAACAGGTAAGAGGTCAGGCCGGCGAAGGCGCCGACCATCACCGAGTCGCCGTGCGAGAAGACGATGACGTCGAGGACACCGAAAAAGAGCGTGAATCCGACGGCGACGAGGGCGTACATCATGCCCAGCATGCACCCGTTTATAAAAAATTGCAGGAGAAGGGAGAAGTCCATGCTCCCGAACCTTTCTTCGTTGAAAACTGAATTTACATCCCCCGACCCGACGGTCGGGGGCACTAAGTGTCCTTACTTGACTTTCACGAGCGAGCGTTTCCCGGAGGCATACTCGCTGTCTTCCCAAACCGTCCATTTCCCATCCTGGACGACGTATTTCGTCATGAGCGGAATGGCGTTCTGTCCGTGATCATCGTAAGTGATCTTGCCGATCAGCGTGTCGTCTTCCTTGATCTGACTCAGCGCGGTGACGAGCGCCTTGCGGTTGGGGCCGACTTTTTCGATCGTGTCGATGATCTGCTTCATGCTCGCAAACGCGAAGATTCCGAGCGCTTCGGCCGGTTGCGCGTAGCCCTGCTTGGCGTAGGCTTCGGTAAACGCCTTGCCGCCCGCGAGTTTTTCGACCGGCGCGCCGTCGAGGAAGCTCAGGGTACCTTCGGCGAGTTTGGCGCCGACGCCCGAAATGTAGGCGTCCGACTTGATCCCCGACGTCCCCTCGAACTGAAGCTTCAGGTCGAGTTTGTCCATTTGCGAACGGATGCGGACGCCCAGCGGCGTCAGTCCGCCGAAATAAAGAACTTCGGCGTTCAGCGCCTTGATCTTCGTCAGTTCGGTCGTGAAATCCTGCTGTTCGGACGTCACGCCGAAAATGCCGAGCACTTCGCCACCCTGTTCGGTCAGGAACTTGACGAAGAAATCCTTGTGCGCCTTGCCGTAGTCGGTCGTATCGTGGATGACCGCAAACTTCTTGTAGCCGAGCGAGCGCACGAAGGTCGACGCGACCTTGTTCTGATACTCTTGCGTGCCGATCGTGCGGAAAATTTCTGGGTAATTGTTGCCGTACGTGATCTTCGGCTCGACCGCGCCCCAGACGATGACCGGCATCTTGAAACGGTGGTAGATGTCGACCGTGCCGAGCGCCACCGCGGAGCAGTAGTGCGTCGCCGCGCCGATGATCTTGGCGTCGGACGCCATCTTCGTCGCAACCTGCACGCCGATGTTGGCCTTGCACTCGTCGTCGAGCGCGACGAGTTCGTACTGGTATTTCGACTTCGGGTCGGCGTTCTGCAAGCGGACCGCCAGGTCGGCAGAGTTCCTCGCGCCCAGACCGACGGCGCTGTTCCCGCCGGTCAGAGGACCGATATACCCCACTTTGACGACATCCTTTGCCACGGCTGGAGTGGCTCCGAAAGCAAGAGCGACGCAGAGCGCGCTTCCCAAACCCGACCAACGGGATAGATACTTCAGCATTTGAAACCTCCTTTTTTCATGGTGTAGACGACAATCGACAGTAGCAATTTTTATGCCGTAGCCGATTTCAAATCGGTCGGGGTCGGCGTTTTTTAGTATGTGCACCAGTAAACTGGAAACTGTACCATAAAATACGCGCCGCTCAGCCTTTGTACGCTTCTCTTTCTTGCGGCGCTTCCCGATCTGGCGAAATCCGGTCGAGCTATCGTGCGGTGCGTGCGCTATGGATGTGCGTCGCGCACCATTATGGGGTCATTCCCTTTCCGGTTCGTCCCTACCCATGTCGACTCGCCTTGCCGTACTACAGTACGGTCTACGACTCGTCTCCTCGGTATGAGCGAACTGGAAAAGGAATCAGAACTTGACCGCGCAATGCAGCGCGGCGACGCCGAAGCAAAGATTGTGGTAATCGACCCTCTCGAAGCCCGCATCTTCGATCATTTTTTTGAGCGTTTCCTGATCCGGGTGTTGGCGTATCGATTCGGCGAGATAGCGATAGCTCGCCGCGTCGCCGGCGATCCATTCGCCGAGCCTCGGTATCACGTTGAAAGAATAAAAATCGTACGCCGGAGAAAGCGCTTCGCGTACCCTCGAAAACTCGAGCACGACGAGACGCCCTCCCGGACGCAAGACCCGACGCGCTTCGGCAAGCGCCGCGTCCTTGCGCGTCATATTACGCAGGCCGAAGGCCATGCTGACGCAGTCGAAGTGGTTTTCGGGGAAGGGGAGCTTTTCCGCGTCGCAACGCACCGCCGGGAGGATGAAGCCCTCGTCGCAGATCCGGTCGCGCCCGCGCGCGAGCATCGCGTCGTTGATGTCCGTCAGCCAGACTTCGCCGGTTTTTCCCGCCTTTCGCGCGAACGCGAGCGCGAGGTCACCCGTCCCGCCCGCCACGTCGAGAACGCGCGCGCCTTCGCGGACACCGCTCTTCACGACGGTAAAAGCCTTCCAGAACCGATGCAGACCCGCCGACATCAGGTCGTTCATCACGTCGTAACACGGCGCGACCGAGTCGAAAACGCGCGCGACCCGAGGGGCCTTGTCTTTTGCATCGATCGTCTCGAATCCAAAATGCGTTTTGTCGGACACGGCAGTACCTCAATGCCCGCCGCAGCGGCCGCAGGGTTTCTTCAGGGGCGCGACGCCGATCTCCGGGTCACGGCTCGCGCCCTGCGACGCCAGACGTGAAAGATAGGTTTGCCAGAGCGCGTCGGCGTTGACGCAGAGGAAATGCACGATGTCCCAGGAATAAATGCCGCTTCGGTGTCCGTCCGAAAAGAGGGGACGGATCGCGTAATTGCCAACGGGTTCGATGCTCTCGATTTTTACGTCGCGTTTGCCCGTCTGAAGGACTTCCTGACCCGGCGTGTGCCCGCGCGCCTCGGCGGACGGCGTGAACACGCGAAGGAATTCGTGGCTCAATTCGTAAGAAGCGTCCTCAAAGACGAATTCGAGCGTACGCGACTTGTCATGCTGCCGTATTTCCAGCGGAATCGGCGTCTCTGAGGAAAGCCCGGCCATGATGCCTATCTCAAGAACCGACGGCGCACGGCGCGAAAAACTTCTCTGCGATCATTCGACGACGGCAAAACCGACGCGGTCGAAATCGTAACCGCTTTCAATGACCTGCCGCAGAACGATGTGCCGGACGACGCCGTTTCCTCCGGTCAGCTCGACGCGCGCGTCGGGGCGATAAAAGCGCGACGGCAGGATCAGCGCTTCCACTTCGCCGAGCGAAGGGAGCGCTTCGAGCAGAAAGCCCGGATACCAGGCTTCGGTCTGGTCGAAACTCTTTTCGACGAAGCGCACGGTGACGGCGACGTGAGCGCCCAGGAAGGTCTTGACGCCGGCCATCAGGCCGCGCGATACGCTTTGCACGACCCAAACCATCCTGCCGAGCATGAACGCCGCCTCGCCGGGAAGCGTGACAGCCAGCAACTGACCCGGCGCGATTCTTTTCGCCGGCTTGTCGCACACGAGCCGTAAGCCGTTGAGCGATTGATCCGCCACGCCCCAGTCGTCCGGGGTGAATTTCTGCGCCTCGTTGCCGATCTGGACGTGATAATTCGACAGCGCCGATTCCTGGCGAAAAATGAACTGCATTTCGAAATTGTCACGCGAATTGTTGCGCTCCTCCGCCCTCTGCTTGAACGGTTTGCCCGAAACGAAAAAGAAGATTTCCTCGAAGTCCGTGCACAAGCGTGCGGTCGGACGCGACGACGCGGGAAGGCGCCGGAATTTCCGGCTCGCCCTCGTTTGAGACCAGGGCGCGGACAAATGCTTGAGCAGCGAAAGACACTGCCCCGCCGTGCAGTTGATCCCCAGACCGAGCCTCGAAGGCGGAATCTGCTGCTTCAGGCGCTCTTCGATCCGCCGTATCCTGAAGAGCAATTTATCGGTGCCCACCCGACGCAGATTCTCGTTCCACGCGGGATTCGCTGAAAAGAACATCGGCCTGTCCTGCGACAAGTCGAGAACCAGGGGCGGCAAGGCGTCCTTCGCGTCTATCCTGTGCAGGGTCACGAGCGGCGCCCAGAGTGAAGCCCAGCGGTAGACGAGCGTCTGGTCGAGCGTCGCCAGACGGTGGCGGTCCGCCGCGTCGCACAAAAGCGCCATCAGGTATTCCACCGCGCAGTTCGTCTCTTTTTCCGCTTCGAAAGGGTTGACGATCACGAGGGAGTCGATTCCCGCCCTCTCGGCCCTCGCGTAATACGAGTTCAGTTTGAGGAACAGACCAGGCGCGTATTCCTGGCGCGCGCGCTGGAATTCGAGCACAGAAATGCAAATGTAATGTATGCAACGATACAGCACTTCGGCGTGACGCTGCACGTTGTTCCGGAAATCATGGCGCTCGGCTGGGCTGATGCAATAGTCGTAGAGGCGCGTCATTTTCCCCCAGAGCGCGATCACACGCCCGAAGGTATTCTCCTGCGATTCGTCGAGCGGCAGGGGCTGGTCGAGATACTCTTTCGCCAACTCTTTGGCGACGAAAGCGACATCTTCGGCCGCGAGTTCGAGCAAGGCATAGATCGTTTTGCTGTCGAGGACGGGGTTCAGCAAGGCGTCCAGAAAGCGCGAGAGTTCGACTTCGGCGCGACGCGGGTCATCGAGCGGCACACGCTCGAGCACGTACTCGCCTTCGCGCAGGTCGGAAATGTATAGAGCATCGGCGGAAGCGGGGTTGTCGGTCGTGTTCATTGCGTGTATAGGCCTCGTTAAACGTCAGGAAGCAAATTATGCCGGTTCGACTTGAGCACTCCGCGCGGTCGTGCCTGACCTCCTACCGGGGAAAGCGGGCGATGTGGCGCGGAAGGGGCGTAATCCCCTTATTTTCGAGATTATCACGCCAAAAAGAAAGCGGTTTCAAACACTCGTTCGCTCGCCGTGAAAAATGTCTCCAAAAATCCGTTTTCCCGACGCTCGCCTGCACACTCGGAACGTCGATTCCTTTTCCAGTTCGTTCATACCGAGAAGACGAGCCGCAGACAGTACAAGTAGTACGGCAAGGCGAGTCGACGTTGGTAGGGACGAACTGGAAAAGGAATCAAAGCAGGACGCGCTCGATTCCGCCGTTACCGGCTTTCCGTATATAGTCCTCCATCCAGTTCTTCCCAAGGCGCTGCCGGACGATTTCGACGACGAGGTAGTCGGCGCGAAGCCCCGGCGCGTTCTGGCGCGACAGCCCCTGCAGACACGACGGGCACGACGTCAAAAGGCGGATATCACCCGTGTATCCTCCGACGCGGCATTCGTCGACGCCTTTTTCGATCTCGCGCTGCTTGCGGTAGCGCAGTTGAGTGGAAATATCGGGACGCGTCACCGCGAGCGTTCCCGATTCGCCGCAACAGCGTTCGAGCGAAACGACGTCGCGGCCAAGAAGCGCGGCGGCGACCCTGGATCCCGGCTGTGTTTTCATCGGTGCGTGGCAAGGCTCATGGTACATATAGCGCGTTTTATCCGAGGGATTTTTTTCGAGCGTAATGCCTTTTTCGAGCAGGTATTCGTGAATGTCCAAAAGGCGGCACCCCGGAAATATCTTGTCGAAACGGTATTCGAGCAGTTGATCCATGCATGTGCCGCACGAAACGATCACGGTACCGATGTCGAGATAGTTCAAGGTATTCGCCACGCGATGGAAAAGCACGCGGTTGTCGGTCGTGATCTTCCGGCCCTGCCCGGATTCGCCGGCGGCGTTCTGCGGATAGCCGCAGCACAGATAACCCGGCGGCAACACCGTCTGCACGCCGATCTCGTAAAGGATCGCCTGCGTCGCAAGCCCGACCTGCGAGAACAGGCGCTCCGAACCGCAACCGGGAAAATAGAAGACCGCTTCGTTGACGCGGTCGGGCGCGTTGAGCTTTTCGGGGTCGCGGATGATCGGAACGATCTTTTCGTCCTCGATGTCGAGAAGCGCGCGCGACGTATGGCGCGGAACGTCCGGCAGCGGCCGGTTGACGAAGTGAATGATCTGCGAACTCAAGGTCGAGCGCTCGGCCGTCGAAGGCGGGCAGCGCGTCTGCCCCTGGATGAGCCTGAAAGACTTCGCCAGGTGGTGCGCCCAGCGCTGACCCCTGTAGCCCCATTCGATCATGAGCTTACGCATGACGTGGATATACGTCGCGTCCTTCACGCTCAAAAAGGCGATCGCCGCGGCTTTGGCGGGGACGAATTTCTTCTTCCCCTGCTCGCGCAGGAAATTCCGCATCCGAACCGTGACGTCGCCGAAGTCGATATTGACCGGACACGGTTTGACGCATTTATGACAGATCGAACAATGGTCGGCGACTTCGTTGAACTCGTCGAAATGCGCGAGCGAAACGCCGCGCCGCGTCTGTTCCTCGTAAAGGAAGGCTTCGATCAGGAGCGATGCCGCGAGAACCTTGTTGCGCGGCGAGTAGAGCAGGTTGGCGCGCGGGACGTGCGTCGAACAGACGGGTTTGCACTTTCCGCAGCGCAGACAGTCCTTGATCATCGCCGAAATCTTGCCGATCTCGGACTGCTCCATGATCAGCGACTCGGTTCCGAGCAAGGAAAACGACGGCGTGTAAGCGCGTGAAAGATTGGCACCCGGCAGGAGCTTGCCCTTGTTGAAATGCCCGTCGGGGTCGATTCGCGCCTTGTATTCGGCGAAGGGACGCAGCTCGTCTTCGGTCAGAAAATCGAGCTTTGTGAGGCCGATCCCGTGTTCGCCCGAAATCACGCCGTCGAGCGAACGCGCAAGCGCCATGATGCGCGCGACGGTCGCGTACGCCGTTTGCAACATCGGGTAATTGTCGGAATTGACCGGAATATTCGTGTGCACGTTGCCGTCGCCGGCGTGCATGTGGAGCGCGACGAAAATGCGTCCGCGCAGATTTTCCTTCTGGGTCGCCTTGACACCGTCGAGGACGGGCTGGAACATCGCGCCTCTGAAAATCGCCTCGAGCGGACGCCTGAGTTCGTCCTTCCACGAGACGCGAACCGAACGGTCCTGCAAGCGATGGAAGAGCGTCGGGTTCTCCGCCGTATTCGTCAGCGTCCCCGCGCGAACGCCGTATTCGGCAAAGAGCGGTTCCGCCTCCGCGAGCGGCTCGTCGAGCGCGTCGAGAATCCACCGCCAGCGTCGGCGGACGGCGGCGACGGTTTCCCGCGCGTCCGAACGCGCGTCCCCGATCAGAACTTCCGGGTCGAGACCGGCGTCGCCGCTGTCGATCGGCAATGTCCCCGAAAAAAAGGCGTCGAGCCGGTCGCAGAGTTCGAGCTTGTTGCGGATCGACAACTCGATGTTGATCCGGTCGATCCCGTCGCAGTATTCGCCCATCCGGGGCAAGGGAATCACGACATCCTCGTTGAGCTTGAACGCGTTCGTATGACGCGAAATCGCCGCGGTCCGCGAGCGCTCCAGCCAGAACTTCTTCCGCGCGTCGGCGTCCGAAGCGATGAAACCTTCCGCGCCGCGCCGCGCGCAAAGGCGGACGACCTCCAAAGCGGCTTCCGCCACCGCTTTTTCGTCGTCCCCCGCAAGATCGCCGAGCAGAACCATCTTCGGACGCTCGCGGCGCTTCGCCTTCGTCGCGTAGCCGACCGCCTTGATATAACGCTCGTCGAGGTGTTCGAGCCCCGCGAGCGCGACGCCGGCTTCGCGGCCCGCGCCACCGGACTTGAAATAATCGGCGATTTCGACGATCGCCGGGACGGCTTCGCGCGCCTGACCGAAAAACTCCACGCAGACCGTCCGCATCTGCGGTGGCATCTTGTGCAACAACCAGCGCGCGGCAAGGATCAGACCGTCGGTCCCCTCCTTCTGCACCCCCGGCAGACCCGAAAGGAATTTGTCGGTCACGTCCTTGCCGAGCCCCGCCTTGCGGAAACTGCCGCCGGGGATCTTGAGCGTCTCGACTTTTCCGTCGAGCGTCTTCCCGTCGGTCTTGAAGCGCCTGATTTCGAATTCCGCGACGCGCTCTTCGTGGATTTTTCCCGGTTTATGGCGCAATCGCGTAATCTCGACGATGCGTCCGTCGGGGTCGACCATTTTCCACCACACGAGGTTATCGAGCGCCGTGCCCCACAGGACGGCCTTCTTCCCGCCGGCGTTCATCGCGACATTGCCGCCGACGCACGACGCGCTCGCGGACGTCGGATCGACGGCGAAAACATAACCCGCGGCGTCGGCGATCTCGGCGACGCGCTCGGTGACGACGCCGGCGCCCGTGCGGATCGTCGCGTGCGTCCGGTCGCTCCCCGGCAAGGTGATCTCCTCGACCGGCCCCGCGTCGATCAGTTTTTCCGTGTTGATCACCGCCGAGAACGGCGACAGGGGAACGGCGCCGCCCGTATACCCCGTCCCGCCGCCGCGCGGGACGATCGTTAGACCCAGTTCGATGCACGCGCGCACGAGTCCGGCGGCTTCTTCCTCCGCATCGGGGAAGAGCACGACGAACGGATACTCTATCCGCCAGTCCGACGCGTCGGTCACGTGAGAGACGCGCGAGAGCGCGTCGAAGGCGATGTTGTCGCGGCGCGTGCGGCGTGAGAGCGTCTTCAACGCGCGCGCGCGCAATGCGCGCGTCCGGTCGAAGTGCTGCTCGAAGGCGTCGACGGCGCTCTGCGCGGCGCTGCAAAGCTGGAAAACCTTCGCGTTCCCCTGACGGCGCTTGTCGATCTCGCGGAGCCGGTGCCGCAGCGCGCCGATCAGCGCTTCGCGGCGATGGCGATTGTTCAGGAGGTCGTCTTCGAGGTAGGGGTTGCGCTGGATCACCCAAATGTCGCCGAGAACCTCAAAAAGCATCCGCGCGGACAAGCCGGTGACGCGCTGACTTCGGAGTTCGTTGAGAATCGCCCAATTTTCTTCGCCAAGCAGGCGGACGACGATCTCACCGTCCGAAAAAGACGTGTAGTTGTAAGGTATCTCGCGCAGACGGGCAGTCATGTTTATCCAAACAGCGTAAATTGGTCGGTTCACACGATTCTATCGTATCGGCGGCGCGGAAAAAAGCCAAGCGACGATACTGCCCACCGAAAGCCCACTGAGGCCAAGTCTATTCCAATTTGGAGATGAGTCTGAAGGGGAGGGATTTTACGAGTCGGATTATGCTGTTACGTTAGGCGGGAAAAAGTTGTAGAAAGAAGTCGGGAAGTTGCTGTTCCCCGAC
>JAISAZ010000024.1 GCA_031266435.1 Accumulibacter sp.
TCAAGAGACGAACCTTCGAATGCCCCCCGGCGCCTCATTCATGCCGAGCGCGCGATAAAGGCGCAAAAGATCGGGTTCGGCGCGTGTCGCCTTGCGCACATTCAAGCTTCGTCCGTCGCGTTGCGTGAAAGTGACGGTGACGCGTCGCTGGAGAGAAAGCGTCGTACGCAGCCGCGCCCAACTTTCCTGAATGCCCTGGCTCATGAGCCGGGTACGGAGGAACTGGACAAACTGATAAGCCAGCACGGAGAGAAAGAGATGTCCGTCGACACGATCCTCGCGCGAATGATGGATCGGACGCAATCCGAGTTCGGACTTCAAAGAGCGAAACACCGCCTCGATGTCGGTCAGCGTGATATAGGTACGCCAGAGCGTCTCTTCATCCCAATCCAGGAGATTGGTGCGTAAGCAATAGACGCCCGGATCGGTAAAACGCGAACCCGCCCGCAGGGTATGCTGCCAAGAGAGTGCGATCACCCTCTCGTTTCGATCGGGATCGGTACGCACATCGATCTGGTACTGTTGTCCCACCGCGTAACATTCCTTCAAGCGTCCGATCCGCTCCCGCAAGCGGTCGGCGTTCTTGATCCCCCGGGGGCGGGAAAGACCCGCCGCCAGTTTCGTCAGTCCCGCCTCGAAACGCGCCATGCGCTGAGCGTTCATCGCTTTCTCTTTCTCCTCGCGCCCCGCGGAGTGACAATAGAGCCGGACTTCCTCGCCGTCGTCTTCCCGGCTGACCCGTAGCGCTTCTCCCGAGGCACTGGTAAACGAGAGGGCCCGTTCGGCGTCGAATGCACGCTTTCCTCCCCGCGCCATTACCAGATAGCGATAGCCTTTCTCCCTGAGCCAGAGAATATTCTCTTCCGTGGCAATCCCCCGATCCAGAATCACCAAAGCCCCCTCCGGGACGCTGAGCCGCTCCAACATCTCGGAGAGGGTATGCGCCTCGACCGCGTTCCCCGCAAAGACGCGCGAGCGCCGCACAAATCCGCTCCCATCAAGCACCAAGCCCAAAGTGACCAAGGGACAATCGCTCCGCTTCTCTTTCGAATGCCCACGCTTGGCTTTCTTCTGTCTGTGGGCACCCCCCTCGAAGTAGGTGTTCGTCAGGTCATACAGCGTGACGCGCGTCTCCAATCCAAACAGCGTCTGTACCCGGGAGAACAGCGCGTCCTCGATCCGTGCCTGGTGTCGCAATAATTTGTCCGAGACTCGATACAGCCGCATCAGCGAGCGTTTCCCGTAGTCCTCTCCCAGAAGTTCTCCCAGCCCCGAGTGCGCCCGTAGCCAGTTCCAACTCGAGGACTCCGACCCCGGTACCGCCATCCGCGCAATCACGCTTCCTATCGCCATCGCTCGGTCAACGCCGTTGAATCCCAAGGCCGTGAGCAGTTCTTCAAAGCCCAGACCTTGCATCGCCCACAATCCCGCGTGTTCCACCCCCACCGAGCGCGCTTGCAATACCTCCAGCGACTCCACATCCACTTCTACAAAACGTCCAGACTCCGGCTTGGATCGAGAATCGGATTCTGGCCGGGATTCGGACCGACCCCGTGCATCAAACCCGCCTCGTACCACCAACTGCCCCGCGTATCTCTGCGCCGCTTCTTCCAATTCCCCCGCAAGACCGACCAAGGAAACCTGACCCCCGAGTATCTCTTCAATCCGACGACACAACTCCGCCCAGCTCTCCATCGGTATATCCAACTGACTCCCCAGATTGAGCAGCGTCTCTTGCTTCACCTTCTCCCCAATGCGCACACTGCGCACAAGACGATAGGTGTAATAGGACGCCCCCGCCCCCCGGCTTCGCGTCAGTGTCCGTCGGATATACATCCCCCAAGCGTAGCCCCTTCCAAAAAGAAAAGCAATACTTTATAAAAATATTATGGCACTACATTCGACCGGCGTTTCCTCTCCCCTTTATTTATCAATCACTTACCCCTCATTTACCCCCCAAAAAACCCCTTTTTTAACTTTTGTTGTTAAAGTTGGGTTAGGGGACCAGAGCGACCGATGAAGTTTCAGCGGTTTTGCGTCGCGGATGCTCTGGAGGGCCTAGAAGGTTTGGAAAAGCGATAAACCCCGATCAAGCGTTTATAATGCCAACTGCCGTTTCAAAATAACATCGCTGGGAGACCATGTCGGGGAATACGTTTGGCCGCCTGTTCAGGCTTACGTCGTTTGGCGAATCGCACGGCCCGGCGATCGGGGGCGTCGTCGACGGCTGTCCTCCGGGTCTGGCGCTCGAAGCGGCGGATATCCAGGCCGACCTCGACCGGCGCAGGCCGGGGGCGTCGCCTTACGTTTCGCAGCGCCGCGAATCCGATACGGTCGAAATTCTTTCGGGCGTCTTCGAGGGGAAGACGACGGGCGCGCCGATCGGTCTCCTGATCCGCAACGAGGACCAGCGCAGCGGCGATTACGCCGAACTCGCCGACGTTTTCCGGCCCGGTCACGCGGATTTTACTTACGACAGGAAGTACGGCGTCCGCGATCCCCGTGGCGGCGGTCGCGCGTCGGCGCGTGAAACCGCCGTGCGCGTCGCGGCGGGCGCGATCGCGCGGAAGTGGCTCAAAGAGCGTTTCGGCGTCACGATTTTCGGGTGGGTCGGCCAGATCGGCGCGATCCCCGTCCCTTTTTCCGACGAGCGCGCGATCGCGGAGAATCCCTTCTTCGTCCCGGACGCTTCGATCGTCCCGCGCGTCGAGGCCTACATCGACGAATTGCGGCGGAGCGGCGATTCGGTGGGCGCCTTGCTTTCCGTCGTCGCGCGCGGCGTCCCAACGGGCTGGGGCGCCCCGGTTTATGACAGGCTCGACGCCATGATCGCGTACGCGATGATGGGGATCAACGCGGTCAAGGGCGTCGAGATCGGCGCGGGTTTCTCGTGCGTCGGGCAAAAGGGGAGCGAGCACGGCGACGAAATGACGCCGGAGGGTTTTCTTACGAACCACGCGGGGGGCGTCCTCGGCGGTATTTCGACCGGCCAGGAGATTCACGTGCGCCTTGCCGTCAAGCCGACGCCGAGCATTCGGACGCCGCGCCGTTCGATCGACGCGGCGGGCGCGGCCGTGACCGTCGAGACGCGCGGGCGGCACGACCCCTGCGTCGGGATACGCGCGGTTCCGGTCGCCGAGGCGATGCTGGCCTTGACGCTGATCGACCACGCTTTGCGCGACCGCGCGCAGTGCGCCGACGTTCGGCGCGGCGCGCGTCCGATTGACTGATTTTTTTACGAAGGGGAAGCGATATGGATGTCGACCATCACGATCTGGGGACGGAATTTCCGGAATTGAGTCAGGCGATCGGTGTTCTGTCCAGAGACAATCCGCTTTTCATACGCCTGTTTTCGTCGTACAACGAGATCACAAAGACGATCGAGGATATCGAGAATCGAAACATGCCCGTCGACGACTACTCTTTCGAGAGCATGAAGATGAACCGCGTCAAGCTCAAGGATTTTCTGTATAACATGATGCTGGCTTTCGACTCCGGCCGGAAAGCCGCTGCCGGCTAGGGATGCCCGCCGGAACGGGGAGTCGTGACGCTTGCGACGTTTTCGGCGCGCGTCCCCCTGAGAACGACGCGACGCGGTCTTTCCCGTATCGGCGTCTTTCGTCGTATTATTTTTTCTATTTCGCCTTCGTCGGCGCGTGTACGCCGTACTTCGGGCTTTACCTGAAGTCGCTGGGGTTTTCGCCGTGGAGGATCGGCGTCCTCCTCTCGCAAATGCAGTTGATGCGGCTGTTCGGCCCCTATTTCTGGGGCGCGCTCTCGGATCGCCTCGGGCGCCGGATTTCAATCGTGCGCGTGACGGGCTTCATGTCCTTGCCGATATTCTCGTGCCTGCTTTTCGCGCGCAGCTTCGAGTCCCTGCTTTTTTTGCTCGCCTTGCACTCTTTTTTCTGGGTCGCCGCGCTCCCCCTCGTCGAGACGCTGACCTTCGAGCATCTTCGGGAACGCGCGGCGGATTACGGGAAAGTCCGCCTGTGGGGATCCGTCGGCTTCATCGCGGCGGTCATGAGCTTGGGAGGGCTGCTCGACCACTTCCCCGCGTCGTCGGCGCTCTGGGCCTGCCTCCTCCCGCTCGCCGGGATTTTTCTCTCCGCGCTCACGATCCCGGATTCTCCCGCGCGCCCCACCATCGACGAGATGCTTCCGGTCGCCGACATTTTACGCCGCCCACGCGTCGTCGCTTTTTTTGCGGCGGCCTTCGCAATGACCGCCGCGCATGGGCCGCTGAACGTCTTCTATTCCATTTTTTTGGCAGCGCACGGCTACGGCGCCCTTGAGATCGGCGCGTTGTGGACGCTTGGCGTTCTGGCCGAAATCGCCCTTTTTTTCTTCATGCCGCGCCTCGTGCGGCGCTACCGCTTGCGCGCGATTTTGCTGTCGAGCTTTTCAGCGGCCTTCATCCGTTTTATCATGATCGGCTTCGGCGTTGAGTCTCCGGCGATCCTGATCGCTGCCCAACTCCTGCACGGACTGACTTTCGGCGCTTTCCATGCGGCGTCGATCGCAAGCGTCGGGTCGCTGTTTCCGGGAAAAACCCGGTCGCGCGGGCAGGCGCTTTACGCGAGCGCGTCGTTTGGCGCGGGCGGTCTTGCCGGCAGCCTCGTCAGCGGATGGTCGTGGGGGAGTTTCGGCGCTTCGACGACTTTCGCCGTGGCTTCCGCTTTTGCCGCTTTCGCATTTATCGTCGCAGCACTGGGAGGCTTGGGAGCGACGGGAGCGACGGGAGATCACGGCGTCGCTTGAGGTCTGGCGGAACGCCGGTGTACGGGCTGACGCCACGGGTTTTTTGGGAAGGCGCGATGCAGATCGCGCCATTGGATTGGACGAGTGAGGAGAGAATCAATGGATACAAAGCGTTTTGGTTTCATGAAGGTCCTGTGCGTTTCGCTGCCGTTGGTGTTTGCGGCGGGGTGCGCGACGGAGAAGACGACATCGTCGGGCACGGTTGGAGTCGAACGTCAGCAGACGATGCTGCTTTCTTCCGCCGAAGTCAATGCGCAGGCCGCGCAGGCTTATGCGAGCGTTATTGCCGAGGCGAAGGGCTTGAATGCCCTGAATCGCAACGCGACGATCACGCAGCGCGTCCGCCGGGTTTTCACGCGGCTCATCCCGAAGACTTCGACTTTCCGCGCGGACGCGCCGGGGTGGCAGTGGGAAGTCAACGTCATTTCCTCGGATGAGGTCAACGCTTGGTGCATGCCCGGCGGGAAGATGGCTTTTTATACCGCGATCGTCGAGGATCTGAAGATGACCGACGACGAAATCGCCGCGGTGATGGGGCACGAAATGGCGCACGCGCTCCGCGAACACGGGCGTGAAAAAGCGAGTCAGGCCGCTGGCGTCAGCGTGCTTTCGCAGATCGGCGGACAAATCATCAGCGCGCGTACCGGCATCAGTGCGGACTCGACGCAAAAAGCACTTGAAAAGGTCGGCGACCTCGCCTTCATGCGCCCGAATTCGCGCGAAATGGAACAGGAATCCGACCGCATCGGGGTCGAACTCGCGGCGCGCGCGGGCTACAACCCGAAGGGCGCGATCACGCTGTGGGAAAAAATGGCGAAGCTTTCGGAAGGCTCCGGCCCCGAATGGCTTTCGACGCACCCGTCGCACACCGCCCGGATCGCAGACCTGACGGCATACGCCGAGCGCGTTATGCCGCTGTACCAGGAAGCGCGCGGCGCGGGAAGAGGAAGGGTTCGCGCGGCGCCCGCGAAGAAGTAGCGGGTCAGGGGACAGGAGACAGGAGACGGGAGACAGATGAAAACCGATCGGTGTTTCAAGGTTTTTTCTCCGGCGGCGAGCCGCCGCTGACTGATCTGATTCCCGATTCCTGATCCCTGATACGCCCACGGAACGTTGGGGTTCGCTTCGCTCACCACCAACCTATGCAGGCTCAAATGGTCGGGAAACCGATCACGCGCCTATCGGACAATGGCGGTATCCGGTCGATCTGGTCGGCCTGCGATGCTACGCAGACACCCGATCAGCTCGAAGGAACCGGTTCGGCCTGCGGTGGCGCGCAGACACCCGATCAGCCCGAAGACCGCATATTCCACGCCGACGCGGCTCCGTAACAGGCCCGAAAGGATACCCTGACCATGGCAGATTGATTTGTGAGGAAATGAAATGGAAAATTTTGAGATCATTAGCGAGGCGCGCGTACCGCCGATTCTGGTGAAGCAAGGCCCAGCATCATTCATACGTATGCGGAATCGTTGGGCTTCGTTCCTCAGCCCAACCTATACCGCCGAGGGCGGAGGACAAAGGGTATAGGTTGGGCTGAACGAATGTGAAGCCCAACGTTTCCGGGGCGGGTTGAAAAAGCGGGTACCGGCGGCGGAGCCGCCGCTAACCGATCTGATTCCTGACATCTGACATCTGATACCTGATACCTGATCCCTGAACGACCGTGAGATAATAATCGTCTTGGGGCTTTCCCAGACTCCTTAACGGGATGGAAAACATGCCGCTCAATCTGTACGAAAAACTCTGGAACGATCACGTCGTCCGCGAGGAGACCGACGGGACGGCGCTCATCTATATCGACCGCCATCTGCTTCACGAGGTGACGAGTCCCCAGGCCTTCGAGGGTCTCAAACTCGCTGGACGCAAGCCCTGGCGCGTTTCGTCGATCGTCGCGACCGCCGACCACAATACGCCGACGACGCATTGGGAGCAGGGGATAAAGGATCCGGTTTCGGCGCTCCAGGTGGCGACGCTCGACGCGAACATCGCCGAAACGGGCGCGCGCGCCTACTTCCCGTTCCGGGACGAACGCCAGGGGATCATTCACGTGATCGGGCCGGAAAACGGCGCGGTTCTGCCCGGAATGACGCTCGTCTGCGGCGATTCGCACACGAGCACGCACGGCGCGTTCGCGTGCATGGCTTTCGGTGTCGGGACCTCCGAGGTCGAGCACGTGCTGGCGACGCAATGCCTCCTGCAAAAAAAGTCGAAGACGATGCGGATCAAGGTCGATGGAAGGCTCGGAAAGGGCGTCGCTTCCAAAGACCTCGCGCTCGCGCTGATCGGTCGTCTCGGTACGGCGGGCGGGACCGGGCACGCGATCGAATTTACGGGAAGCGCGATTCGTTCCCTGTCGATGGAGGGACGCATGACCCTGTGCAATATGGCGATCGAGGCCGGCGCGCGGATGGGGATCGTCGCGGTCGACGAAGTCACGCTCGATTATCTGAAGGGACGCCCCTTCGTGCCGACGGGGGATTCCTGGGATCGCGCCGTCGCCTTCTGGCGGACGCTCGTCAGCGACGAAGGTGCGCATTTCGACCGCGTCGCCGATTTTCACGCCGAGGAAATCCTCCCGCAAGTGACCTGGGGCACGTCGCCCGAAATGGTCATTCCGGTCGACGCGAAAGTCCCCGACCCCGACGCGGAGGGCGACCCGGTGCGGCGTGAAAGCATGAAGCGCGCGCTAAGTTATATGGGGATTGCGGCGGGCGCGCCGATCACGTCGATTGCGATCGACAAGGTTTTCATCGGGTCCTGCACGAACTCGCGGATCGAAGACCTGCGCGCGGCGGCGGCCGTCGTCAAGGGCCGCAAGCTCGCGTCCGGGGTGAAGCTCGCGATGGTCGTTCCGGGTTCGGGTCCCGTCAAGCGGCAGGCCGAGGAAGAGGGTTTGAGCGAGGTTTTCGTCGACGCCGGCTTCGAATGGCGCGAGCCGGGGTGTTCGATGTGCCTTGCGATGAACGCCGACAGGCTCGATGCCGGTGAGCGCTGCGCGTCGACGTCGAACCGCAATTTTGAAGGTCGGCAGGGTACGGGCGGCCGTACGCATTTGGTGAGTCCGGCGATGGCGGCGGCGGCGGCGATCGCCGGTCGCTTCATCGACGTCCGCGAACTGCTGTGAAATCGTGAACCGGGGCTGCTGCCCTCCGTCCGGGTGTTTCCGGGGGTAGGGTGTTTCAAGGTTTGCCGACAGGAGAAAATATGGAGAAGTTCGTTCGTTTTGAAGGTCTCGTGGCGCCGCTCGACCGCGCCAACGTCGACACGGATGCGATCATCCCGATGCAGTTTCTCAAATCGATCCGGCGTTCGGGCTTCGGCCCCTACCTCTTCGACCGCTGGCGTTATCTCGACGTCGGCGAGCCGGGGATGGAGTGTACCGACCGCCCCCGCAACGCGGATTTCGTCCTGAACCTGCCGCGCTACGCGGGCGCGAGCATTCTTCTCGCGCGCGAGAATTTCGGGTGCGGCAGTTCGCGCGAGCACGCGCCGTGGGCCTTGCGCGATTACGGTTTTCGGGCCATCCTTGCCGAGAGTTTCGCCGACATTTTTTTCAACAACTGCTTCAAGAACGGTCTCCTGCCGATCGTCCTGTCCGCCGAAGAAGTCGACGCGCTTTTTTCGAGCGTCGAGGCGTCCCCGGATTTTCGCCTGACCGTCGATCTTTCGGCGCAGACCCTGACGCGGCCCGACGGCGGGGTGATCGCGTTCGACGTCGACCCCTTCCGCAAGGAATGCCTCCTCAACGGATGGGACGATATCGGTCTGACGCTGCGCCACGCCGACGAAATCCGCCGCTTTGAAGACGACCGCAAGGCGAAGCAGCCCTGGCTCTTCGCCTGAACCTTTTGGAAAGCCATGACCATGAAAATCTGCGTATTGCCGGGAGACGGGATCGGTCCGGAAATCACGGCGGAAGCCGTCCGTGTGTTGAAAGCCGTCGATACGGGCTTTGAGACCGAAGAAGCCTTGCTCGGCGGCTGCGCGGTCGACGCGACCGGGTCGCCGTACCCGGAAGCGACGCGCGCGCTCGCGCGGGATGCCGACGCCGTGCTGCTCGGCGCGGTCGGAGGGCCGCGCTGGGATTCGAAGCCGCGCGAGCAGCGCCCCGAAACCGGTCTGCTCGCGATTCGCAAGGACTTGAGTCTTTTCGCCAACCTGCGCCCCGCGATCCTGTACCCGGAACTTGCCGACAGTTCGACCTTGAAGCCCGAAGTCGTCGCCGGACTCGACATCCTGATCGTACGCGAACTGACCGGAGACATCTATTTCGGCCAGCCGCGCGGGATCGAGACGCGCGAAATCGACGGCAAGCGCCAGCGCTTCGGTTTCAATACGATGCACTACAGCGAAGCCGAGATCGTCCGCATCGGGCGCGTGGCCTTCGAGGCGGCGCGCAAACGCCGTGGCAGGCTGTGCTCGGTCGACAAGATGAACGTTCTCGAAACGACGCAGCTTTGGCGAGACGTGATGACCGAACTCGCGCGCGAGTATCCAGACGTCGAACTCTCGCATATGCTCGTCGATAACGCGGCGATGCAGCTCGTCCGCGCGCCGAAGCAGTTCGACGTGGTCGTGACGGGCAATATGTTCGGCGACATTCTCTCGGACGAGGCGTCGATGCTGACGGGGTCGATCGGGATGCTGCCGTCGGCCTCGCTCGACGAGCGCGGGAAGGGACTCTACGAGCCTTCGCACGGCTCGGCGCCCGACATCGCGGGGCAGGGCGTCGCGAACCCGCTTGCGACGATTCTCTCTGCGGCGATGCTGTTGCGCTACTCGTTTTCGATGGCGGAAAACGCCGAACGCATCGAAAACGCCGTCCGAAAAGTGCTCGCGCAGGGTTTCCGGACTGCGGATATCTACAGTTCCGGGACGAAGAAGCTCGGAACACGGGCGATGGGCGACGCGGTACTTGCCGCGCTCGATTCATAGCGGGAATAGTGGGAATAGTGGAAATTCAATGCGTGGATCGGGGTCGATCCCGGTTCGGCACAGGAGAGGCGCGATGAGAGTCGGTCTGGTCGGGTGGCGTGGCATGGTGGGGTCGGTGCTTCTGCAAAGGATGCGCGAAGAAGGCGACCTCGCCCTCATCGACCCCGTTTTTTTCTCGACATCGGCGGCAGGTGCCGCCGCGCCCGCCGTCGACGGGAAAGACACGGGGTTTTTGCGCGACGCGCGCTCGACGGACGCGCTCGCGGCGATGGACATCATCGTGACCTGCCAGGGCGGCGATTATACGAAGGACGTTTTCCCGCGCTTGCGCGCTTCGGGCTGGAAAGGGCATTGGATAGACGCCGCTTCGGCCTTGCGGATGGCCGACGACGCGGTCATCGTCCTCGACCCGGTGAATCGGGACCTCATCGAAAGCGGTTTTCTGAAGGGCAACAAAAACTGGATCGGTGGGAACTGCACGGTCTCCCTGATGCTGATGGGGCTTGGCGGGCTTTTCAAAAGCGGCCTCATTGAGTGGGTCTCGGTCATGACCTACCAGGCCGCGTCGGGCGCGGGCGCGCAGAATATGCGCGAATTGCTGCTCCAGATGGGCGCCTTGCGCGACGCCGCCGCGCTGGAACTCTCCGACCCGGCGTCGGCGATCCTCGACATCGACCGCAAGGTCGCGCACGCGATGCGCGCGCCGGAGTTCCCGACGAAGAATTTTCGCGGCGCGGCGCTCGCCGGCAGCCTGATCCCCTGGATCGACATCCCGGTCGAAAACGGTCAGTCGCGGGAAGAATGGAAGGGCGGGGCGGAGTGCAATAAAATCCTGGGTCTTGCGCCTGCCGGCTCGCCGGGAAGCATTCCCGTCGATGGCTTTTGCGTCCGAATCGGCGCGATGCGCTGCCACTCGCAGGGCTTGACGGTGAAACTGAAGAAAGATATTCCGATCGACGAAATCTCCGGCTTGATCGCCGACGCCAATCCCTGGGTGAAAGTCGTCCCCAACACGCGCGAAGCCAGCGAGCGCGAGTTGACGCCGGCTGCGGTGACGGGGAGCCTGACCGTCCCCGTCGGGCGATTGCGCAAGCTGGCGATGGGGCCGGAATTCCTCGGCGTCTTCACCGTCGGAGACCAGTTGCTGTGGGGCGCGGCGGAACCCCTGCGCCGCGTCTTGCGCATTTTGCTCGACGCCGCCGGGAGCCGCGTTTGAATTCCGCCGGTTTGTGTGACTTTCGTCACGGATGGAAGAAAATTTTGGGCGTATAAAGAAAAATTGTGCTTTTTTATGAAATTATTACACCGAGTTCATAATATGCAGGTTTAGCTTGCGCGTATAAGCTCATGATGTTACTCTGATAATTCCTGACAATGTTGTCCCAAGGTGGCGCTGTGAAAAAATTTATGGATGACGATGCGAAAGAAAACCTCGGCATGAAGAGCAAAGCGTGTGTATTTTGCCGTTCCCGTGGCATTGCCCGCTCGTTTTTCTCGGCCGTGTTCCTCGTATTCTTTCTGATTTTATCCGTCGCGGCGCCGCAAGACGCGCGTGCGGCCGGTCTTGGGAAGATCACGGTGTTTTCGATGCTCGGCCAGCCTTTGCGCGCCGAAGTCGAGATCATGGCGACGCGTGAAGAACTCGTAAACATGAGCGCGCAGCTCGCGCCCGAAGACGCTTTCAAGCAGATGGGGCTGGACTACGCGCTGATCCTGTCCAAGATCGAATTCGAGGTCACGCGGCGTTCGAGCGGACAGGCCATCATCAAGCTCATCACGAAGTCTCCGGTCAACGACCCCTTCGTCGATATGCTGCTCGAACTCAGTTGGCCGAGCGGTCGCCTCGTTCGTGAATACACTTTCCTCCTCGACCCGCAGGAAGTCGTCGCGAAGAAGAGCGAGACCCCCGCCACGCAGGTCGCCAACGTCCCGCGCACAGCCGCGCCGATTCAACTCGCGTCGGCTTCTCCCGATTCCGTTTCTACCGACTCGTCTTCGAGGATCAGCGGCGACACGCGCGCGCGCGCGCTCGGAAATACGTCGACCGACGGCGTCAGGACGCCCTCGGTGTCTTCCCCCGCCGTCTCGTCGGACAGAAGGACGGTCCAGGTCAGGGACGGCGACACGCTGTACAGGATCGCCCGGAACGTACAGCCCGAAGGCGTATCGCTCGACAAGGTGCTCATCGGATTGTTCCGCGCCAACCGCGACGCCTTCGATGGGCAGAATATGAACCGCCTGAAGAGCGGCAGGATTCTGACCGTCCCCGAACGCGAAGAGCTGGACAAGCTTCCCCAGCGGGAAGCGAAGCGCGTTTTCGTCGCGCAGTCGTCCAACTGGAACGCCTACCAGAGCCGCCTCGCCGCCGCCGCCGCGCAGATGCCGGCGCAAGAAGGGCAGAGTCGGCAGGGCGCCGTCGGAAGGATCACGGCAAGGGTCGAAGACGGAGCGGCGCCGGCGACCGACCGCAAGGACCGCGTTCGGGTTTCACGCGCCCGATCGGGCGGGCGGCAAAGAGAAGAAGACCGCGTCGCGCGCGACCAAGCGGCCAGAGACGCCAACGATCGCATCGCGGCGCTGGAAACCAGCGTGGCGAATCTGCAAAAACTGCTGACCTTGAAAGATCAGTCGCTTGCCGAATTGCAGGATCGTCTCTCGAAGCAACCCGCGTCGGCGCAAGGCGCCCCAACGGCTCAAGGCGCCCCGGCGCCGCAACCCGCGCCGACCGCACAGCCCGCGCCCGTGGCGTCCGCTCAACAAGCCGCGCCGGCTCCCAATGCGCAGGCGGCGCCGCAGCCCGCGCCGCCTCAAGCGCAGCCGCCGAGGCCCGCGCCGCCCAGACCGCGTCCCGTCATTCCGCCGCCTCCGCCGGAAGAGCCTGGAATTCTCGACATTCTGTTTGACAACCTGTTTTTGATTGGTGGTGGCATCGGTGCTCTCGCGCTCCTGGGAGGAGGCGCATACTTTTTTCTTCGCTGGTACCGGAAAAGGAAAGAAGAAGATATTCCCCTCGATAGCATCATGACGATGACCGACGACACGGAGGAATTGGGATCACAATCGGTTTTTCAGGACATGGGCGGCCAGAGCGTCGATACTTCGCGTAGCCCCCAGTCGAGGTCCGGGATGAGCGACTTCAGTCAGGCAAATCCCGGAAGCATTGACACCGAAGAGGTCGACGTCATCGCGGAAGCCGAAATGTACATGACGTTCAACCGCGACGCGCAGGCCGAGGAAGTTCTGCTCGAAGCCAAGCAGAAAGACCCGACCCGGCACGACATCCACCTGAAGCTGCTCGAAATCTACTCGCGCCGCAACGACCTGAGGCAGTTCGAGGCGCTCGCCGTCGAACTTTTCAGCGAAACGGGCGGCACCGGCGAAGATTGGGAAAAAGCGGCGGCGATGGGCGCGCGGCTCGACCCGACCAACGCGCTGTTCAGCGACGGGCAAGGCGCTTCGTCCGCCGGAGCGCCGCCGCCCCAAGCCGAGACGGTTGTCATGCCGGGTGAGTTTTCGCAGATGGCGAAGACCGCGCTGACCCAAAAAGCGCCAGAGCCTACCGATACGAGCATCGACTTCAATATCGGGTCGAGCGCACCCATGAATCCGCCGCCTATGGCGCCGATGGCGCCGCCGCCGCCGGTGAATCCGACCCCCGTTCCGCCTCCGCAGATGGCGCCGGTGGCCCCGCAACTCTCGCTGGAAGCGACCGACATCGCGCCGATCGCGTCGTCGTCCCGGATCAACCCGGTTTCGTTTGAAACGACAAAGATCGCGCCGATCGCGTCGCAACCCGCGCCCGCTCCGCAGCCGCCCAAGGCGCCCGCCGCGTCGCCGTCGTCTTTCAGTATGTCCGCGCTCGACCTGGACCTCAAGGCGCCGGAACTGGAAATTTCGGGAATACAGGATACGAAGAGCGATTCTTTGTCCGACAGTTTCGTCCGACCGCGTGACCCCGCCAAGGAGGCCTTGGATTTTTCCCAGGATTCCAGCGCGTCGGCAAACGAGGAAGTGAATACCAAACTGGACCTCGCCAAGGCTTACCAGGACATGGGCGACGTAGACGGTGCGCGCGAGCTTTTGCTGGAAGTTATCCAGGAAGGCGACGCGGCGCAGAAAGGAAAGGCGCAGTCGCTGATCGAGCAGCTCGGCGCTTGATTTGGAAAACGGAATACGCCGCCCTTGAAGGGGCGCGCGGTCAGGGGCGGCGCGCTGATGGACGTTGAAAACCGCAAGACTCGGTTCGCCGCCCGTCTCAAGGATGCCTCCGGGAGCGCGTAGGTGAATGCCTCTGTGGACGCGCCCCCGGTTGACCCGTTGATCCATCCGGCGACGCGCCTCGTCCTCTGGCTGCTTTTCCTGATCGCCGCACAGTGCATGAACGGCGTGACGCTCGCGTGCGCGCTTCCTCTATTTGCCTTCTTCGGTCGGGCCGCGTTTACGCGCGGACTCCTTCTGGCGTGGCGCGCGCGATGGCTCCTCCTCTCGGTCTTTGCGGTTCTCGCGTGGAGCGTCGCGGGAACGCCGCTCTGGAACGGCGCCGCTTCGCCGACCTTTGAAGGCGTGCGCGAAGCCTGGCGCCATTCGGGGCGCCTCTTCCTGATCCTGATTTCGGTCGGCGTTTTTCTCGAAAAAACGCCGATGCCCGACCTCATGACGGCGTCTCAAACGCTTTTCAGGCCGCTCGCAGGCTTCTGTGTCGTCCGCAAAGCCTTCGTGCGCCTGATGCTCACGCTTCGTTACGCCGAGGATTTGCCGCGCCCGAAGAACTGGAGGAGCTTCATTGACCTTCCCGCGCCCGATATTTCCGAACGTGTCGCGATTCGGAGCTTCCCGCTACGCGGGGTCGATCGTTTGCTGATTTCGCTCGGCGTATTCCTGCTCGCCGCGGCGTTTTATTTCAAATAAGCGATGCGGGTCGCGCTCGGCATCGAATACGACGGCGGCGCTTTCCACGGCTGGCAGACGCAACCCGGCGGCGGAACGGTGCAGGACGCCTTGGAAGCCGCGTTGGCGCGGATCGCCGGCGAGCCGACGCGCGTCGTTTGCGCCGGACGCACCGACGCCGGTGTGCACGCGACGGGGCAGGTCGTCCATTTCGACGCCGCCGCGCAACGCCCTTTGATCGCGTGGGTACGCGGCGTCAACAGCCTTCTTCCTCCCTCGGTCGCCGTGGGCTGGGCGCGTTTCGTCCCCGAAGACTTTCACGCGCGCTTTTCGGCGCGCGCGCGCGCGTACCGCTATTTGCTGCTCAACCGTCCCCAGCGTCCGGGACTCGAGCACGCGCGCGTCGGTTGGCTCCATCGACACCTCGACGCCGACGCGATGCGCGATGCCGCGTGTCACCTCGTCGGCGAGCACGATTTCTCCGCGTTTCGCGCCGCCGCGTGTCAGGCCAAAACGCCGGTCAAATCGCTTTTTCGCGCCGAGCTGCGGCGCGACGGCGACCTCGTCGTATTCGACTTCGAGGCGAGCGCTTTTTTATACCACATGGTACGCAATATGGTCGGCGCGCTGGTTTGCGTCGGCGCGGGAAAACGCCCGCCCGACTGGATCGCGGAACTTCTGGAGTCGCGCGACCGCCGCCTTGCCGCGCCGACTTTTCCCGCCGAGGGGCTTTATTTGACCCGGATACGATACGACGCCGCGTGGGGTTTGCCCGTCGACGCCGCCCACCCTTGCCGCCGAGGATCGGAATGAGAACGCGCATCAAGATTTGTGGCTTGACCCGGTTTGACGACGTATCGGCCGCCGCCGAAGCCGGCGCCGACGCGGTCGGATTTGTTTTTTACCCGCCCAGCCCGCGCTTCGTCGCGCTCGATGCGGCGGCGGAGCTTTCGCGCCGCGCGCCGCCTTTCATCACGCTCGTCGGCCTCTTCGTCAACGCCGACCCCCGCGTCGTCCGCGAGACGCTGACCGCCGTTCCGCTCCACGTCCTGCAATTTCACGGCGACGAAGACGAAGCCTACTGCCGCCAGTTCGAGCGCCCGTACATCAAGGCGCTGCGCGTCGCGCCGGGGGGCGATCTCCTCGCGCGCGTCGCGGACTTTCCCTCGGCGCAGGCAATCCTGCTCGACGCCTTCGTCGAGTCCTACGGAGGTGGCGGTCGTGTTTTCGACTGGTCGCTGATCCCGCAAGCGATCGGCAAATCGCTGATTCTTTCCGGCGGGATCAACGCCGGGAACGTCGCCGAGGCGATCGCCCGCGTTCGTCCGGCGGCGCTCGACGTCTCAACGGGCGTCGAAAGCGGGAAGGGAGTGAAGGACGCCCGAAAGATTCGGGAATTTGTAAACGCGGTGCGCGTCGCCGACGGAGGGGACGACGGGGACGATGGGATACCCTCGAACGAAAATCCGGGTTAAACTTGGCGTCTATGCGTAAAAGCTCCTGGGGTCTGGCCCGAAACCATTGGCGGCGTTTTCTGGCAGATTTTCCCTGAAAACTCCTGTGCCCGCTTATCCTCGATAAGCGTGGACGGGCGCGTCGGCGAGACGAAGCCGGCGCGAGTGTTTTTGAAACGGGATGATCCCGCCTGGAGGAGACCAGCATGAAACTTCCCTACGATTTACCCGACGCTTCGGGGCATTTCGGCCCCTACGGCGGCGTTTTTGTCGCCGAAACCCTGATCGCCGCGCTCGACGAGTTGAAACTCGCCTACGAAGACGCACGGCGCGACCCGGCTTTTGTGGCAGAACTCGAATACGACCTCAAATACTACGTCGGGCGCCCAAGCCCGATCTACCACGCGAAGCGCTGGTCGGACGCGCTCGGCGGCGCGCAGATCTACCTGAAGCGCGAAGACCTCAACCACACGGGCGCGCACAAGGTTAACAACTGCATCGGGCAGGCGATGCTCGCGCGCCGCATGGGCAAACCGCGCGTCATCGCCGAGACGGGCGCGGGCCAGCACGGCGTCGCGGCGGCGACCGTCGCCGCGCGCTATGGAATGCAATGCGTCGTATACATGGGTTCCGAGGACATTCGCCGTCAGGCGTCGAATGTGTATCGCATGAAGCTGCTCGGCGCCGATGTCGTCCCCGTCGAAAGCGGGTCGAAGACGCTCAAGGACGCGCTGAACGAGGCGATGCGCGATTGGGTGACGAACGTTTCCGATACCTTCTACATCATCGGCACCGTCGCGGGGCCGCACCCCTACCCGATGATGGTGCGCGATTTTCAGACGGTGATCGGAAGAGAGTCGATCGAACAGATGCGCGAACTCTGCGGGCGGCAGCCGGACGCCGTGATCGCGTGCGTCGGTGGCGGCTCCAACGCGATCGGAATCTTCCATCCCTATATTCCCTGTGCGGACGTTCGCCTGATCGGCGTCGAAGCGGCGGGCGACGGGATCGCGACCGGGCGGCACGCGGCGTCCTTGAGCGCGGGGCGTCCCGGCATCCTGCACGGCAACCGAACCTACCTTTTGCAGGACGACGACGGGCAGATCATCGAAACGCATTCGATTTCCGCAGGCCTCGATTACCCCGGCGTCGGCCCAGAGCACGCGTGGCTCAAGGATTCGGGGCGCGCCGAGTACGTCAGCATCGACGACGCCGAAGCGCTCGAAGCCTTCCACGCGCTCTGCCATTTCGAAGGAATCATTCCCGCGCTCGAATCGAGCCACGCGGCGGCTTACGCCGCGCGCCTCGCGCCGACGCTGGGGAAAGACAGGATTCTTCTCGTCAACCTGTCGGGTCGCGGCGACAAGGATATGCACACCGTCGCCGAAAAATCCGGCCTTTCGTTCTGAGGTCCGCCATGTCGAGAATTCAATCCGTTTTTGAACGCCTCCGGGCGGAAGGCCGCAAGGCGCTGATTCCTTTCATCACGGCGGGCGACCCCTCGCCGAGCCTGACGGTTCCCCTGATGCGCGCGCTCGTCGACGCGGGCGCGGATATCATCGAACTCGGCGTACCGTTTTCCGACCCGATGGCCGACGGCCCGACGATACAGCGCGCTTCCGAGCGCGCGCTCGCAAACGGCGTCAATCTAGAGCGCGTTTTCGAGACAGTCGCCGAATTTCGCAAGCACGACGGCGATACGCCCGTCGTCCTGATGGGCTACGCCAACCCGATCGAGTCGCTGGGAATCGACGCCTTCATCGCCGAAGCGGTGAGGGTTGGCGTCGACGGCGTCCTCGTCGTCGACTATCCGCCGGAAGAGTGCGGAGAATTCGCCGCGCGCCTCCGGGACAAAGCGATCGACCCGATCTTCCTCCTGGCGCCGACTTCGACGCCGGAGCGCATCGCGCGCGTCGCCGCGCAGGCGCGCGGCTATGTGTATTACGTTTCCTTGAAGGGCGTGACCGGGTCGGCGTCGCTCGACGTCGAATCGGTCGCCGCCCGGATTCCTGAGATACGCACGGCGACGGGGCTTCCGGTCGGCGTCGGCTTCGGCATCCGCGACGCGCAAACGGCAAAGGCGCTGGCGAGCGTGGCCGACGCCGTCATCGTCGGCAGCCGGATCATCGAAGAATCCGAGCGCTCGACGCCCGGTGACGTCGTTTCGCGCGTCCGCGCGCTCGTCGCCGAACTGCGCGGCGGGGTCGATGCCGCCGGGAGCCTTCGCTGAGCTTCGCCGATTTCCCGCTTTCGGCGGATTTTTTCAGAAGCTTGGCGTCGCCGTGAAATCGCTGTCGAGCTGGCTCGCGTACATCGAGGGCTTTCACCCGAAAGGTCAGGGCGGGATCGAACTCGGGCTCGACCGCGTCTCGCGTGTCCGGGACACACTGGGTCAGGCGCGCTTCTGCCCGTTGATCGTCGTCGGCGGGACGAACGGCAAGGGCTCGACGTGCGCGTATCTCGAAGCGATCCATTCGCTTTCCGGGTATCGCGTCGGGTGCTATACCTCGCCGCATCTGAACGATTATAAAGACCGGATACGCGTCTGTCGTTCCAGCGTCGACGATGCGACGCTCTGCCGCGCGTTCGCGCGCGTCGAAAACGCGAGGAAAACCGCCGGCGACGTTTTCCTGACCTACTTCGAGTTTGGCACGCTCGCGGCGTGGGAAGTTTTTTCTGAGGCAAGGCTCGATGTCGTCGTCCTCGAAGTCGGCTTGGGCGGTCGGCTCGACGCCGTGAACCTCTACGATTCCGACGCGGCGATCGTGACGGGCGTCGCGCTCGACCATACCGACTGGCTCGGAACGACGCGCGAGTCGATCGCCTTTGAAAAAGCCGGGATTTTTCGCGCGGGGAAGCCGGCGATCTGCGCGGATTCCGACCCGCCGCGCACGCTCGTCGACCAAGCCGCCGCGCTCGGCGCCGAGTTGCGGCAGATCGGGCGGGATTTCGGCTTCGGCTATCGGGAAAAAACCGGGCATTGGGACTTCTGGCGGCGCGACGCTGCACGCTCGGGAGCCTCCCTCCGCCATCTGCGCGGACTCGACGCTCCCGCGCTGCGCGGTCGATGCCAGCTCGGCAACGCGGCGGCGGCGCTGGAAGCGATCGCAGCGCTGGAAGAGTGCCTGCCGGTTTCCGAGTCGGCCATCCGCCAAGGCTTGAGTGAAATCGACCTGCCGGGGCGCTTTCAGCTTCTGCCGGGACGCCCCGTCGTCGTTCTCGATGTCGCGCACAACCCACAGGCGGCGTCGGTTCTGGCAGAAAACCTCCGGGAGATGGGGCGTTTTGAAAAAACCTTTGCCGTCGTCGGTATGCTCGAAGACAAGGATATCGCCGGCGTCCTGCGCGCGCTCGTAAAGGAGGTCGATTTCTGGCTGCCGGTTTCGCTCGAGGTTCCGCGCGGCGCGGCCGCGAGCGTTCTCATCCGCCTTCTCGAATCGCTCGGCGGGGAGACCCTTCCCGCCGACTCGCCGGAGGATGCTTTTTTCCGGGCTATCGGGCGGGCGGGAGAGAATGATAGAATTCTCATTTTTGGGTCGTTTTTTACGGTTGCGGCGGTTCTGCGCGCGACGCGACCTTCAAAGTGAAGCGATCGATTTTCGGATACACGCATGCCTGATTCCGTCGATGTGAAAACGCAGTTGAAAAAGCGCGCGCGCCGCCGCTTGGTCGGTTCGGTCGCGCTCGCCGGTTTCATCGCCGCGGTTTTGCCGATGATCATGGACGACGAACCCGATCCGCCGCAGAGCGTGCGACTCCTGATTCCCGGAGAGGATACGCCGTTCAGACCGAACGCGCCCGCCCGGAGTTCAAACACTTCAAACACTCCGTCCACCCCGGCGCCTCCTTCCGCTTCGCCCGCGTCGCCGGAAGCCGCTCCTTCCCCGTCGGCGAGTCCGTCGGCGACTCCGGGCGAGGCGCGTAAACCCGCCGACAAGCCGGCGGCCAAGCCGACGGTAAAACCCGAAGAAAGGCTGACGCCAGCGCAGCTCGCCGAGAGAAAACGCGCCGAAGACATTCTCAGCGGGCGTTTCTCCGAACCCGACGCGCCCGCGCGTTTCGTCATCCTGATCGGCGCTTTTTCCAACCCCGCGAACGTCACGAGCCTTCAGTCGAAGCTGGGTCAGTTGGGCGTGAAAACCTTCACCGAGCCGCTCGAATCGCCCGACGGTAAAAAAACGCGCCTTCGCGCGGGGCCCTTTGCAACGAAATCCGCGGCGGATCAGGCGCTGGCGAAAATGAAGCGGATCGGCGTCAACGGAGTCGTCGCGGCCAGGCCCTGATGAAGGCATTCGATTCACTCGTGATCGCGGTCATTCTGATCTCGGTTCTTCTGGGAGGCTGGCGCGGCGTCGTCGGCGAGATCATCGCCCTGTGCGCGTGGGTCTTCGCCTTCCTCATGGCGAAATGGTTTGGAAACGCAGTCGCCAACGCGCTCTTCTCGTCGATCGCCGACCCCGTTCTGCGCCTCCTGGCCGCGTGGGTCGGCATCGTCATCGTGATCCTGTTCATCATCAGCCTCGTGCGAACGGCGATGAAAAGCGTTCTGAAAGCTCTGGGGCTGAGCACGACCGACCGTGTGCTCGGCGTCATTTTCGGCGTCGCGCGCGGAATGCTGATCGTCCTGGCGCTCGTCGCCGCGGGCGGGATGACCGATTTGCCGAGAAAGAGCTGGTGGCGCGGCGCGGTGCTGGCGACGCCGCTCGAAACGGCGGTGCTGGCTTGCAGGCCCTGGATGCCGCCGGAAATGTCCAGACGAATTCGTTTTTGATGAGGGCGGGTATTTATGTGCGGTATTCTCGGAGTGGTTGCGGGTGGACCGGTCAACCAGCTTCTTTACGATGGACTCATGGTTTTGCAGCACCGAGGGCAGGACGCGGCGGGAATCGCGACGAGCAGGGATAATGCGTTTTTCATGCACAAGGGGCGCGGGATGGTGCGCGACGTCTTCCGTACGCGGAACATGCGCGCGCTTCCGGGCAATATGGGAATCGCGCACTGCCGCTATCCGACGGCGGGTTCGCATTCCGATTCCGCCGAGTCGCAGCCTTTCTACGTCAATTCCCCGTTCGGTCTCGTCCTCGCGCACAACGGAAACCTGACCAATACGACGCAGCTTCAGGAACGCATGTTCCGTCAGGACCTGCGTCATATCAACACGAATTCCGATTCGGAAGTCTTGCTGAACGTCCTGGCGCACGAATTGCAGGAACTTGCCAAAGGCGTTCAGCTCGACGTCGACACGATTTTCACCGCCGTCTCGGGCGTCTTTCGCCGCTGCAAGGGCGCCTACGCGGTCGTCGTAATGATCGCGGGCTACGGGATGCTCGCGTTCCGCGACCCTTTCGGAATCCGCCCGATCGTCGTCGGCGTCAACGAGACCGACGCGGGGGCGGAATACCTCGTCGCGTCCGAGTCGGTCGCGCTCGACACGCTCGGATTTTCCGTACTGCGCGACCTCGCTCCGGGGGAAGCCCTTTTCGTCGATACGGAACGTCGCCTGCATTTCCGCCAGTGCGCCGAGAGACCCGTCCTCGCGCCGTGCATCTTCGAGTACGTCTATCTCGCGCGGCCCGATTCGGTGATCGACGGCGTTTCGGTCTATGAAGCCCGACTCCTGATGGGCGAGCGTCTGGCGGACAAGGTCGTCAAACAGATTCCGGTCGAAGACATCGACGTCGTCATCCCGATTCCAGATTCCAGCCGCCCCTCGGCGATGCAACTCGCGCAACGTCTCGGCCTGCCGTACCGCGAAGGCTTCGTCCGGAATCGCTCTATCGGCCGCACCTTCATCATGCCGGGGCAGGCGGTCCGCAAACAGTCGGTGCGCCAAAAGCTCAACACGGTCGCGCAGGAGTTCAAGGGAAAGCGCGTCCTGCTCGTCGACGATTCGATCGTTCGCGGGACGACGAGCCGTGAAATCGTCGAAATGGCGCGCGCCGCCGGCGCGCACAAAGTGTATTTCGCGTCGGCGGCGCCGCCCGTGCGCTACCCGAACGTCTATGGAATCGACATGCCGACGCGCTCCGAACTCATCGCGAACGGAAAGAGTGAATCCGAAATCGCGCGAGAGATCGGCGCGGACGCGCTCGTATTCCAGGACCTGGAATCTCTCAAAGCCGCCGTTCGCGGCGCCAATCCGGGGCTTATGCAATTCGACTGTTCGTGCTTCGACGGAGTCTACGTGACCTGCGATGTGACGGAAGAATATCTCGACTCGGTGGAAAAACAGCGCACCGGAGACCCGGACGCGCCGATCGCCGACGAAGGCGATTCCCGCCAACTCGCGCTCAACCTCGACATGGATAATTGATCATCATGGAAAGAAAATACCAACCGGAAACCCTGGCAGTACGTCAGGCGCAGCCGCGCAGCCAGTACAACGAACACGCCGAAGCGCTCTATTTGACGTCGAGCTTCGTCTTCTCGAGCGCCGAGCAGGCGGCGAAGCGTTTTTCCGGAGAAGAAGACGGGAACGTCTACTCGCGCTTCAGCAACCCGACGGTCACGTCGTTCCAGGAACGCCTCGCCGCGCTCGAAGGGGGAGAAGCCTGCCTTGCGACGGCGTCCGGCATGTCGGCGATCCTGATGCTCGTCATGTCTTTTTGCAAGGCGGGCGACCATATCGTCGCGTCGCGGGGACTCTTCGGCGCGACGCAGCAACTCTTCGGGAACATCCTGTCGCGCTTTGCCGTCAGGACGAGCTTCGTTTCCCAAACGGCGACCGCCGACTGGGAAGCCGCGATTCTTCCCGAAACGCGCCTCTTCTTCCTCGAAACGCCTTCGAACCCGCTGACCGAGATTTCCGACATCGACGCGCTCGTCGAAATCGCGCGCGCGCACGGAATCCTCACCGCCATCGACAACTGCTTCTGTACGCCGATCCTCCAGCGCCCGCTGGAATCCGGCGTAGACGCCGTCGTGCATTCGGCGACGAAATTCCTCGACGGGCAGGGGCGCGTCCTCGGCGGCGCCGTCGTGACGACGAAGGAAAAAGTCGAAGAAATGCTCAAGTTCATGCGTTCGGCGGGGCCGGCGATTTCTCCCTTCAACGCCTGGGTTCTGCTCAAGGGGCTAGAAACGCTCAAGATACGCGTCGAAGCACAGTCCGCAAACGCGCTGATCGTCGCGCGCTGGCTCGAAAGCCACCCCGCCGTCGCGCGCGTCTACTACCCCGGCCTTGAATCGCACCCGCAATACGCGCTCGCGCGGCGCCAGCAGAAGAGCGGCGGCGCGATCGTCGCCTTCGAAGTCAAGGGCGCGCGCGCCGAAGCGTGGCGGGTCGTCGACAGTTGCGAACTGCTCTCGGTGACCGCGAACCTGGGCGACGTGAAAACGACGCTGACGCACCCCGCCTCGACGACGCACGGCCGCATCACGCCTGAGGCGCGCGCTGCGAGCGGGATCGGCGAAGGCCTGCTCCGTCTCTCGATCGGCTTGGAAGCGCCCGTCGACGTTGAGGCTGACCTCGAACGCGGACTTTCCGGCGTCTGATTCCTTCCAAATCGTCCCGGTCGAAAAGACGAGTGCATAGGTTGGGGTGAGCGTAGCGAACCCCAACGGAAAGACGCTTATTTTTGGATGAGGCGGATCGAAAGAAGCGCAGCTTATATTCCTTTTCCAGTTCATTCATGCTTTGATGCCGAGCTGCTTCACAGTAATTACGTGCCGCAAGACGAGTCGACAAAGGAAGGGATGAACTGGAAATGGAATCAAGCGATTTCGCGCAATAGCCGCAAAGCTTCGTCGACGCGCTTGACGGCGAAGACCTCGATTCCGGGGATATGGCTCTTCGGGCGGTTGGCGTACGGGATCAACGCGCGCGTGAAGCCGAGTTTGGCAGCCTCTTTGAGCCTTTCCTGACCGCGCGGGGCAGGGCGGATTTCACCCGCGAGACCGACTTCGCCGAAAACGACGAGCTTTTCCGGCAGGGGTCGGTTCGTCAGAGAAGAGACGATCGCCAGGAGCACCGCCAGGTCAGCCGCCGTCTCTCCGATGCGGACGCCGCCGACCGCATTGACGAAAACGTCCTGGTCGAAGCACTGGATTCCCGCGTGGCGGTGCGCGACCGCGAGCAACATCGCGAGACGCTGCGGGTCGAGTCCGACGGTCAAGCGTCTTGGACTCGTCTGCGCCTGGTCGACGAGCGCCTGGATTTCGACGAGCAGGGGCCGCGTCCCCTCCTGCGTGACGAGAACGCAAAGCCCCGGAACGTCTCGCGCGTCCGGCGAAAGAAAGATCGCCGACGGGTTGCTGACGGGCTTCAAACCCTTGTCGGTCATCGCAAAGACGCCGATTTCGTTGACCGCGCCGTAGCGGTTCTTGACCGCGCGGATCAGCCGGAAACTCGAATGCGTATCCCCCTCGAAATAAAGGACCGTATCGACGATGTGCTCCAGAACGCGCGGGCCCGCGAGCGCGCCCTCCTTGGTGACGTGGCCGACGAGGATCAACGCGATTCCGGTCTGCTTGGCGAGGCGCGTAAGTTGCGCGGCGCACTCGCGCACCTGCGCGACCGACCCCGGCGCGGAATTGAGCGGACTCGACCAGAGCGTCTGGATCGAATCAACGACGGCGACGCGCGGGTTTTCCGTCTGCAGGGTGGCAAGAATCTTTTCGAGGTTGACTTCGGCGAGCAGACGGAAGTCCTTCGTATCGAGCGCGAGGCGGCGCGCGCGCAAGGCGATCTGCTGTCCCGACTCCTCACCGCTCACGTAAAGCACGCGGTGCGTTCCCGAAAGCCCCGTCAGCGCCTGCAAGAGCAGGGTACTCTTGCCGATTCCGGGGTCGCCGCCGAGCAGAACGACGCCGCCCGCGACGAGGCCACCGCCGAGCGCGCGGTCGAATTCGGCGATGCGCGTCGGCAGGCGATCTTCCTCGCGCGCCTCGATTTCCGAAAGCGGCTGGACGCGCGCCGTCCCGGCGAGAGCGGCAAAGCGGTTGGCGCTTTGCGGCGCCGTCTCGACGCTCGTCTCGACGAGCGTATTCCACGCGCCGCACGCCGGACAGCGCCCCTGCCAGCGGCTCGACACATCGCCGCACTCGGTGCAGGCGTAAAGCGTTTTCGCCTTCGCCATCTTCAGGACTCGACGACCGGAACGCGCCGCGCCAACGCGCAGAACAATTCATACGCGACAGTTCCCGCAGACGCGGCGACCTCGTCGGCGGGAAGTCCCTCGCCCCAGAGCGTCACCGGGCTGCCGACACCGGCTTCGGGGATTCCGGTCAAGTCGCACGTCAGCATATCCATCGAAACGCGACCGACCGTCGTCGTCCTGCGTCCGGCGACGAGGATCGGCGTTCCGTTCGGCGCGTGGCGCGGATAACCGTCCGCGTAGCCGCACGCGACGACCCCGACCCGCGCCGGCGCCCCGGCGGTAAAAACGCCGCCGTAACCGACGCGATCCCCGCAGACAAGTTCCTGCACTTCGAGGATGCGGCTCGTGAGCGTCATCACGGGCTTCAGGTCGAAATCCGCCGCATTTCTGTCCTCAAAGGGACTCGCGCCGTAAAGGACGATGCCGGGGCGAACCCAGCCCTCGGTCGTTTCGGGATAACGCAGGATCGCAGCCGAATTCGCCGTCGAGACCGCAAAACTCTCTGGAAAAAGCGCGCGCAGCGCACGGAAACGCTCCGACTGTTCGTATATCCCCCGCGCGTTGTCGGCGTCGGCAAAATGCGTCATCAGCGTAATCGCACCGAGCGAAGCCGATTCGAGCAGGCGCACCCTGACCGGCGCGATGCTCTCCCGCGTGAAACCCAGGCGGTTCATCCCGGTATTCAACTTGAGGTAGACCGGCAAGGGCGAAGCGAGGCGCGCCTTCTCGATCATCTCGATCTGTTCGATCGAATGAATCGCCGGCGTCAGCGCGTAACGCGCGCACAGCGGAAGGTCGCTCGCCTCGAAAAAACCTTCGAGAAGCAGAATCGGCTGGCGAACCCCCGCTTCGCGCAGTGCGACGCCTTCCTGAATGTCGAGGAGCGCGAAACCGTCCGCGAGCGCACCGAGCGCGCGCGCGGCGCAGAGCAGGCCGTGCCCGTAAGCGTCGGCCTTGACGACAGCCCAGATTTTCGCCTTGGCGCCAACGTACTCCCTGACGCGCGCGAAGTTATGACGAAGCGCCGACGCGTCGATACGCGCCTGGATCGGACGAGGCATCGAAAGAATCCTTTGAAGACCCTGAAAGACGCATTTTGCCTCAAACAGGAGACAGAAGACAGGGGTGTAGGGGCACGGCGCGCCGTGCCCAGCGGCGCTATAGGTTGGGGTGAGCTTGCGAACCCCAACAGGAAGGTGCCGGATTATCCAGGAGGGTTTTAGTTGAGCGAAGCGCAGGCTGGTATAGGTTGGGCTGAACGAATGTGAAGCCCAACGTTCCGCGAACGCGTGAATGACGATAGGGCACGGCTCGCCGTGCCCCTACGGGAGACCACGCTGGACACCGGGTTTCGCTCCGATGTTGGGCATCGCTACGCTTACCCCAACCTATACCTGGTGGGGTTTCGTCACTCCGGCGGCAACGCCGCCGCTAACTGATCTGTCTCCTGTCTCCCGCCTCCTGATTCCTGGTTCAGTGTAGCAAGGACTGGACGATTTCCCGCGACAGCCCCGTGGCCTGGACAACCACGTCCACCGACTGGCCGAGATTGATCAGGCTCCGGGCAACCGAACGTCTCTCTTCTTCACGGCCTTTTTGCAGACCTTCTTCCAGACCTTTTTCCATGCCTTTTTCCAGCCCCTCTTCCAGACCTTCTTCGCGACCTTCCTCACGACCTTCTTCGCGACCTTCTTCCCATCCTCGCATTTCTCCCGCGTGTATTTGCGCGGAGATGTCGCGGCGTAGCTTTTCCCGTGAGTCGGCGAGCATCCGCGCTCGTTCGTCTTCTGTGAGCGCGAGTAGCTTCACTACCGCTTTCTTTACTTGCGGGTTCTTTTTTGCGAGCATCGTGAGTTCCTCCTT
>JAISAZ010000113.1 GCA_031266435.1 Accumulibacter sp.
TAGCCTCTGTCTGAAAAAACGGACTTTTGAAGATCATTCGAGTGAATGAGTTCAAAAGTCCGCAACACGCTCATGAGAAAAAATTCAGGGCTTTTTCAGGGCGGTCTTTCGCGCGAGGCGATCTGATTTTCGAGCTGGGTCTGCTTGCGCGCGAGGCCGAAGCCGACGGCGGCCCAGACCAGCGCGAGCGCCGAGCCGATCAGCATCGCGAGCGAGGGGTCGCCGAGCAGATTGAGTCCGCTCCGAACCCATCCGCTGACGGCGTCGCCGCCGCGATAGACGACCGTGTCGGAAAAATTCTTGGCCTTGTATTTCCCTTCCGGGGGGATCACCGTGTAGAGCATTTCGCGTCCCGGACGCACGAGCGCGTATTCACCCGTCCGACGGACGACCATCACGACGACGAAGACGGAAAAAACGGGCGCCATCGCAAGCCAGACGAAACCCGCTGCCATGATGAGCGGGACCATGATCAGCAGGACGCCGATCCCGAGTTTTTTCGTGATCCGCCCCGTGAGAAATATCTGCGTCATGATGGCGAGCGCTTGCACGATTGCGTCGATGCGCCCGAAAACCTCGGTCTGCTGGGTACGGTTGGGGAAGATTTCGGCGACGAGGCGCGCTTGTTCGAAATAGAGAAAGGTCGAAACGCTGGAGAGCAAAAGGACGAAGATTGCAATGCCGAGCAGATAGGGGGAACGAAATACCGCGGTCGCGCCGGCGAAGGGGTTTCCGCCGAGCGGGCGCTGCCGCCCTTCGGCGCTGTTTTCACCGCTCTCCCCGGCGTCGGCGAGCGGCGTGCGGTCGCGCCAGCGGTGCAGCGACGTTGCCGACAGCATGCTTCCGGCGAGCAGGATCGCCGACAGGAAGAGGAGACCGGCGTGGCCGATGTGCGATACGAGCTTTGTGCCGAGCAGCGGCCCGACCAGCCCGCCGACGCTGGCGCCGGCGGCGATCATGGCGAACAGGCGTTTGGCTTGATCGCGCGAGAAAACGTCGGCCAGGACGCTCCATGCCAATGAGATGGCGAGAAGGTTGAAGACCGACAGCCAGATGTAGAAAATACGTCCGAGCCAGACGTTCGTCGGGTCCATCGACAGCGCGGCGGAAAATCCGAAGAGGTTCAGCGTGAAGAAGCCGTAGGTCCAGGTCACGATGGTACGGCGCGAGACCTTCGACGCGACCCAGCCGAAGAGCGGCAAGGCGGCCAGCGTCGTAAGGAAGGTGCCGGTGAAGAGCCATTGCAGATTGCGTACGCCGCCGGCGATTCCCATCGTTTCGCGCACCGGACGCAGCATCGAGTAGCTGACAAAAAGCAGAAAGAAGAGAAGCAGGCCGGAAAATACCGCCTGCGCTTCGTTCGCTTCGAGATTCAGCAGGCGCGAAAGAAAATTCGCGCGTGTTTTATCCCGATCGTTCATGGCGCTCCCTTCGGTTTTTCGGCGCGGCGTTTTCAGGCGCCGCGCCGGTGTCATATTACAGAGAAGTCAGGAATGGTGATGACGGAGGCACGGCGACCCCTCCCTCTCTCCCGGCTCCCTTGGGGCGCGCCGTGCGGCGGCGTCGAGATCGGCGGGAGGAGAGGGGAATTCATGAAGCGGCGCCCGTCCTTTTGAGTCTTATGCCTTTCCGTCCAGACCCTCGATAGCTTTCATGTCTTCAGCATCCAGGGTGAAGTCGAACACGTCAAAATTTTCGCGGACGCGCGCCGGCTTGGACGACCTCGGAATCACGATGATCCTGCTCTGCAAGTGCCAGCGAATCACGACCTGCGCGGCGGTCTTGCGGTGTTTTTCCGCTATCTTGCCGATGACGGGGTCGTTGATGACCTTGCCTTGCGCCAGCGGACTCCACGCCTGCGTGTAGATGCCGAGCGCGTCGTGGACGGCGCGCAGCGCGCGTTGCTGCATATACGGATGCAACTGCACCTGGTTCAGGACGGGTGTGACCTTCGTTTCGGAAATGATCTGCTTGAGTTGTTCTTCGTTGAAGTTCGAGACGCCGATCGAGCGCGCGAGTTTCTTTTCCCGCATCTGGATGAACGCGCGCCAGGTTTCCGAATAGAGGTTCTGCTGCGGGACGGGCCAGTGGATCAGCAAAAGGTCGACGTAATCGAGGCCGAGCCGCTTCAGGCTCTTGTCGAGCGCTTTTTGCGAAGCGTCGAATCCTTGCTCGTCGTTCCAGACTTTTGTCGTAATGAATACGTCTTCGCGCTTCTGACCGCTCGCCCGGAAGGCTTCGCCGACGGCTTCCTCGTTTCTGTAGATCGCGGCGGTATCGACCGAACGGTAGCCGTAGGCGAGCGCTTCGATCATCGAGACTTTTGCTTCTTCGCTCGAAAGCCGCCAGACGCCCAAACCGAGCTGCGGCATCTTTCTGCCGTCGTTCAGGGTGACCCAGGGTTGTTTTGTGACAAAGTCGGAAACTTTTTTCGCCGCGTCAGCGGCGAAGGCGTTTTGCGCGCCCGCGAACAGCGGCGCGAGAATCATGCCAGCGCCGACTCCGAGCGTCCCCGTCATGAAGCGGCGACGGCAGATTTCGGGGAGGATTTTCGAGGAAGACGGCGATTCGGGAATGGGTTTGTTGTGCAAGCTCATGGTGCCTCCAGATGAAGACTCATTGGAATCATGAAGCGACGGGCAGAGGGTGATGCGTACAAAACGGCCTTGCGCTGGGTTTCATCCTGTGTTCAACGCTCCGTTTAATCCCATTTTCAAATCGTCCGCGCGGGCGGTCCCGGCAGCTCGACCCGGCGCCGATTACATCGGCGTTTCCCCGCGCTGAAATCATGCTTGCGGTTTGCCGCGCCGCCGCCCGCTTTATGACGCTGACGATTTGTAAACGGGATTGCGAGGCGGTATTATAGGACGGTCAAAAGTAGCAACCGCAGATTGTAATTAATTGTAATTCCTTTCCCAGCCCATCCCTTCCTTTGTCGACTCGCCTTGCCGTACTACCTGTACTGTCTGCGGCTCGTCTTCTCGGTATGAATGAACTGGAAAAGGAATGATCAAAAATTCCGATACGTAAGGGCTTGAATCAAACGTCGTTTTTTCGGAACGCAACGTCATATCACGGCGCTCGGCGCGCATCGTTCGGGCAGGGGTTCCCGTGAACACTCGCACCGCCTGCCAAGCGTCGGAATCGTCTTTATTTCGCCGGCGCGGCGTCGTTTTCGGCAGGTTGCGTAATGAATCCGATCCGCGTGAGGCCGGCGCGATGCGCCGCACTCATCGTCTCGGCGACGGCGCCGTAGCGCGCGTCGCGGTCGGCCATCAGGTGCATTTCGGTTTTCGGGTTGCGCGCGATCGCTTCGCGGAAGCGCGCTTCCATCGTGCTGATGTCGACGCGCTCTCCGTTGACCGTCGCCGCGCCTTCGAGCGTGATCGACACCTGGAGCGTCGGCGCATTTTCCTTGGACGGGCTGCTCGTCGCGCGAGGCAGCTCGACGTCGACCGAGTGCGTCATCAGCGGCGCGGTGATGATGAAGATGATCAGGAGCACAAGCATGACGTCGACGAGCGGCGTCATGTTGATTTCCGCGGTCGGTCCGCTTCCGCCGGACGCGCTGAATTGTCCCATGGCCATCAGAGGGACCCTCCCGAAGCCGACGACGCTTTGCGCAGCGGGTGAATCTGCGCGCTGTGCGCGGCGAAGAAGGGCTTGCCGACGGTGAAGAACGCGTGCAGGTCGTGCGCGAAGGCGTCGAGGTCGGCAAGGATCAGGCGATTGGCGCGACCGAAGGCGTTGAACGCAAAGACGGCGGGCAGGGCGACGGCCAGCCCCGCGGCGGTCATGATCAAGGCTTCTCCGACCGGGCCGGCGACTTTTTCGAGCGCCGCCTGCCCCGAGACGCCGATCGCGATGAGCGCGTGGTAGATTCCCCAGACCGTCCCGAAAAGCCCGACGAAGGGCGCGGTCGCTCCCGTCGTCGCAAGGATCGTCAGGCCTCTTTCGAGTTCGGCCTGCGTGGCCGAAAGCTGCTGACGCAGCGCGCGTTCCATCTGTTCGCCGGGATCGAGCTTCGAGGCGAGCTGGTCCCCCGCCGTTTCGCATTGCTGGTTGCAATTACACGCCTGTTCGGCAAGCTGCGCGAAAAAGCTGTCCTTGCCCTTCGCGCGCAAGCGTTCGATGCCTTCTTCGATCGACGTCGCCGACCAGAATTCGGAGACGCCGCCCGCCGCTCGATGCGATTTCCACCAGTCCATGAACTTGGAAAAGATCAAATACCAACTGGCGACGGACATGACGGCGAGGAGGTAGGCGACAAAGTGTGAAATCGCGTCGCCGCTGGCCCACAAGTGGGCAAAACCGAAAGAATTTTCCTGCATTTTTTTACTCCAGTCTGAAACCGATGGGAACGAGCGCCCAGCTTTGAATCGATACGCAATTCCGCTTGGCGGGAACAAAACGCCACGTTTGGCTGACGGCGTTGAGCGCCGACTCGTCGAGGCGCGGGCTGCCCGACGACGAGTTGATTCTGACCTGATCGGGTACGCCGCGCGCGGTGATATGGACGCGCAAGGTCACTTTGCCTTCTTCTCCGCGCCGTCTGGCGGTCGCAGGGTAGACGGGGCGCGGGTAGACGAGGTAGCGCGGGGGGCCGTTGCAAGGGTCGCCGCCGCCTCCTCCGCCACCGCCTCCGCCACCCCCGCCGCCTCCGCCGCCGGTTCCGCTCCCGCTGCCGTAGGCGTAGCCCATTCCGCCGAAGGTGCCTTCGCCGCCGCCGTCGCCGTCGTCTTCGCCTTCGACGCCTTCGGGCGCCGTCGGCGGGGTGGGCGTCGCGGAAGTCGTCGCCTGCGTCTGGATCGCGTTTGAATTCTGATCGGCGGGTACGGTGCTCGTCGAGGTTTCAACCGCGGGGGGCGCGGGCGGCGCCTTCGGTCTCGACTCGGACGCGGGCTTGGGCTTGGACGTCCTGAGTTTGCGTCCGGGGACGGCGGCGATCGACGAACCCGCCGCCGCCTCGCCGGGAGGTCCCGCCGGAAGCCAGGGGTTGTTTCCGGGGCCGAGCGTTCCGGGAGGAAGCGTAGGGTCTCCCGGCGGACCGGGGGGGAGCGAAGGATCCCCCGGTGGCAGGGGTGAGACGAGGTCGATCATCATCGGCGTCTCGAGCGCTTCGGCCATTTTTTCGCCGAGAGTCAGAGCCCCGAAAGCGACGGTCGCGTGCGCCGCAAGCGTCAGCGCAAAGACTGCGCAGCGCTGCGCGCCGCGTTTGTGTACGACGGTGATGTAACTCATGCGGGAACGCCGCCCAGGGAAACGGGGAAGCGCAATGAATCCCGACAATCGGAAAGCGCTGGGCCTTTCCGATTTTTCAAGACCGGGGAAACCGTCCGACAAACACTATTAAATGGCATAGATGATATCTTTTACCCGGGACGCCCCGTCCCTCTTCTTTGAAAAAGAATGTGTCGCGGCAGGTCTCCTGGCTCTCGGCTCTTCACGGCTTGCCTGCCTTCCCAGACGCATCCAGTGGCACGGATCGGCAAGTCGCTCGTCGATTACAGTTACGGGGGTAGCTCCGGATTTACGACCTTTCAAGGTCGATACCGGATTCCCTTTTAATCCCCTCTCGGGAACCGCTAACCTTCGCATTATCTTCTCTGGACGGACTCGCGTCAATCCTGTTTCTTGCTCGCCCTGCGTTTATTAAGAAATGAGAATTATTAACTATTATGGGGAATTAAACAAGGGGTTCAGAGGACAGAGGACTGAAGACAGAAGACAGAGCGCTCACTGCGTTCGCTTCGTGATCTGTTTTCAGTCGTCAGATGTCGCGTGGGATGCTCTTTCAGATTACAGACAACCGCTTACCTGTCTTCTCCGTCATTTCAGCGCCTGCGGAACGTTGGGCATCGCTACGCTCACCCCAACCTATGCAGGCTTTGTGATCTGTTTTCAGTATTCAGAGGTCGGATGGGACGCTCCATCTGATTACAGACAACTGATTACAGAGGCCGAAGGCCGTTCAGTCTTCTGTCCTCAGTCCTCTGTCATCTGAATCTCATCGAAAGGTCGAGCGCGTGGATGTCCTTGGTCAAACTTCCGATCGATATGCGGTCGACGCCGGTCTCGGCGATCGCGCGCACGGTGTCGAGATCGACGTTGCCGGAGGCTTCGAGCGAGGCGCGTCCCGCCGCGAGCGCGACGGCGTCACGCATCGTGTCGACCGACATGTTGTCGAGCAGGATCATCGTCGCGCCCGCGTCGAGCGCTTCTTGCAGTTCGTCGAGGTCTTCGACTTCGACCTGGATGAAGCGGCAGCGGCCTTGCGCCGTTTCAGCGATTTTCCGCGCCGCGTCGATCGCCGGAGCGACGCCGCCGACCGCGGCGATGTGGTTTTCCTTGATCAGGATCGCGTCGTAGAGTCCAAAGCGGTGGTTCAGCCCGCCGCCGCAACGGACGGCGAATTTCTGGGCGCAACGCAGCCCCGGCAGTGTTTTGCGCGTGTCGACGATGCGCGCGCGCGTTCCGGCGACGGCGTCGACGAATCGTCGGGTTTTCGTCGCGACGCCCGAAAGGAGCTGGATGAAATTGAGCGCCGTGCGTTCTCCGCTCAGGAGCGCGGAAGCCGGGCCGCTTATTTCGCAGAGCGTCTGGTTCGGGACGACGCGGTCGCCGTCCCGGGCATTCCACTCGACCGTGATCGACGCGTCGATTTGGAAAAAGGTTTGCGCGAACCAGGCGCTTCCGCAGAGGACGGCGTTTTCACGCGCGATGACGACCGCGCGCGCGCCGGGTTTTCCGGCGGCCAGCCGGGCGGTCAGGTCGCCGTCGCCGATGTCTTCACGGATTGCGGCGGCGACGTTGCGCGCGATTTCCTCGGCAAGCGCTTTTTCGGAAAATAAGGTGTCTGTCATGGTATGTCCCGTATGTGTCGTTCGGTTTTATTGCTTTACCGGCAACGCCGATTGAAATGGAATCAAACAGCGTTGCGCGTCAGGCGCTGCCCATCCCAGGAAAGGTATTCGCCCGCGCTTTCCGTCCAGTCGGCGAGTACCCAGCGTTCGACGCGGACGCCGTCGACGCTGTGCTCGTGCGTCGCCGGGAGGTGCGTGTGCCCGTGGATGAAGGTCGCGCAGCCGTGCGTGCGCAGAAAGTCGTCGACGGCGCTAGCACAAAGGTCGCCGCCGTACGGGGAGGGCCTCATTAGCTTCGCCGTTTCACTCTGCCGGCGAAAACTTGCCACGAGCGTCTCGCGTTCCGCCAGAGGGCGCGCGAGGAAGGCGTCCTGCCATTCCCGCGAGCGTACCTTGCCGCGCAAAGCCATGTATTCGGCGTCGTCGGCGCAGAGCATGTCGCCGTGCGAAAGGACGAAGCGCCGCGTCGGCGTGGTCAGGAGGTAGGGGTCGGGGATGATCCGTACGCTGGTTCGGGCGGAGAATTTTCGATCCAGGAGAAAGTCACGGTTGCCGTGCATCAGCGCGACGCCGACCCCGGCGGACGTCAGCCTGGAGAGCGCTTCGACGACCGTGCGGAAGAAAGCGTTTTCGGGCGCGTCGATTCCGTCGTCGCCTGCCCAGGCTTCGAAGAGGTCGCCGAGGATGAAAAGCCGCTCGGCGCGGCGCGCCGTTTCGTCCAGATAGCCGAGGAAGCGATTTGCGGTCGCGGGCGTCTGACTGGAAAGGTGGATGTCCGAGACGAAGTGGATCATCGCCGGGGCGTCACCGGAAGTCGCGCGCGGACGACGCTCAGCAGATTTCGACGCGCTCGATGAGAACGTCTTCTTTCGGAACATCTTGGTGGAAGCCGGCGTCGCCCGTCGGAACGTTTTTGATTTTGTCTACGACGTCGACCCCGTCGACGACTTTTCCGAAAACGCAATACCCCCAATTCGAGGGGTCGGGCGCCCTGTAATTCAGGTAGGGGTTATCGACGACGTTGATGAAAAACTGCGCCGTCGCCGAATGCGGCGCCTTGGTACGCGCCATCGCCAGCGTGTAAGCCTCGTTCCTCAGACCGTTGTCGGCTTCGTTGCGGATCGGGTCCTTGCAGGGCTTTTGTTTCATGCCGGGTTCAAACCCGCCGCCCTGGATCATGAAGTCGCCGATGACGCGGTGAAAAATCGTGTTGTCGTAATGACCCGCCTCGGCGTATTCGAGAAAGTTTTTTACGGTGTCGGGCGCTTTGTCGGCGTAGAGTTCGACCGTGACCGTCCCGAGAGAAGTATGCAGTTTGATCATCGTGCCCCCCTATTTTTTTTCGATGATTTTTATGGATTTGATGAGAACGGGTTCCAGCGGCACGTTCCGGTGCGGGTAGCGGTCTCCGGTCGGAACGCGGGCGATTTTATCGACGATGTCCATCCCGCGAACGACTTTTCCGAAGACGGCGTAACCCCATCCGTCGGGCGAGGGGTAATCCAGGCTGGAATTGTTTTGGTGGTTGATGAAAAACTGCGCCGTCGCCGAATGCGGCGCGGAAGTTCGCGCCATCGCGATCGTCCCGCGCAGGTTTTTCAGGCCGTTTTTGCCCTCGTTGGTCACAGGCGTGCCGGTCGGCTTTTCCGCCATGTCTTTCGTGAGGCCGCCGCCCTGGATCATGAAACCGCCGATGACGCGATGGAATATCGTCGCGTCGTAAAATCCCTTTTTTGCGTAGCCGACGAAATTCTCGACCGTTTTGGGCGCTTTCGCCGAGTCGAGTTCGACGACGATCGTCCCCTGCGTCGTCTGTATTTCCGCCGTGGGTGCCGCGAGCGAATGCGACGCCGCGAACAGACACGCCGCGAAGAGCGAGAATCGGAGAAGTGATGCGTTCATTGATAAGCTCCTTCGAAAATGATTTTCCAGCTTCCGTCCTCGCGGATCCAATACTGGCTTTTTTTCATCTGATTGCTCAGGTTGCTGCTTCGGTAGTCCTGCTCGAAGGTGACGACGACGAGTTCTTCCTTGCCGGGGTTCCGGAACATCGAGAGGTTGGAAAGTTTGACCTTGATCCAGCTCTTCGCCGCGTTGACCCTGTGTTTTTGTTCGGCGAACTGCTCGCGCGTCTGCTTGTCGGTCTGAAAGCGTTTCGAGTAATGCCGCATATAGCGGTTGACGTTCATGCTTTCCCAATCGCCGCGCCATTCGTCGATCTCTTTGTTGAGCGCCGTGCGCTCGTTCCGCCAGTCGTCGATCGAGAGCCATTCGATCGAATTGCTGATGATGACGGGCGTCAGGCCGATCTGGACGTTTTTCGCCAGCGCGTTGAGGTCGACGTTCGAAAGGACGACGCACCCGTCGGACGCCTTGGGAGGACGCGAGTAGGTATCCGCCGGCGTGCCGTGCAGCCAGATGCCGTGCCCCTTGCGACCGTTGCGCCGATCCCATTCGTTGGGGTAGTTGATCGGAAACGCGCCGTCGCCGTACAGGAAGGCGCGCGAACCGTAGAGGTCGCCGATTTTTTGCGCGGACAGGCTCGACGTGACGTGGTAGACGCCGGTCGGCGTTTTCTTGTCGCCTTCGAGTTTTTTCCCGGCGCCGAGTTTGCCGTGCGAGATGTAATAGTCGGCGACAAAGCGGGGGCGTCCGTCTTCCTGATTTTGATAGAGGTAGAGCCGCGCCTTCTGCGTGTCGACGACGATCGCGTATTTCTGGTCGGGCCGCAGTTGCAGGAGGTAGCGCGGGACGTAGTGACTCGGATCCAGGCGGTTCCGGTAGGCTTTCAGGCGCGCGACGACTTCCTCACGCAAATCCTCGATCTGCTCCTTGGGCGCGTTTTTCGCGTTCCCGAAGGTCGAGAGCGGCATGCCGCGCGCGAGAAGGAGGTCGCCCCGGATCAAGTGCGCCAGACGGAAATTCGGGTAGCGCTCCAATAGAGCGTCGGTCTGGGCGAGCGCCGAATCGAGGCGATTTTTTTCGATTTCGGAAAAAATCTTCAGGAGTTGAGGCTCAGGCCCCGAATCGGAAGCGCTTTCGATCGGCGCCGCCGGGGCGTTTTGCGCGTTGGCGGGGAAAAGCGGTGCGGCAAATCCGAGAAAGGCCAGCAGAAGGGCGGGCAGGGAGAAGGCTGGGGTCAATTGACGGCTTCCTGCTGGATGAGCCAGCGATTACCCGATTTCACGAAAACGAGCGTCTTGTTCGCCGAGCTTTTGAAGCTGGCAGACGCGTAATGCTGGCGAAATTTCACCGTCGCTTTTCGATCCGAAGCCGAAATTCGGACGTTCTCGGCGCTGACCTGGATGCGTCCCGGCCGGTCGATTCGCTGTGTGCGTTCGGTTTCCCAGGCTTTGCGCGACACGCCCTTCGGCGTCTGAAAATCCTTGGCGTAATGCGCTAGATAAGCCTTGACGTCCTTCCTCGACCACGCGCGTACCCACGATTGCAAGGTTTTGGCGACTTCCTGCTCGACGGACGCGGTCGAAGCCGCGGGCGTTTCGGCAGGAGTGGTTTTCTCCGGCGTCTTTTCGACGGAGGCGGGTGCTTCGGGCGGCTTTGGCATCTCGGGCGCCTTCACCGGCCTTTCGGGCGGAGGCGGTGGAGTCGGTGTCGGAGTCGGCGGCGTTTTTACCGTCGGTTCGGCGGGCGGGGGCGTCGACGCTCCCGAAGTCGGCGACGGTGGCGCGGAGGCGCCGGAGGCCGGGGGAGGCGTGGCAGCGCCCGAATCGGCGCGCACCAGCGTGGTCGGTTTCGATTTCGACGCGCCGCCGATCAAGTCGCGGATCATCGAAAGCTTGGTCTGCGTTGCGGCGTTCGACGAATCGATCTGGAGCGCCTTGCCGTAAGCCTGGCTCGCCAGCGTCGCGTAGATGTCGCCGAGGTTTTCGTGCGCGATCGCGTAACTCGGATGCGTGCGGATCGCCATCTCGAGCGCCGAGCGCGCGCGGTCGTATTGTTTTTGCTGGGCGTAAAGAACCGCCAGATTATTATAGGGTTCGGGCAGTTCTGGAAAGTCTTCGGTCAGGCGGGTGAAGATGGCGATCGCGTCGCTCGGACGATTCATTTCCGTCAGGATCAAGCCTTTCAGAAAACGTCCCTGAGCCTCCCTGGGCTTCGACGCGATCAGCGCTTCGGTTTTTTCAAGCGCCTGCGGCCACTGGCTCCGGCGCATCAGGCGCTGGATTTCCTGTATTTCGCGCGGCGGAGGAGGGGGTTGCGACGAGGTCGGCGATTGGGCATCCGCCGTGGCGTTCGCAAAAAGCAGGGAAACAAGGATCAGGCACACCGCCAAAGGCGTCGAGGTATGTTGGCGCATCGGTATAGTATACTCGTCAAAAGTGTTCAACGAAGCGAGCCATTCTATCAAGAAGCGCTTTGAATCCAAAATGCCGTTTTATCTCCCGGCGGCGGGGGACGGCGAAAACAGACTCTCCGAGTCTTTCTCCAGTCGAAGAAATGCTGAAAATCTACAATTCCCTCCACAGGGAAAAACAGGAATTCGTCCCGATTGTTCCGGGGAAGGTACACATCTACGTCTGCGGGATGACCGTCTACGATTACTGCCACCTCGGACACGCGCGCGTCCTCGTCGTTTTCGACGTCGTCCGGCGCTGGCTGCGGGCCAGCGGCTTTGACGTGACCTACGTGCGCAATATTACCGACATCGACGATAAAATCATCCGGCGCGCGAAAGAGAATGAAGAGTCGATCGGGCAATTGACCGAACGCTTCATCCGCTTCATGGACGAGGATTCGGCGGCGCTGGGCGTCGAGAAGCCCGACTTCGAGCCGCGCGCAACCGCGTACGTGCCGCAGATGCTCGAACTGATCGGCAAGCTCGAAGCGAACGGTCTGGCGTACCAAAGCAGCGACGGCGACGTGAATTTTTCAGTACGCAAGTTCCCCGGCTACGGCCGCCTTTCGGGGAAATCGCTCGACGACCTGCGCGCCGGCGAGCGCGTCGACGTCGACCCGTCGAAGCGGGACCCGCTCGACTTTGTCCTCTGGAAGCGCGCGCGCGAAGGCGAACCGTCGTGGCCTTCACCCTGGGGCGACGGGCGCCCCGGCTGGCACATCGAGTGCTCGGCGATGAGCCAGAATCTGCTCGGAGAACGGTTCGACATTCACGGCGGCGGGCAGGACTTGCAGTTCCCGCACCACGAAAACGAGATCGCGCAGTCCGAGGGCGCGCATCGCTGCACCTTCGTCAACTACTGGATGCACAACGGCTTCGTGCGCGTCGACGACGAGAAAATGTCGAAGTCGCTTGGGAATTTCTTCACGATCCGTACCGTGCTCGAACGCTACGACGCCGAAGTCGTCCGGTTTTTCATCGTCCGCGCCCACTATCGCAGTCCGCTCAATTATTCCGACAAGCACCTCGACGACGCGCGCCAAGCGCTCTCGCGCCTCTATACGGCGATCCGCGACCTCCCCGCCCCAAGCGGCCTTACCCCCGACTGGAGCGAGGCGCACGCCCGACGCTTTCGCGCCGTGCTCGACGACGACTTCAATACGCCCGAAGCCTGCGCCGTCCTCTTTGAACTGGCGGCGGAAGTCAACCGGAGCAAGTCTTCCGCGCTGGCGGGGCAGTTGCGTTCGCTCGCGGGGATTCTCGGATTCCTCCAACGCGACCCGCGCGCCTTCCTGCAATCCGCCGCGACGGGTCAGAACGACGCGGACGACGCCTGCGCGCCGGAGAAAATCGACGCGATGATCGCGCAGCGTCTTGTGGCGAAAAAAGAAAGAAATTTTGCCGAAGCAGACCGAATCCGCGAAGAACTTCGCTCCCTCGGCGTCGTTCTGGAAGATAATGCGGAAGGGACGAGCTGGCGGCGCGCCTGATTCCTTTTCCAAACCGCCCCCGGCTTCGTCGACTTCGCATTGCCGTACGAATGAGCCGACCCGTCCGCGTGTCGGCGGCTCCAAAGTGTGTTTCCATCTTGGGGGAGGGAAAAATGCACGATAAAAAAGAATGGATCGCGTCTCTGGCGACCGGTTTCATGGAAACGAGCCTGGACAACCGCATGGGCGGAAGTTTCGGCGAAGAAAAAATGTGGGATACGCCGATCGTGCGCTTTGCATCCGGCGCCGACGCACTCTTCAAAACCTACAAAACGCCCGAAGTGTGCAGTGAGGAACACTGGCTGCCCGAAGAGATTTTTGCGAAATTCTACCCGGAAGAAAACGCGGCGGGCGACGCGCTGACGCTTGTCAGTTGGATCCTGCCGCAAACGCGGCTGACGCGCAATTCGCTCCGCAAGGAAAAGACGCACCCCTCCGAGCGCTGGGCGCGCGCAAGAGTCTTCGGTGAAAAGATCAACGAGAAATTGCGCATTCATCTGGTCGATACCCTGAAGGAAGCGGGCTACCAGGCGTGCGCGCCCGTCCTACACCCCGAATGGACGCGGCTCGAAGGCGTTCAGCGGGTCTACTCGTCGAAGTGGTCGGAACGCCACGTCGCCTACACGGCGGGGCACGGCACCTTCGGACTCTGCGACGCGATGATCACGCCCGTCGGCAAAGCCGTGCGCTTCGGCTCGATCATCGTCAAACTCAAGCTCGAACCCGACAAGCGACCGTATCAGGGGCTACACGACTACTGCCTGCATTACCATAAAGACAAGGGTGAATGCGGACTCTGCGTCAAAAGATGCCCCGTCGGCGCGCTCGACATCGAGAAGGGGCATGACAAGATCAAATGCCGCATCTTCCTGCGCGGCGAAGCCACCGCCTACGTCAAGGAACATTTCGGCTTCGACGGCTACGGTTGCGGCCTCTGCCAGGTCGGGGTTCCCTGCGAGAAGGGTATTCCCAAAAAGCTTTTGGTGTGACTCCGATGGGCACGGCATGCCGTGCCCCTACGGCGAGTTGTATTCAATCCGCATAGGTTGGGGTGAGCGTAGCGAACCCCAACACAGCGGCGGATAAAATGACCGCAATGGTATAGGTTGGGCTGAACGAAGTGAAGCCCAACAACAGGAATCAGGAGACAGATGCCGGGAGACAGAGAATTCTTGCGGCTTTCGGCCGGAGAAGAATCAACAAAACACCAATCGGTTTTCTTCTGTCTCCTGTTTCCTGTCTCCCGTCTCCTGATCCCCGATCGTCCACATGCGCATGAATGACGGAAGGATTTCTGAAAAAGAAATCAATACCCGAAAGCGCTGAAAAACATCTTGATCGACGTCAGCAGAAGAAAGCAGGCAAAAGTTGCCCGAAGCAGCGCCGGCCTGATCGAGTTTGCGATATTCACGCCGTATCTGACCGTCAGCATCGAGCTGGGGACGATCAGGGCGAGTCCGATCAAACTGCAATATCCGAGACTGAACGGTGGCAGCAGAGGGTTTCCCCATCCCGTTGCGATGAAACCCGCGAGACCCGGAATCCCGACGATCAGACCGATCGCCGCGCCCGTCCCGACGGCGCGTCGCATATCGACGTTGAAAAGATTGAAAAGCGGAACCGAGAGCGTTCCCCCGCCGATTCCCATGAGGACGGAAAACCACCCGATGAAAAAGGCGACCGGAACACGCCAGAGAGCGGAAGTCTTCAGGTCGACGCGAATCACCCAGGTATCGCGCCGAAACCCCATGTAAAAAGCGACGAGCAGCGCGATGCACGCGAAGATGAAAATCAGGACACGCCCCGAAGATTTTCCGCCGAAAACGATTCCCGCGACGACGCCGAGGAAAATGGGGGGCGCCAGTTTGCGAAAGAGTTCGACGTCGAAAGACCCGCGCCTCAAATGCGCGCGCGACGAAGTGACTGCGTTCGGAATGACGGTCGCAAGCGAGGTGCCGACCGCGATGTGCATTCGTACCTCCTCGGCGACGCCGAGCGCCGGAAAGAGCAGATAGAGGATCGGCACGACGATGATCCCGCCGCCGACGCCGAGCAGTCCGGCGAGAAAACCCGAGACGCAGCCGGTGACGATCAGCGCGGAGGCGAAGAGGGCTATCTGAGGCAAGTCGATTTCCATGGATTTCTTCGTTCGTGCGTTGCGCCGGAGCGCGGGGTGGATGGATGAATGGTCGATGGACGCCGCCGCCATCTTAGCGCAGAGTTCGCCAATTGTCAGGGATCAGGGATCAGGAAGAACTGGTATAGGGCGGGGCGGATTGAGAGCTACGACGATTGCCAGATGCGTTGGGTTCTCGTAGGGGCACGGCGTGCCTATCAGGAATCAGATGTCAGGAATCAGGGATCAGATGAAAACCGATCGGCGGGTATAGGTTGGGCTGAGTTTACGAAGCCCAACGTTTCGCATGCGTGAGAATGATGCAGGGATACGGTGGCGAACCATGCCCAACGATTGCGAGGCGGTCTGGGTTCTCGTAGGGGCACGGCGTGCCGTGCCCTATTAGGGATCAGATGCCGGGATCCTGAAAAAACTCGTATACGCCCAGCGAAAAAAGACAAGGCGGCTTGAAAAAGGAATAAAATCCCCATTTTGGCGCGACGATGAATCAACTCTAAGAGCGTAATCTCATGCGTACTCCTCGCGTATTCAAAGGTGACTGGTGATCAAGAAACTGTCCGGGTATTCAATCGTTGCGGTGACGCTGATTGCGGCTTTGATCGCCTTTCAGGAGATGGGGTTTTCGTCGTGGCTGAACGCGCTGGCCGTCGTTTTGGCGATCGGCGCGGCGGTGAAATACATCGATTCATTGTCGGTCGATGGTGTGGGTTCGCTTGTCGCCAGCTTGACGATCTTCTTGCCGTTTCTGGTAATTTACGCCATTGGAATTGAGAGCGGCGTATCGCCTTATTCTTATTTCATCACGCATTTCAAGGTCGTCGATTTTCTGGAGATGATATTGCCGACGGCGACCGCGCTTGTTCTCACTGCCGCCATCAAGCGTTTCAGAGCTGCAAAGCGGGAGATTCGATAGCGGCACCATCAGGAAGACAAGGCGCCAAGGAAAGCATTTCCACCAAGGAAAAAATGTATCCGTGGAAACGGAGGAAATGTGAATATCCAGGACTATGCCGGCTTTTGCCTTTTTTCAGACATGCTCCACAGGTAAATTGAATCGATGAGGAGCGGCGAAAGAAGGACCAAAGAGTATATGATGAAAAAATTGGATGTTGAAATTTGGTCGATGATTTCTTCCATATTGGGGGATTTCAACAGGAGATTCAGATGGCGTTCACTTATGGACCAATTTGGCAAAAACATCACCCCACTATATATGCCATATATATTGAAAAGGAACAAGGGCCACAAAATCCTTTTAGCTTGCATCTTCCTTTTTAGAACCAACAGAAAAATCGAGTTGGGAAGAATCGACAAAATGCTCCAGGCAAGATATCCACCGGAATTTCTATTGACGTTGGATATGAAATCGAAAGCGTCGACAATCCGGTTTTGATTTACCATCTCCACAAAGACATCTGTTTTATAATACTCTAAGGGAATAAAATATATCACCCAAACGACAACGACCGCGACGTTGAAAATCGCCAAGGCTCGCGAGATGATCCGCATGTTTTATTCTCGCAAGCATTCTGCTGGGTCAGGGCGCTGGAGATGTCAGAGTCGTAATTCCGGGCGAAGTCCGGCGCGAAAGGAAAGTGTCAGGAGCATGTCGAGACTGAAATCCTCAACATTTCCTTTCATGAGTCGGCAGATGCGCGGTTGCGGGACGCCGAGACGGCGCGCCGCTTCGGCCTGTGTCCAGCCTTCGGTTTTCAGGCGATCCTTCATGCGGATCATCAACTCGGCGCGTAGCTTCATCACTTCGGCCTCGGCAGGCTCGAAACCCAGATCAATGAAGATGTTACCGCAGCTTGGCGTACAGCTTTCGTCATTCCAGCGCGGATCGTTTTTGTTCATGGTTCATCTCCAATCAGTTTGTAACGCTTGGTCGCCAAATCGATATCCGGCTTCGGTGAGAGCGCCGCCAGAGTATACCGCTGATAGGGCACGGCACGCCGTGCCCTGACAGGTATCAGGAATCAGAAGACAGGAATCAGATTGGTAAGCGGCGGCGTTGCCTCCGGGGAAAAGCAACAAAACACCGATCGGTTTTCATCTGATCCCTGATACCTGATACCTGATACCCCGCAAGTTTTACACCGATTTAACAAAAGCTCCGTTTCGGATTTTACATGCGCTTCGTAAGCTTCTCTCCAACAGGAATTTTCAACGAAAGGGAGATAGGCATGAGAAGCATGAAGAAAGCTGTTCTGCTGGCGTGTTTTGCGTTATCGCCGATGTATCTGATGCAAGGGGCCGTCGCGGCGGGTGAGGGCGGGAGCGACGCGATCACCGTCGTTTCACGAGAAGACGGTTCGGGGACGCGGAGCGCGTTCGTTGAGTTGTTCGGTGTTCTGGACGACAAGAAAAAGGACGCGACGACGCCTTCGGCGGAAATCACGAACAATACCGCCGTGATGATGACGAGTATCGCGGGGGATAAAAATGCGATCGGTTATATTTCGCTCGGTTCGCTCAACGAGAGTGTCAAAGCCCTCAAGATCGACGGCGTAGAGAGCACGATAGCGAACGTCAACAACGGCAGCTACAAGATTTCCCGCCCCTTTTTGATCGCGACGAAGAGCGATCTCGGCGCGTCGGCGAAAGACTTCATCGACTTCATTGCGAGCCGCGAGGGCCAGAAGATCGTCGCATCGAGCGGTTACATCCAGGTCGCCGACGCCGGCGCGTTCAAGGGCGGCAAGGTCTCCGGTCGGGTGATCGTCGCGGGTTCGTCGTCGGTGACGCCGCTGATGGAAAAGCTCGTCGAAGCCTATGTCAAGCTCAACGCCAACGCGAAGATCGAGATACAGCAGAGCGATTCTTCCACCGGGATGAACGCTGCGATCAGCGGGATATGCGACATTGGCATGGCGTCGCGCGAGATCAGGGATTCCGAAGTCCA
>JAISAZ010000055.1 GCA_031266435.1 Accumulibacter sp.
ACCGCCTCGCCGCCACCAACCCAACTGACCAGAAAATCTCTCCACATGGACGAAACACTCCTTTCAAACCCCTTTCTCGCGGGAGTTTTGCAAGAGGCTCCATTGTTTCCGCGTATCCGGCAACCTCCTGTTCATCACGCGAAGAGAATGTCTGAATGGCAAGCTTGGACAGCAGCTTTTCCACTTCACTGTCGGAAAGCCTGCTACCCTCAATCCGGGTGGAAGAACCGATACTTTCGATGGTGGCGACGCGGCGCAGAGCTGAAAGCCTCTCCGGTGCAAGCGTCCCCAAGGCTTTCCATGCGCCTTTGAATTCGTCGATCTCCGCGATCAGGCCAAGGAGTTCGGGGGTGATGCTCAGGGTATCGGTTTTTATCATATCCATTTATACACCCACAAACACCCAATTAGTCAGGCCACAAATCCACCCATTTCCATCCATTTCCCGGATCCAATTTTGCCACCGCCAGTGGCAAAATTACTCCCACGCCACTGACCTCCCCGTCCATCCCCTTATCAGAGGAGGGAGTCACGTTTTCCAGCCTTGTCCACTGTACCACGCCTTTCGCCATCCCCCCTCCCGTGTCTACGCGACGGCCTCCCACCACCGCGTGAATTCCTGCGCGCGACCGTCGAGAAAGACGGGGCGGCCGATTTCCGGCGTCCACAGCGCGTAGCCGCGCCCTTGGCTGGCGGTCGTGATGCGCTTGAACGGGTCGTCCCAATCGTGCCGCGAGATTGAGAAGCGACCGATATGCCCCGGCGTCAGCCGTCTGGCGCGCAGGTCGTCCGCAGCCTGTGCAGCCTGTTCGGGGTTCATGTGGACATTCGCCCAGCGTGCGTCGTACTGACCGGAGTCGAGCGCCACCCAGTCGAAGGGACCGTAGCGCCGTCCGAGTTCGGCGAAATGCGGCGCGTAGCCCGTGTCACCGCTGAAAAAGAGGCGGCGGCGCGGGGAGAACAGCGCGAAGCCGACCCACAGCGAGTGGTTGCGCCGCAAGGTGCGCCCGGAAAAATGGCGCGCCGGCGTAGTCAGTATCCGCAGTTCCGGCGAAAACTCGATGGCATCGTACCAGTCGGCCTCGCGCACGACGCGCGTATCGTAACCCCAGGCTTCGAAGTGCGCGCCGACGCCCAGCCCGGTAATCACCCGCTTGACTTTGGATTTGAGCGCCAAGGCGCTCGGATAGTCCAGATGGTCGTAATGGTCGTGGGTAATCAGCAGGACGTCGACCTCGGGCACGTCGTCGGCGGTGTAGATATTGGTGCCGTCGAAGGCGGTGTTCACGAACGGCAGGGGCGCGGCGTTGCTACTGAAAATGGGGTCGATCAGGATGCGCTGTCCGCCGAGTTGCACGTAGTAAGACGAGTGCCCCAGCCAGACGACCAGGTCCTGCGTAAGATCCAGCGCCTTGAGGTACGTCTTGATGGCGGGAATCGCGCCCGGTGGGCGCGGCTTGCCCTTTTCTTCAAAGAGGCTGGACATCCACATTCCCAGCTCGGATTGGCCGCTCGTCAGCAGGGGGGAGTGGATCTGGTTGCGGAAGACGCCGTTCGCGTAGTTCGGGGAAGCGGCAAAACGAAGCAGGCGTTCGCCTTGCGGCTGCTTTCCGAACAACGGGTGTTGCGAGTAGGCCGCGCCACCGGCGGCGCCCAGGACGACGAGGCCGGCGGAGAGCTTGAAAAGACGGCGCCGGTTCACTTTCATTCAGCGACGATTCGGCGCCGACCTCGCCGCCCCCCAATTGCCTTCGTCATGCCAGCGGCGTGTCCGTTGCCCGCGCGAGTTCGGCGAGCAAGCGATTCTGGAAGTCCGTGTCGTGAACGGCGGGGTGCGGCTCCACACGCCGTTGGTGGTACCAGTAGCCGCCGCTGGTCAAGGCTTCGGGGGCGTCGCTGGTCGCGAGCCATTCCTGCGTCAGGTGCCCCAGGCGCAGGTCGTCCGGGGCGTTCGGCCCTCCCATCCGGGTTGGCACCCAGCCCGGATTGACGGCGTTGGAAAAAACCTCGGGCCGGCGTCTTGCGACCGCCGCGCAGAGCGCGGTGACGAAAAGCTTGCTGTCCGAATACGAGCCTGTGACTCTTTGACCCGTCCAGTCCATTCCGGCGAGGTTTGCCCGCCCGCCGGTGTGCATGCCGCTGCTCAAATAGATCAATCGCCTGGGTCCCTGGATCAGCGCCGTCAGCAAATACGGAGCTACAACGTTGACCACAAGCACCTGTGGGCCGGACGCAACGCCCGCGTTATGGATGACGGCATCGATCTGACCGATCTTGTTGACTTGATCGGCAAGATTGCGCGTCTCTCCGGCGTCCGAAAGGTCGCCGATCGTCACGATGGCGCCTTGTCCCGCCAAATCCGCGACGGCGGCGCGGCGCGCTCCAGAGCGGACATGGACGACGACGCCGTAGCCCTCGGCGAGCAGGGTCTTCGCCGCCGCGTACCCAAGCCCGCCGGACGAACCGGTGATGAAGATGCGTCCCTTTCCCTGATCCCGCCGGGGTCGCGCCGGGGACGCTTGCTCTTGGGGGGTCGAAGGCGTTTGCGCCAGTACCGGGCTGGACAGGATCGACCCCGCCGCCACGCCCAAACCCAGTTCGGCGCCCAGGGCGAGGATTTTTCGGCGCCTCATGGACGCGCCGTGTTTTTCATCCGCATCGTGGCTCATCGAGTGTTCCCCCCCCCTATTGAATTTCGAACACATTATAGCCATTGCAAATTATCGAACGCACGTCGTGTTACATGCTGAAACGGATTCTTCCCTCCGGCGTTACCTCGCCGGTATCTCGCTGAAAAATTTTCCGCCGCCTCTCTTGAAATTTGCTCTTGCTGCCCATATTATTAGCACCCGATGACTATGAGTGCTAACAAATTGTCGCTTATTCAAAACAGCCCGATTTTGGGCACAGGTTTATCACACCCATTAAATCGCTAAAAACAGGAGATAAAAGCATGAAAATCCGTCCTTTGCACGATCGTGTGATCGTCAAGCGTCTCGATGAAGAACGTAAAACGGCGTCGGGCATCGTGATCCCCGACGCGGCGACCGAAAAACCCGACCAAGGAACGATCCTCTCGGTCGGACCGGGCAAGCGCGACGAAAACGGCAAGCACGTGGCGCCGGACGTCAAAGCCGGCGACCGTGTTCTGTTCAGCAAATACGCGGGCCAGACCGTCAAGGTTGACGGCGAAGAACTGCTGGTCATGCGCGAAGAAGACATCATGGGTGTCGTCGAGGCGTAAACGATCGCCCGAACGCATCCCTTTCCCTATCCAAACACTGAGGAGTTTTTTTTATGGCAGCAAAAGACGTTAAATTCGGCGATTCCGCCCGTTCCCGCATGGTTGAAGGCGTCAACCTCCTGGCCGACGCGGTCAAGGTGACCCTTGGCCCCAAAGGCAGGAACGTCGTTCTGGAACGCTCCTACGGCGCGCCGACCGTAACCAAGGACGGCGTATCGGTCGCCAAGGAAATCGAACTCAAGGAAAAATTCGCCAATATGGGCGCCCAAATGGTCAAGGAAGTCGCTTCCAAGACCTCCGACATCGCCGGCGACGGCACGACGACGGCGACCGTTCTGGCGCAGTCGATCGTCCGCGAAGGCATGAAATTCGTCGCCGCCGGGATGAACCCGATGGATCTGAAGCGCGGCATCGACAAAGCGGTCGCCGCGATCGTCGAAGAGCTGAAGAAGCTCTCGAAGCCGTGCTCGACGAACAAGGAAATCGCGCAGGTCGGCTCGATCTCTGCCAACGCCGATTCGTCGATCGGTGACATCATCGCGCAGGCGATGGACAAGGTCGGCAAGGAAGGCGTCATCACCGTCGAAGACGGAAAGTCGCTGAACAACGAACTCGACGTCGTCGAAGGCATGCAGTTCGACCGCGGCTATCTGTCGCCGTATTTCATCAGCAACGCCGACAAGCAGATTTCGGTTCTTGAAAACCCCTTCGTCCTGCTCTTCGACAAGAAAATCTCGAACATCCGCGACCTCCTCCCGGTACTCGAACAAGTCGCCAAGGCCGGACGCCCGCTCCTGATCGTCGCCGAAGACGTCGAAGGCGAAGCGCTCGCCACGCTGGTCGTCAACAACATTCGCGGCATCCTCAAGACCTGCGCCGTCAAGGCACCGGGCTTCGGCGACCGCCGCAAGGCCATGCTCGAAGACATCGCGGTTCTGACCGGCGGACAGGTCATCGCCGAAGAAGTCGGCCTGACCCTCGAAAAAGCGACGCTGGCGGAACTCGGCGAAGCCAAGCGCGTCGAAATCGGCAAGGAAAACACGACGATCATTGACGGCAACGGTTCCGAATCGAGCATCGAAGCGCGCGTCAAGCAGATCCGTGCCCAGATCGAAGAATCGACGAGCGACTACGACAAGGAAAAATTGCAGGAGCGCGTCGCCAAACTCGCGGGCGGCGTTGCGCTGATCAAGGTCGGCGCCGCGACCGAAGTCGAAATGAAGGAAAAGAAAGCGCGCGTCGAAGACGCCTTGCACGCGACCCGTGCGGCCGTCGAGGAAGGTATCGTCGCCGGGGGCGGCGTCGCCCTCTTGCGCGCGCGCATCGCTCTCGGCCAATCCCTGAAGGGCGACAACGCCGATCAGGAAGCCGGCACCAAGATCGTGCTGCGCGCGATCGAGCAACCGCTGCGTGAAATCGTCGCCAACGCCGGCGATGAACCCTCCGTCGTCGTCAACGCCGTCGTCAACGGCAAGGGCAACTACGGCTACAACGCGGCGACCGGCGAATACGGCGACATGGTCGAAATGGGCGTCCTCGACCCGACCAAGGTCACGCGTACCGCGCTGCAAAACGCCGCGTCGATCGCCGGCTTGATGCTGACCACCGACTGCATGGTCGCCGAACTCGTCGAAGACAAGCCGGCGGGCGGAATGCCCGGCGGAATGGGCGGGATGGGCGGCATGGGCGGAATGGATATGGGGATGTAATTCCCGTATCGACGGAGGCGTTTCTTGCGCCTCCCGTCATTCAAAAATCCCCCGCGCGGTTTGCGGGGGATTTTTTTTGCGTCGCGGCACGCGACGACGGGGCCGAAAAACACAAACTTTGGCGTTCGTCAAAAAGTAAAACCCTACTTTTTGCCGGGTTGATTAGGGTTTTAAGGTGGGCAAAGCCCACCTTAAAACCATGTAAAAACAACGCCAAACCAGTCCGACCTTGGAGCTCGCTTGCTTTTCCTTCCAAAAAAAGGGGGTTATTTTTTGACGATTCCTTAGCCTTTCGCTTTGACGAAAACGCCCAAAACCTTTTATAATCCGCGCTTCATTCCTTTTACAGGTCGTACGTGCCGAGAAGATGAGCCGTAGACAGTACTAACAGTACGGCAAGGCGAAGTCGACAAAGGCAGGGACGATTTGGAAAAGGAATCACAAAGGTCAGTTAGCTCAGTTGGTAGAGCATCGGACTGAAAATCCGCGTGTCCGTGGTTCGATTCCGCGACTGACCACCAGACATCAAAAAGCCGGCCGATTTTACGGTCGGCTTTTTGTTGCTTTTTGTTTATTGCGAATCCTTCGATTCCCGCCGCCCTTTTGAAAAAATCGAAAGCGGGACGAAGCCGACAAGCAGGAGACGACCGATGGCCATCAGAATCCTTGCGGAATGCTACGGCGATCCGGCGATCAATCGCCTGACGTTTGCCGCTTTGCCGGGACTCGACAAAATCGAATACCTCGAAGTCCGCCCCGCGGGAAGTACGCTCGACCCCGACGCCGCCGTTCGCGGCGCTCTCGCCTACCGGGTCGTCGGGCCGCGCGTCGTCTCGAACGACAGGATTGCCCGACACATCGCTGACGCCGAGAACGCCTTGCGCGAACGCTCCGGGAAGTCGGTCGGCGACGCGCTGAGCTGGGACGACGCGCTCAAGGCCGCCGACCGCCGCGTCGATATTCAGGTGTGATTCCGCCCACCTCCCCGACTCATGGCCGAAATAAACCTCCACGCGCCAGCGTGCGCAAAACGACGGCGTCTCCTTGCGCCTGAGTATTCGATCGAAATCAGCGAAAAATCGGGGATTCGTTACCTTCATTTCGGGTCGGAATGGATACAGGGCGCGATGCGCGTTCAAAGGCCGAACGTGCTGGAACTCGCCTACACCCGCGAGATGATGACGGGCTTTCTGCTGCGCGACGCGCCTTGGCCGCGCAAAGCGCTGTTGATCGGTCTGGGCGCCGGGTCGTTCGCAAAATTTCTCTACCACAAGTCGCCGGAAACGAAGATCACGGTCGTCGAAATCGACCCGCAGGTCGAAATCGTCGCGCGGCTGCATTTCAAACTGCCGGACGCCCCGGATCGCCTGAAAATCGCGATCGGAGACGGGGCGGAGTATCTGGAGAAGCGCCGATCGAAATTCGACCTCATCCTCGTCGACGGTTTCGACAAGGACGCGAACCCCGGTCTGCTCGACACGCCGAACTTCTACCGGAACTGCCGCGCCCGCCTGACCGGAAGCGGGGTGCTGGCGGTCAACCTGCTCGGGAAAAAACGCTTCGGGAAAAGCGCCGGGATGATCAGCGAGGCCTTCGACGGGCGTTCGCTGGTCTTTCAATCGACCGATAGCGGGAACGCGGTCGCCCTCGCGGTGGGCGCCGACCCGGTCGACGTTTCTTTCGGGGAAATCTCGGAGGCCGCCGGCGCGTTTTATAAAAGGACCGGACTCAATCTGGTCTCGGTCATTCCCAGGCTGCAAGATTCGGAGAAACGAATCGGCGACCGCCTGGTCATTTGATTCTGTCCGTTTGATTCTGTCGCAAAGCCCGCGCAGGGCGTAATCAAACGTTGGATTCGCCCACGGTCTCCCCGACCGCGAGCGTGATCTCGCGCAAAAACATCCCCAGCGCGACGATCATCGAAAGGATCGCAAAAATGAAAAGCAGCGCGACGGATTTCGTCAGGTCGATCGTGAGCAGAGCACCCAGAAAGGCGATCGCAATGTCCATGCAGACGAAGAGGCCCGCGAGCACGGAAAAAAGCGTCCCAAGGTAGGTCATGTGAATCCGCCGCGCCAGAATGTGCAATTCCTTTTGCACGTCTTCGGACGCCAGATCCAGATGCGTGGAGGTCCTCAGAGAGCGCTGCCGGTCGACGATACGGCCGAGCCGCGTATTCATCGCGTTGATCATCGTTGCAACCGCCGTCAGCAGAAAAACGGGCGCGACGGACAATTGAATGACATGTGAAATATTTTGAACGTTGAACGAATCCATGTTTCAACACCTATGTTTCAATCTGGAAAGACTCGGCAAGGCCGGGTGGAAAAGCCGACCCCCGCGCCGAACACCCGTTTTTGCATTATACGGAGAGATTTTCGGTCGGGGTGCGTTTTCGCCTGAGCTTTAAGGCGTCACTTCCTTTCGGGTTCGGCGAGCGTTTCGCGTAGCCGAGTCAGCAATACCTTGTCGACGCGATTCTTGTCCATGTCGAGCACCTCGATGGACCATCCGAGCGCTTTCACGCAGTCGGTCTCGACGGGGATGCGACCAAGAACGTACATCACCAGGCCGCCGAGGGTATTGAAGGCGTTTTCGTCTTCTCCCGGAAAATCGTCTTCGATTTTCAGCACGGATTTTACGCGATCGACCGAAACTCCGCCGTCGACGAGCCAGGAGCCGTCGGCGCGTTCGAGGATTTCCGGTCTTTCCGAAACGCTGGAGGACGGCAGTTCGCCGACGATGGAAATCAGAACGTCGGTCAGCGTGACGAGGCCCTGCAATTCACCGTATTCGTCGACGACCAGCGCGCACTGCTGGCGCGCGCGCCGGAAGTTTTCGAGCAAATGCGTCGTCGTCACGCCTTCGGGGATATAAAGAGGCGGACGGATAAAGTTTTCGATATCGAGCTTTTCCCCCGCTTCGAGGCATTTGAGCATATCGGCCGTCCGAAGAATCCCGATGACGTGGTCGAGGCCGTCGCGGCAGACGACGATCCGCGTAAAGGGCGCTTCGACGAGGCCGCGCCGCAGTTCGCTTTCGGTATCGTCGAGGTCGATCGCGTAGACGTCGTTTCGGTGCGTCATGATCGTTCCGATGCGTTGCTCGTCGAGCCGCAGGACATTCGAGACGATGACCTGCTCGCTTTCGTGAAAAACGCCCTCCTCCGCGCCCTGCTCCATCAAGACATTGATTTCATCGTCGGTCAGCGACGACTCGGAACTGGGTTTCGCGCCGAGCAGACGCAGGATCAGTTTCGACGACGACGAGAGCAGGCAGACCAGCGGGCGCGCAAGTTTCGACACAAACGCCATCGTCCCCGCGATCCGTGAAGCGATGCCTTCGGGCGCCAAGAGGGCAAGACTCTTCGGAACGAGTTCTCCGATCACGACGGAAAAATACGTCAGTCCGGCGACGACGAGCGTCGTCGCGATCCCTTTGGCGTAGGGCGCAAGCAACTGCACTTCGGTAATTTTCTGGATCAGCGGCTCGATCAGGATATTTTCGCCGATCGCGCCGCTCAGGATTCCGACCGTCGTAATCCCGACCTGTATCGTCGAGAGGAAGCCGGACGGTTCGCTGCTCAGGTCGAAGGCTATTTTGGCGCCCTGATTTCCGTCGTCGGCGAGTTTTTGCAGGCGCGACCTCCGCGAAGACACGACGGCGATTTCCGCCATGGCAAGAAAACCGTTCAGGAGGACGAGTAAAACGAGAAGAAGTAGATCCATTTCAATCATCAATATGAGAAGCGCGTCCGCCCGCCTCAGCGGGGATGTGCGCGCGCACCCCACAGGATCGGCGCGGCGGATGAAAAGCTCATTTTTCCTCGAAAGGCGGACGATCGGCGGGATGATCCACGAATTATACTGGAACGCCGCGCCTTTCAGATGTGCTTGCGGTCGCTTGAGGGGGGCGTGCACGTGCAGGCGCGGTTCGGACTTTCCAAAAATTGAATTGAGCATTCGCAAACGCAAGGGTTTTGCGCAGCGTTTGCTCTATCGAAAAACCCCGTGCCTCCGTGTTTTTGAAATGGCGGAACGAAGCGAACGGGAGCGGAATCAAACTCGGAGCGTCGGGGTGCAACGCATTCCCGGCCACAACTGGCACGCGAAGAGATTCCTCGATGCCCCACCCGCACTCTTTGGCGCGCCCGAACAATCATCCCCTCGTCATTCCCGCCTGTGCGGGAATGACGGACGGGAGGTTCCGCGTCAGCCGAGAGGATGAAGCAAGCGCTCGGTCATTCCGTGTCATTCCGCCGATTTTGCGCCCTCGGCGTTTTGGGCGAACAGGCGGTTCGTCCCGCTGATCAGCGCCTTGATCGACGCAGTGACGATGTTGGGGTCCATCCCGACGCCGTAGTATTCGCGCCCCCCTTCGGCGCGCGTCACTTCCATGAACGCGCACGCGCGGGCGTTTCCCCCTCCGGACATCGAGCGCTCTTCGTAGCTACGAACCTGGACGTGAAAGCCGATGCTGGCGAGCGCGTTGACCGCCGCGTCGATCGGCCCGTTGCCTTCGCCGGTCAGTTTGTGTTTTTTGCCCGAAAACTCGACGGAGAGTTCGATGCCTTGCGTCTCGCCGTTTTCGAAGAGGTGGTGTTCGACGTAGGCGAGCGGTTCACGGTTTTCGAGGTAGCTTGCCGAGAAAAGTTCCCAGATATGCTTTGCGTCGATCTCTCCGCCGCCTTCGTCGGTGCGGTGCTGGATTTCTCCCGAAAATTCGACCTGGAGCCGCCGGGGCATGACAATACCGTATTCCTGTTCGAGGAGGAAGGCGACGCCGCCCTTCCCGGACTGGCTGTTGATGCGGATCACCGAATCGTAGTTTCGGCCAAGGTCGGCGGGGTCGACGGGCAGGTAGGGGATATCCCATCTGGTTTTCTCTTCCTGCGCGGCGAAGCCCTTGCGGATTGCGTCCTGGTGCGATCCCGAAAAAGCCGTGAAGACCAGATCGCCGACGGAGGGGTGGCGCGGGTGGATCGGCATCTGCGTGCACTCTTCGTAATCGCGGGCGATCGCGTTGATGTCGGAGAAATCGAGGTTCGGCGAGATGCCCTGCGTGTACAGGTTGAGCGCGAGCGTCACGAGGTCGACGTTCCCGGTTCGTTCGCCGTTCCCGAAGAGGCAGCCTTCGACGCGGTCGGCGCCTGCCATGAGTCCGAGTTCGGCGGCCGCGACGCCCGTCCCGCGGTCGTTGTGCGGATGCAGACTGATCAGGACGCTGTTGCGGTGGTCGAGGCGGCGGTGCATCCATTCGATCTGGTCGGCATAGACGTTCGGCGTCGCCATTTCGACGGTCATCGGCAGGTTGAGGATGATCTTGTCGTCGGGCGTCGCGCCCCAGGTTTCGGTCACGGCGTCGCAGACTTCGAGCGCGTAATCGAGTTCGGTCGCCGTGAAGTTTTCGGGGCTGTATTCGAGGGTCCAGTGCGTTTCGGGGTTTTCGCGGCTCAATTCGCGGACGAGGCGGATCGACGAAACGACCATGCGCAGAACTTCCTGCTTGGTCATCGAGAAGACCATTTCGCGGAAGGACGGAGAGGTCGCGCTGTAGATGTGCACGATCGCGCTGTGCGCGCCCTTGAGCGCCTCGAAAGTACGACGGATGAGCGCTTCGCGGGCGGGCGCGAGGACTTCGACGCTGACGCCGTCCGGGATATGCCCGCCTTCGATCAGCGTGCGGACGAAGTCATAGTCGGTCTGCGAGGCGGAGGGGAAGGCGACTTCGATTTCCTTGAAGCCGGTTTTGACGAGCCGCGAGAAGAGGCGCATTTTGCGTTCGACATTCATCGGTTCGAAAAGCGCCTGGTTCCCGTCGCGCAGGTCGGTGCTCATCCAGATCGGCGCTTGACGGATGACCTGGTTGGGCCACTGCCGGTTGGGTATCTGGATCGGCGGGAAGGATGCGTACTTTGTCGCGGGATTTTTCAACATGAAAAGCTCCTGGCTGGATTTTTTTGACAAGAATGAGGGTGGTTTGCGATGCCTTGCATCATAGCCCGAATCACGCCGTATTTGCTTGCTTTTTATGACTTCATTTGAGTAGTTATTAAAATTTAATTGCCAAAATTATAATAAAATGATAATATTCTGCTCGTTAAGATAAATTGAGGGCAATTTATGGAAAAATTGGCGATCGACTCTTACGACCGGAACATCTTAAAGCAGCTCCAGAGCGACGGCCGCGTCAGCAACCAGGACCTCGCGGACCGCATCGGCCTTTCACCGTCGCCGTGCCTGCGGCGCGTGCGCGCGCTTGAGGAATCGGGGGTCATCCAGGGCTACCGCGCGATGGTCGACGCGCAAACACTCGGATACTCGCTGATGGCGCTGGTCCACGTGGCGATGGACAAGCATACGCCGGAGCGCTTCGAAAATTTCGACGCCGCGATCCGCAAGATTCCCGAAGTGCTCGAATGCTTGCTGATCACCGGGCAGACGGCCGATTATCAGGTCAAGGTCGTCGCCAGGGACATGGAGAGTTATCAGGAGCTTTTATTGAACCGAATCAACCGGATACCGGGCGTGACCGGCGTACATTCGAGCTTCGTGCTCAGAAGGGTCGTCGACCGGACCGATATTCCGGTTCCAGACGGCGGTGCGTGATGGCCCGTTCCTTTTCCAACTCGTCCAGACGCGATCTGGAAATGGAATCACCACAGCGATTCGACGGCGCGGCGGATCCGCGAGAGCGCCGTTTCGAGCGTTTGCATCGGGCACCCGAAGTTGAGCCGAACCCAGCCCGGCGCGCCGAAGGCGCGTCCGCACGAGAGTCCGAGACCGTGCGATTCGAAAAAAGCCGCCGGGTCGTCGATACCTAGGCCGCGCGCGTCGATCCACGCAAGGAAGCTCGCTTCGATGTGCGTCATCGCGACGCCGTCGATCGTTTTGACGGCGTCCTCGACGCGGTCGCGGTTCACGCGCAGGGCATTGAGCAAGGCGGCGCGCCACGCACCGCCTTCGCGGTAGGCGGCTTCAGCCGCGGCAAAGCCGAGCGCGTTGACGTGCGGAACGATGCCCTGCATCGCATGGAGGAAACGCCGCCGCAGCGATGCGTCGGGAATCACGGCGAAGGCGCACGCCATCCCCGGAATATTCCAGGTCTTCGACGGCGCCATCAGCGTGATGCAGCGATCGGAAACGCCGGGGGCAAGCACCGCGAAGGGGACGTGGCGCTTGTCGGCGTCGAGCACGAGGCCGCAGTGTATTTCGTCCGAGCAGACGAAGAGCTTTTCCCGTTCGCAGAGCGCGGCGACTTCGAGGAGTTCGTCGGCGTTCCACGCGCGACCGACCGGGTTGTGCGGGTGGCAGAGCAGGAAAAGCCGGGTATCGGGCGTGATCGCGGCCTCGACGGCGTCGATGTCCCAAGTCCAGCGGTCTCCCGATACGCAAAGCGGCGCGCTGGCAAGCGGCAGCCCGGAGAAACCCGGCGCGGTCAAAAAAGGCGGGTAGACGGGCGTTGCCGTGAAAACCCCGCCGCCGACGGCGCGGCAAGCGACGTTGATTCCGGTCACGAGGCCGGGAAGCCAGACGAGCCAATCGGCTTCGATCGGCCAAGCGTATTCGCGGTCGAGGTGGGATCGCACGGCTTCGACGAGCGACGCCGGCGGGTCAGCGTAGCCCAAGTCGCCCCGCGCGACGCGGCGCGTGATCGCCGCGAGGATTTCGGGCGCCGCCGGAAAGTCCATGTCGGCGACCCACATCGGCAGCACGTCGCGCCCTGCGTACTTGTTCCACTTCATCGAGTCGCCGCCTGAGCGGTCGACGACGCGGTCGAAGTCGTACGGCGCGGTCACGGCGCGAGAAAAAGCCGGTACGCGGGGCTGTCGGTCTCGTTCCAGTGCGCGTAACCCAGGTTTTTCAGGAACTCGCGGAACTGCCGCATCTCACCCGGCGGAACCTGGATTCCGGCGAGGACGCGGCCCGTGTCGGCGCCGTGGTTGCGGTAGTGGAAGAGGCTGATGTTCCACCCCGAACTCATCTTGTTGAGGAAATTCATCAAGGCACCGGGGCGCTCCGGAAATTCAAAACGGTAGATGTGCTCGTGCTCGATTCCCGGCGCGGGGCCGCCGACGAGGTGGCGGATATGCGCTTTCGCCATTTCGTCGTCGGTCAGGTCGAGCGTCGAATAACCGCGTTTGTCGAGCTGCGCGGCGAGTTTGCGCGATTCGTCGCGCGAGGAAGTCTGAATGCCGACGAAGACGTGCGCCTCCTTCGGGTCGTTGAAGCGATAGTTGAATTCGGTGATGTTGCGCGAGCCGATCAGCGAAATGAATTCACGGTACGCGCCGGGGCGTTCGGGCAAGGTAACGGCGAAAACCGCTTCGCGCTGCTCGCCGACCTCGGCGCGCTCGGTGACAAAGCGCAGGCGGTCGAAATTCATGTTCGCGCCGGAGGCGACGGCGACGAGCGTCTTCGCCTTGAGCTTGTGGATTTTCGCGTAAGCCTTCGCGCCGGAGATGGCGAGCGCGCCCGCAGGTTCGAGGATCGCGCGCGTGTCTTCGAAAACATCCTTGATCGCCGCGCAGATCGCGTCGGTGTCGACGCGGACGATTTCGTCGACGTATTGCCGGCAGAGACGGAAGGTCTCCTCGCCGACGTATTTGACGGCCGTGCCGTCGGAGAAAAGGCCGACCTGCTTCAAGCGAACGCGCTTTCCCGCTTCGAGCGATTGCGCCATCGCGTCGGCGTCGAAAGTCTCGACGCCGACGATGCGCGTTTCGGGACGCAGCCGCTTGATGTAAGCGGCGACGCCCGAAATCAGCCCGCCCCCGCCGATCGCACAGAAAACCGCGTGGATCGGCTTCGTGTGCTGACGCAGAATCTCCATGCCGATCGTCCCTTGTCCGGCGATGATTTCCGGGTCGTCGAACGGGTGGACGAAACTCATTTTTTCGGCCTTTTCAAGCCTTTGCGCGTGCGCGTAGGCGTCGTCGAAGGACTCTCCGGCGAGGACGACTTCGCCGCCTCGGTCGCGCACCGCCTCGATCTTGATCGCCGGCGTCGTTTCGGGCATCACGACGACCGCGCGGCAGCCGATTTTCGACGCCGAGAGCGCGACACCCTGCGCGTGATTGCCCGCCGACGCGCAGATCACGCCGTTCTTCAAGCGATCCGCCGAAAGAGAAGCGATCTTGTTGTACGCGCCGCGCAGCTTGAAGGAAAAGACGGGCTGCATGTCCTCGCGCTTGAAGAAGACCGCGTTGTCGATTCGCGCCGAGAGGTTGGCGGCAAAGTCGAGCGGCGTTTCGACGGCAACGTCATAAACTTGGGCGTTGAGGACCTTTTCGAGATAGTCGGGGTGCACGGCGGACCTGTTCTGTTGGATGCGAAAAGGGAGAATTGTACTCCGGGCGGACTCATTCCATTTCCAGTTCGCCCATTCCTTTGTCGATTTCGCCTTGCGGCACGAGAAGACCTGTGAAGCGGCTCGTCTTCTCGGGATGAACGAACTGGAAAAGGAATCACATCTCCCGTTGTTCCCAAGATAAACCATAATTATTATCCAACAGGTTCCGAAGGAATCTCCAACCCATTGAAAATGTTTTGTTTTTCCGTTTCCGACGTTCCACCCAAAGCGACCGGAATCCACTTGCAACCAGGATTTTTGAGTCCAGTTTCGCGTCCATCAATCTGGGTGACCTAGAGTGCGGATTGTTGCTGGCAGAATGCAATGGGGGACACAAAAATCCAAGCCATGACTCGAACTTCAAGGAGTTTAGCATGGCACTCACCGACACACATGGCGGATTCCCCGATCATCTCCTGCCGAAAGACTACTCACGGGGCGACGCGCCAACGATCAACGGGCAAGAGACAAATACGAATCTCTGTAAAGATTGGTCTGGAAAAAGGCGCACTCTTCTGGCGAGAATAAACCGGGATAACGTCCTTTTTGAAAAAGGGACGATCGTGGTTCGCGGAAACGAGAAGATCAAACCGGGGACATACGTTTCGATCATCCGGGGAGGAAAGGAGTTCGGGAAGTTCTACGTCGTCAAGGTTACGCACGCTTTCACGCCCTACAGGAGCTACGTCACAACCCTGCAAGTCGGCCGGGGAACATCGTACATCACCCGGCTCCAAGCCGATACATCTCCGTACTACAGAGAGATCAGCGGCGGAGGCGTAAGGTAAAAGGGGCTACTTGTTACAGCGAAGGTCTTGCGGACGGACATTCAGGACACAGGTGCTTCGGCCATAGTTGGTTTGAATTCTTGCCAAAATCACGAAGAACCCGTCTTCATGTTTTCCTATCAAAGTCGCAGGCATCGGGCCGACCTTGCCAAATCCGCTACATTCCGCTTCGTCGCCCCTCTCGTGAACCAAAAGCGGGTTCTCCCCGGAGAAATGTTTTTTCGTTTTCTCGTTCGCGTTGAGAAAATACTTGTTTATCTTCAAAAACAACGGGAACTTCGCCGAAAACCTTAGATGATGATGGGCAGTTCCAGCGACCCATCCCCCTGTGAAAGAAAGCTTGTCCCAAGCTTTGCAAGAACCAAACCGAAATTTCTTATATTCCTCCAGACGTCTAGCTTCGTCTTTGCGCCGCGCTTCTCTTTCCGCTTCTCTTTTCGCTTCCTCTATTCTCCTTTTGCGTTCTCTTTCCTTGTACCCACTTTCGCTCCTGAAACGGATAACCTCCTCAAGCTCTTTTTTCCTATTTTTATACCATCGGACGATGCATTCCTTGTCTCGGCATACCTCCTCGCCCCACCACTCCCATTCGCGCTTCGTTTCCTCTCTGGACGCTTCTTGGTCTATCTCGCCCAATTGCTTCGCCTTCTCGTAGAGAGCGAAGAGTTCATTATCCATGCGGGAAAGCTCTTCGTTGGAGCAGATCAATTTCTCTGGAACGCTCTTGGCTTTTGAGCAATCGAATGACGGCTTGAAGACCGGCGCCGCCGCTGGTTTGACCTTTGGTGTGCTGGAACAGGCGGAGACGAGGAGGATGGCGACCGCCGCAAGCCATTTCTTCGCCCAGGAATTTCTGGATGCGCTGTGCATCCACAAAATTTTCCCTGTGTTTGAAGGCATGATTTTCCCCTCCCCTTTAGTTTTCCGAGCCTTTTTCCCCGGCCAGACATTCCAGCGCGAACTGGACGGGGTAAGGCGCTTCATGAAGTTTCCCTTCCAAAGCCAAGTGCTCGCGCATGGTGCGAGCGCTGACACCGATTATCCGTGCGCACTCGGCCTGTGACAATCCTGTGCGCTCGATCAGCGCTCTCAGGT
>JAISAZ010000065.1 GCA_031266435.1 Accumulibacter sp.
GTCGGGAAACAGCAACTTCCCGACTTCTTTCTACAACTTTTTCCCGCCTAACGTAACAGCATAATCCGACTCGTAAAATCCCTCCCCTTCAGACTCATCTCCAAATTGGAATAGACTTCACAGCGTGCGTGCAGAAGACAGAGGACAGAGGACTGATGACAGAGCGCTCGCTGACGCTCGCTTCGTGACCAGTTTTCAGTAAAACCCCTCCCCATCCCTCCCCTTGTCAGGGGAGGGAGTCACGTACCCCCTTCCCTGACATCAAATATCCGGGTTCAGATAAAAACCGATCGGTGTTTCAAAGCTCTTTCTCCGGCGGCAATGCCGCCGCTGACTGATCTGATTCCTGATACCTGACTCCTGATACCTGAAAGGCCGAAGGCCGTTCTGTCTTCTGTCCTCTGTCTTCTGTCCTCAGCTCATGAAATACGACATCATGCACGCGCCGGCGGCGCCGGCGTCCCGCACGGCGAAGATATTCCGCTCGGAAATCCCGCCGATCGCGTAGACGGGGATCGGGACGCGCCAGCACACCTCGGCGAGGAATTCGACGCCGCGTCCCGCGACGCCTTTCTTGCTCGCGGTCTCGAAGATATTCCCGACGACGACGCGCGCGGCGCCCGACGCAGCGGCGAAAAGTGCCTCTTTGACCGAATGCACCGACACGCCGACCGGGAGCGGGTGCAATTCGCGGCAGAGGCCGGGGCGTTGCTTGAGAAGAGAAAACGGCGCGTGAAAGCCCGCGCAGCGCACGCGCCCGACCACGTCGGGAAAGCCGTGCACGATCAAGGGCGCGCCGTGTTTCGCATAGAGTTCGGAGACCTTCCGCGCGAGCGCCTCGTAGGCGTCCGGCGCCAAGTCTTTTTCCCTGAGAATCAAGGCGGCCTTCACCTCGGCGAGCGCTTCGACCCTCTCCAGAAACTCGTCCGGGCACAGCAGGCGCTTACTGACCGCAACAATTTCGAATCTCACAGGTAGTCGCTCATCACGGCCTGCAAGCCCCTCGACGCGAGCATTCGGCGGATTTCGTCGACGGAACGCGCGTCGTCGATCTCGAACTGCCCGTCGCTTTTCTCGAGGCCGGAGTGCCCGCCGACGGCGACCGAAACACCGGCGGAAATCTTCGTCGCCGCGATGCCGACGACGTTGTCGCGGAAACGCGCGTTCTCGCGGCTCGACAGCGTTATATTCGCAAAAGGCATGAAGAGGCGGTACGCGCAGATCACCTGAAGGAGTTCCGCTTCGGTGAGGCTCGAAAAACGAAAGGCACTCCCGCCCTTGATCGGACGCAAGCGCGGGCACGAAAACGAGATTTCGGCGTGCGGATATTTTCTCTGGATGAAATACGCGTGGAGTCCCGTTGCGAAAGCGTCTTTGCGAAAGTCGGAAAGACCGAGCAGCGCGGCGAACCCGACGCCGCGAAAACCGGCGATCAGCGCGCGCTCCTGCGCGTTGAAGCGATACGGGAAGACGCGCTTACGCCCGCCGGGGTGGACTTCGCCGTAGCGCACGGGGTCGTAGGTTTCCTGAAAAACGGTGACGAAGTCCGTGCCGCGGGCGAGCAGATGCGCGTAGCCCGCGATGTCCATCGGATAGACCTCGACGCCGACGGCGCGAAAGTATTTCCGCGCGATTTCGCACGCCGCGCCGATGTATTCGACGTTGGATTTCACGCGGCTCTCCCCGGTGAGGATCAGAATCTCCCTCAATCCCGACTCGGCGATGGCGCGCATCTCGCTCTCGACGCCGGACGCCGGCAAGTGCGTCCGACGAATGCGGTTTCGCGCGTTGAAGCCGCAGTAAACGCATTGATTTTCGCAATGGTTCGAAATGTAGATCGGCGTAAAAAGGCTCACCGAGTTTCCGAAACGGCAGCGCGTCTCGTCCCGCGCGGCTTGCGCCATCTCTTCCAGGAGCGGCGCCGCGGCAGGAGAGAGCAGCGCGGCAAAATCCGAGACGCTCCTTTGCGCGGCGTAGATCGCACGCAAGACGCGCTTCTCGCTCCACGCGCCCGCGTCGTAGGCTTCCGCGAGAGGCAACACGCGCTCCATCACGTCGGAAGGAATCGCCTCCAGATCGTCCGGCTGAACCATCGGGTCTTGTCGGGAGCCTTGCGACGAAGCGGCGGCAGCGCGATGAGGCGAAGCCGGCGTTGCTGGAGTGCAATCAAGCATCGTCGTCTCTCAAAAACCCGGTCAAGGGTGACGAGGGGTCGGCGGTGTCGAGAACGCGCCCGAAACCGGCGAGGTAGGCGGCGCGCCCCGCCTCGATCGCCTTTCTGAACGCGCCGGCCATCGCGGGAAGGTCCCCGGCGGTGGCGATCGCCGTGTTCGCCATGATCGCGGCGACGCCGCTTTCCATCGCCTCGCAAGCCTGCGACGGGCGGCCGATCCCCGCGTCGACGATGACGGGCACGTCGATTTCCTCGACGAGGATGCGGATGAAGTCCATCGTCACCAAGCCCCGGTTCGACCCGATCGGCGCGGCCAGCGGCATCACGCACGCCGCGCCGGCGTCTTGCAGGTCGCGCGCGACGTTCAGGTCGGGGTACATATACGGCATGACAACGAAGCCTTCCGCCGCCAGAACCTCGGTCGCGCGGACGGTCTCGTGGTTGTCGGGCAGGAGGTATTTCGAATCGCGGATGACTTCGATCTTCACAAAGTCGCCGCAGCCGAGTTCGCGCGCGAGACGCGCGAGACGCACGGCCTCCTCCGCCGTCCTCGCGCCCGAGGTATTCGGAAGCGGGACGACGCCCTCCGGGATGTAGTCGAGGATGTTTTCCACGCCGCCGCGCTCGGCGCGCCTGAGCGCGAGCGTGATCATCTGCGCGCCCGCCTCCTCCACGGCGGCGCGAATGAGGGAAAGCGAATACTTGCCCGAACCGAGGATGAAACGCGAACTGAATTCGCGCCCGCCGAGCGTCAGCACGTCGCGCGAATCTTCGTTTTTCGTAGCTTTCATGCTTTTTCCGTGCCTTTCCCTGCTTTCTCTCTTCCCGCATCGATGACCGTCACACCCGAACCCTCCTGAAAACAGCTAAACATCGTATTCGCCGACAAGAATCCTCAGCGCCGTATTCGCCTGATGCCCCGCGCAGACCGCGACCCTCGGCGCCATAAGCCCACGTCCGACGCGCGCGTCGGTCTCGCCGTCCCCGCAAAGATAGAAGCGATCCGAAACCCGGCGCGTGCGGATCGTATTCCCGCTCTCGAACCCGGCGAGTCCCGAAGCCGCAACCAGAAATTTCTGCGGAAAGCGCGTCAAACACGCGTTGACGAGCAGCGCTTTCGCCGCGGCGCTGTCGAAAGCCTCGCAAATCAGGTCGTCGTCGGCGAAAAGCGAGGCGACATTTTCCTCGGTGACGCGAACGCGGTCGGTCACGACCTCGACGAAGGGGTTGATCTCGCCGATCGCCTGCTTCATCGCGTCGGTCTTCGGCAGACCGAGGTGGCGGATTCCGTACTGCTGGCGGTTGAGGTTGCTCGGCTCGACGACGTCGAAATCGACGAGGTGGAGGCGCCCGACGCCGGTTCGCGCCAGAAGCAGCGCGATGTTCGAACCGAGTCCGCCGAGACCCGCGACCGCGACGCGCGCGCGTTTGACTTTCTCGTGCACCCCCGGCGTATGCCGCGCCATCATCATCCGTTCGAGGTCTTCCCTTGGAGGAAGTTTCCCCTTTTCGATCACGACGACTTCGTCGCCCTCGTTCAAGTCCGCGTCGTCGGGAGTCTGGAAACCGTTCAGGATCGTCACGAATTCCCCGCCCCCCGGATAAAACGCATCACGCAGCGCGTGGAGCCTTGCTTCAGGCGCATCGACGCTTTTCCCGTTCAAGACGACTTTCACGGCGCCTAGCCCCCGCTCACGAAACTCAGGATTTCGAGCGCGTCGCCGTCGCGCAGGACGGCAGACGGATAATCGGTCTTCGGGACGATCACCCGGTTGATTTCGACGACGACGCGGTCCCGCGCGTAAGAACGCGCTTCCAGAAACGCCGCGAGATTCAGGGTTTCGGGCAAATCCTGTTTTACTCCGTTGACGGTGATCATTCGACCCTCAAATCAAGATCAAAAAGAAAAAAGCTCCACGAAGACCCGCACCCGAGGTGGTGCGCCCCTTCGTGAAGCTCATCGCTCACTCTGGGGGTGAGCTTAACGCGAAAAGCGGAGGGAAGCAAGGGCGGGGTCAGGTATCAGGAATCAGGTGTCAGGAAACAGAGGACAGGAGACAGAGAAATATGCGGCGCACAGCGCCGGAAAATAATCTGTCTCTCGTCTCCTTTTTCTGATTCTTGAAACCCACCCCCAACCCCTCCCTTGTCAGGGAGGGGAGATGCGTGACTCCCTCCCCTGATAAGGGGAGGGATGGGGAGGGGTTTCCGATCGGCGTTTCACATATCCACTCCGGCGGCGAAGCCGCCGCTCACTGATCTGATTCCTGATCCCTGTTACTTCCTCCCCGCCTTTCGAACTGCGGAACGCGGCGCCTTGGCGAAGAGCACGGCATTCCCCCGCTCGACCGCCGTTTCCAGCGCTTCTTTCGCGGGTTTCACGTTCGCCCAGACATCGTCGAGTTCCTTGTCGACGATCATGCGCACCGCCTCGACCTGCGACACCCGGACGCGCGGCGGCTGCGCTTTACCGCTCAACTGCGTCTGCGCGACCAGCAGGGCGGCGACATCGTCTTTGAGCAAATGACTCGACACCGCCGCGCGCGACGCGGGCGTCATCGGGAGAAAGCCGCCCGCGACGGTCATGCGGGTCTGGACGTCCGGCGCGAGGAGGTATCGCAGGAACTGCCCGACCGCCCGCCTTTCCGCGGGCTTCAGGCCGTTGGCGACCCATAGCGACGCCCCGTCGGTCAGTGTGTTTTTCGGCGCACCATAAACGTCGTCGTGGTAGGGCAAGGTCGAAACCCCCACGTCGAAGGCTTTTCCGGCGCGAAGCGTCGGGTAGATCGACGATGTGCTCGTCAGCATCGCGCATTCGCCGAGCGCAAAACGGCGGTCCGCCTCGTCGGCAGCGCCGAAGGGCTGGAAGTAACCGGCCTTGTACCAGTTTGTCATCATCGCGACGTGCTTGATTTGCACGAGACCGTCGAACGCCAGCCGCCCGCGCGGGTCGGTCAGACGCGCGCCGTTCCAGACGCTCATGTTGTCGATCATGACCCAGGCCGGCCAGGACGTGGTGAAGGGGCAAGGCACGCCCGACCTGTAGAGCTTTCCGGCGGCGTCCTGCACTTCACGCCAGGTCTTCGGCGGTGCGTTCGGGTCGAGACCCGCTTTCTCGAAAGCTGTTTTGTTGAAGAACAGAACCGGCGTCGAATAAGCCACCGGCAAGGCCAGGAGTTGCCCGCGCTCATTGACCATCGCGTTCTTGAGTTCCGGAGAAAGGCTCCTTGCGTTGAAAGGCACCCTCGCCTCCCTCAGGAGGTCGGCGATCGGCCTGAAGCGCGCCTTGTTCGCGACGAAACGCGCGTGGTCTTCGCGCGTCACCAGGTTGAGGTGCTTCGGCGGCCGCCCCTCGACTCGGCGCAGCACATGCACATCGACGGCCTTTTGCTGCGCGTTGAACGCATCGACCAGCGGTTGGAGGCGCTCGGCCTGCTCTTCCTGAAGTCGATGTTCAAGCTCGATGACGACAGGTACCACGGGTTTCGGCGCGGCGGGTTTTTTCGGCGCGGCAACGCCGACGGAAATACACGCGGGAAGAAAAAGTGCGATGATTCCCGCCTTCAGCAGTCTGGATGAAAACATACGATTGATTTCCTCAAAAATGGATTCCAATCAGGGTACAAAAGAGACCTTGATCAAAAAAATCCGCCCCAATCGGGCGATGCGGTCATGCTTATCTTGCATAATACCAAGAAGCCCATGAAAAATGCGACGCCGGAAATGACGCTTGACGAAAATCTTTCGGGAAACCCCATGCCTGAGAAAAAAAACGCCGGACGCGTTCTGCTCTTCTACAGCAGCCGCTTCGGTCACAGCCGAAAAATCGCCGGCGTCGTCGCGGACGAAATCAGAAATTCGGGCCTTGCCGTCGACGTCGAGGAATTGCGGCACGGCGCGACGATCGACCCTCGGCGCTACGTCGGCGCGGGCTTTATCGTCTCGGTCCGCTACGGTTTTTTTTCAAGCGCCCTGTACGAAGTGGTCGACGCGCACAAGGCGTGGCTCGACGCGACGCCGACGCTCTTGATGACCGTCTCCTTGACGGCGCGAAAACCCGAAAAGCGCGACCCGGCGAAACACTCCTACACGCGCCGCCTTCTGAAAAAAACGAACTGGACGCCGACGCGCGTCGACGTCGTCGCCGGCGCGCTCGAATACCCGCGCTACGGCGCCATCGACCGCGCGTGCATCCAGCTCATCATGCTCATCACGGGCGGAGAAGCCGACGGACGATCCGAAGTCGATTATACCGATTGGGACGGCGTGCGCGGCACGGCGCGGTCGTACGCAAAAGAAGTGATCGAATCAGAGGGCAGAGCGCTCACTGCGCTCGCTTCGTAACCAGCAATCAGTATTTATATGTCATGGATCAGGGATCAGAGGAATTGTAGGGGCACGGCGCGCCGTGCCCAGCGGCGGTATAGGTTGGGGTGAGCGAAGCGATGCCCAACGTTCCGCATGCGTATGAATGACGGAATAGGGGCGGGTTTGAAATGGAATGAGACTCTGGGCACGGCACGCCGTGCCCCTACGGAGGCCATCGCCGGATATACCCTTGCGGTCATTTATCTGCCGCTGTGTTGGGGTTCGCTACGCTCACCCCAACCTATGCGGAATATCCTCCGGCAGCGAAGCCGCCGAACCCCTCCCCATCCCTCCCCTTGTCAGGGAGGGAGAATTGATCCCCCTCCCTGACAAGGGAGGGGCCGGGGGTGGGTTTCAGGAGACAGAGGACAGGAAACAGGAGACAGAAAAATATGCGGCGCAAAGCGCCGGAAAATAATCTGTCTCCTGTCTCCTGATACCTGACACCTGAACATCACGGCCCCGTGAACAACTGGACCCAGTAAAGCTCGCCCCGGCTTCCCGCGACGACGCCGACGCCGAGTCGCAGGAATTGCGGCTTCAGGATATTGTCGCGCTGCGCCTTCCCGTCCATCCAGACCTTCATGATCGCTTCGGGTTTCGTCTGGCTACTGCTGCGCCCGATGTTTTCTTCCGCGATCCGGTAGGAGATGTCCTCGTCGTCGAGCGCCGACTGGAACTCCCTGTCGTCGGGCCGCGTATGCGAATATTTCACCGCGATCTCGGCAGCGCGCTTCTGCGCCGCCTCGCACAGCCCCGCGTCGAGCCGCAGTTCTTCGCGGCGATGGTTCGTCCGCTCGCGGTTGACGAGTTCGGCGACCTGTTTTACGTACGCGGCCGTCGAAACCCCCTCAGCGGCACAGGCGAGTTGAACGCCCCCGATCATCCAGACGAAGAGCCACACCGCCGCCTTCGCCGAAATCCCCATCGTTTCACGTGTTCTAAGAGTCGATTCGCTCATGTTCATTCCCTTTGTCCGTGTTGAAAAAACTTTCAGAAGACAGAAGACTGAGGACAGAGGACTGAACGGCCTTCGGCCTTTGTAATCAGGTATCAGTAATCAGAGTGAGGAAATCATGCGACAACAGACAACTGAAAACAGATCACAAAGCGAACGCAGTGAGCGCCCTGTCTTCTATCTTCTGTCCTCTGTCTCCTGATGCGACAACTGAATACCGATAACTGCTCACAAAGCGAACGCAGTGAGCGCTCTGTCTTCTGTCTTCTGTCTTCTGTCTTCTGTCTTCTGTCTTCTGTCTTCTGTCTTCTGTCTTCTGTCTTCTGTCTTCTGTCTTCTGTCTTCTGTCTTCTGTCTT
>JAISAZ010000092.1 GCA_031266435.1 Accumulibacter sp.
GGATACAAAATCGACGCCCCGAAGCTCAAGGGAAATACCGGAATCGGAGAAATCGGCATCACCGCGACCCCGACCGCCGGCAAACCGCTCTTCCTCGACTTCGGAATCCAGGGCTATGCAGGGAAGAGAGAAGGGGTCACGGGGAGTTTGAGGGTGACTTATTTCTTCTGACAGAGGACAGTTTTCCGTATTCGCGGGGTCTTGGTGGGGCACGGCGTGCCGTGCCCCTACGGCGGCTGCGAACCCCAACCTATATCCTCCATTATCACGTCATTCATGCGCATACGGAATCGTTGTGGCTCTCGTTCCTCAGCCCAACCTATACCGCCGAGAACGGAGCGGAGACGGTATAGGTTGGGCTGAACGAATGTGAAGCCCAACGATTGCGGGGCGGTGTGAAAAGGCGGATACCGGCGGCGAAGCCGCCGCTGACCGATCTGATTCCTGATACCTGATGGGCACGGCACGCCGTGCCCCTACGCGCCCATCGACGATGCGCGGGCGTATGACACCGCTTTTGCGGGAATGATGCCGAATCCTGTTATGGCTTGCGCTTCGCGCAAGCGAGACGTTGGGCTTCGTTCCTCAGCCCAACCTATACCCTGTGAAACCCAAGGTTCCGCATACGTATGAATGACGGAATGGGGCGGGTTTGGAAATGGAATGAAACCCAGGGCACGGCATGCCGTGCCCCTACAAGACCGTGTGCCGTTCGACGACGACGCGCGGACGCATGACGCCGTGGTTCCTCCCCTGACAAGGGAGGATAGGAGGGGTTTGGGAGGCTTGAAAACGCGCCAACGTTTGCCGAAACGCCAACAACCCCCTTCATTTCTCCCTTGTCAGGGGGAATTTGGTTGGATTACCGTTTTCGCGGGTTTTCGTAGGGGCACGGCGTGCCGTGCCCATCAGGGATCGGATGTCAGGAATCAGGGATCAGATGAAAACCGATCGGGAAGAGGTGGTATAGGGCGGAGCGAAGCGAGAGCCACGGCGATTGCCAGATGCGTTGGGTTCTCGTAGGGGCACGGCATGCCGTGCCCAGCGGCGGTATAGGTTGGGGTGAGCGAAGCAAAGCCCAACGATTCCGCATACGGATGAATGACGGAATGGGGTGGGTTTGGGAGGTATGAAAACACGCCAACACTTGGCGAAACCCCGAAACCCCCTTCATTTCTCCCTTATCAGGGGGAAAGTGGGGAATCCATGCCGTATTGCTCCGTTCGGCGGTTCTCACCCGTTCGCTTTTCCTTCCGTTGGGGTTCGCTGCGCTCACCCCAACCTATACCCAACCTATGCCTTTCGAGTCGGTCAAAACAAATCCAAGGACTCCGAGGAAGACGAACGACGGTCTTTTGCGCGTGTCTGGTAGCGGAGATTCTTGATTTGCCGTACGGTTTTCCCCGTCGTGTCGATGAAGCGAATCGTGCCGTTTTCCCAGACTTCCGTCAGTCCGTTTTTGTGTCCGTAAATGCGGTCGAATTGCGGCGGGAAGAGGATTTTTCCGTCCAGGCCGACGAGTCCGGAGCGGGCCTCCGCACTCTCCCAGCGGTGGTTGGGATCCGTCGTGAATTCCCCCAGGCCGCTCGATAGCGTCCCCTGGTAGCGATTGGGATGGGCGTAAACGGCCACTTCGTTTCCGTCCCGGTCGATGATCACGTAGGTGGAGGATCGGGTCTCGACGACGGAAAGTTCTCCCAGGCGATGGAAGTGAATGGTGTCGCCATGGTCATAAGAAGGCCGTCCGTCGTCAAGGTGCAGCGACAGGGGGTTGCCGCGCGCGTCGATCACGCGATACCCCGTCTTGACCTTGACGGCGGCGAAGCCCTGCGGTGTAAATGGCCACGCGTCGTCGAAGTCGGGCGCGATCGCCCATTTCCCCGTCAGGTCGATATAACCCCAGCGGTCGGGTTTTGAAGAGGCCTTCGCAAGCGCCAACCCGTTTTTGGCGAAATCGCCGAGTTGCACGAAGTCCGGCGGGACGACCCATTTGCCCTTCGCGTCCAGGTAGCCGGAACGCCCGCCGGATCTGGCAAGGAAGAGATCCCTGGACGCGCTGTAATAGCGGATGTCTTCAAACGCGACGGGGACGACGGGCGCGCCGGAACGGTCGACGAGGCCCCATTGTCCCTTCGTGTTTCCCACTTTGAGATACGGCCCGATCGGTTCCGGGGCGACGCGCGCGTGCGCGACGAGCGTGCCCTTGTCGTTTACGAAGCCTTGCGCCTCGATCGGCATGCTGGGGTCGGGGAAGGACGCGACGGTGAAGGTCTTTCCGTCGTATTCGTAGACTTGGGGGGAGGCGTAGAGGAAATCGGTCAGAAGTTTGCCCGCCGAGTCGATGAATGCCGATCGGCCCTCGGTTTTCGCGAGTCCGACGCCGTTCTCGTAGAAGCCCCGGATTTCGGAAAACCGGGCTTCCTGGACGATCTTGCCTTGCGCGTCTACAAAACCGTAGCGACCGTTTTCGCCCTTGAAGGGGCGGATGCGCGGAAAGACCTGTTCTCCCTTTGCGTCGATCTGTGATCTCCACATGGTTTCGCTTTTATTCTCGCGCGACCCGACCCATGCCAATCCGTTTTTGGAAAAATCCCCCGCTTCTTCGAAACGCGGCGCGATCACCCATTGTCCCTTGACGTCGACATAGCCCCATTTTCCTTCGACCTTGTATGTTCTGCCGTCCGCATACTTTTCTTCCTTGTACGCTTGCGCGCGCGCAAGTCCGTTGGCCGTGAAGGGGCCGAGATCCTTGAATTGGAGTTCGATCCGGGTTTCCCCTTTCAGGTCGAGTACGCCTTTGCCGTAGAATTTTGGAGATTCGAAGCGCACGAGACCCAGCGCGTCGGGCGCGGTGAGCCTCCAATAGCGCGGTTCGATGAGGATTCGTCCCTGCTTGTCCATGATCCCCTCGAAGCCTCCCTTGAGTTCGACCTGGAGGTAATCCTCGCTCAAAGGGTAGGTCGAGCTGAAACGCGCTTCCGAGAGTATCCTTCCGCCGCGCCCGATCACCCCCCTGAGCGAGCCGCTTCCTTCTTCCGTGAAGAAAGCGAAATTGGCGTTGAGATGGCTCACGTGCCTGAAGCGCGGTGCGATCACCTCGACGCCTTTGGCGTCGATGAGTCCATAGCCCTCGTCGCGGTTGGTCTTCCCGGCGACCAGGTCCATGATTCCCATGGGCGGCGACTCGTAGCGCGGCGAGACGACGACCTCGCCCTTCGCGTTCATGAGACCGTATTTGTCGTTCTCTTCAAAGCGTACCAGCCCCGCTTTCATGAAGTCGCCGAATCCGCCGTCGGTCGCCTTCCTTTGCGTCTTGAAAGCAATTTTTCCCGTCGCGTCGAGATAACAGATGACGCCGTTCAGAACGGCGCGCGCAAAGCCGTTTTCAAACGGGTAAATACCGTCGAATTCGGCTTTGAGGATTCTGCCGCTCGAATGAACGAGGCCGTATTTGCCGTTCCGTCGGTAGGAAAGCCAGTCTTCTCGAAGGTGGCGGATGCTACCCGAGTCGCTCGCGATTCGGGCGATGAGTTTCCCGTTCTTGTCGAGAAGCGTGAAGTTCCAATTCCTGCCCGACCCCGACCCGTAGACCAGGAAGTCTCCCTCATGCCCCAGGAAATCCCCTTCGGGCGGGACGAGAATCCGGCCGTCGGCGGTCAGGAGACGCTCTTGAGCCTCCTCTTCCTCCCCGAAGAGACGGAGAAGATTCCCTCGCTCGGCCCACTGGGAAGCAATCCGGTAAGGCGCAAGCGGGATGATTTTTCTCTGGTCGTTTACGAGAATCTGGCTCAGAAATTTTTGCCGCGTCCTCTCGCTCAAAAGCATGACCTTTCCCTGGAAGAGGGGTTTCGGGGTGTCGTACAGAAGCTTGAGCGTCTTTCCCTTCGCGTCGAGGATTCTCCATCGAATGCGCTGCGCTCCCCAGGCGATGGGGTAGTCCCTGACGCGCGCTGTGCCGTTTTCGGAGAAGCGAAAGGCTTCGTTGAACGCGGGGGGAATCACCCATTCCCCTTTTCGGTCGATGTAGCCCCACTTCCCCTTCTCGCGCGCGGCGGCGAGGCCGTTGGCGGCGAAAGCGCCCGTGTCTTCGAAGCGCGCGGGGATGACCAGCGCGCCGGTCTTGTCGATGTAGCCCCATTTCTCACCGAGCTTGACCTCGGCGAGACCGTACCAGAAATAGCCCGCATCGTCGAAACGCGGCGTCGCCAGGAAGTTTCCCTGGCGATCCAGAAAGCCGTAAAGCCCCCCTTGCCTGACTTTCGCGATGCCGTCCGCGTCGAAATCCTCGGCGTTATCGAAGACGAGGAGTTCGTCGTTTTGTTTCAGATAGCCGGAGACGTCGTCTTTTTTCTCGTCGCTGCTTTTGAGCAAACAGATCGGGACGCCGCTCCTTTGGTCGAAGATGATGAGATCGCCGTTCGTTTTATCGCAAGCGGAAACATTGTCTTTATTCCAGTGCGCGATCGCGTAGCTGGCGATCGAACACGCCGGAATGGCGCCTTCGAACGCGAAGTCGCGGCGCTCGCCGTTTTGCGTGAGACACGCCGAGTCCTCGTCTCTTCCGTCACGGTGGCCTTCGAAGCGAACCGAAACCGAGCCGGATTCATTCGCGCTGAAGTGCAGGTAGGTCAATTCCTCCGCCATGAGCGGTAGCGCGGCGGGGAGCAGAGCGACGAGGAGGAGGAGACGGCGGAGCGGCGTTTTTCGATCGATGCGATTCATGAGGCTTACTCCCGTAAAGGACGATACGGCATCTTGCATTCCAATTCTATCCCGATTTTATCGGTGCACCTCTCGCCGCCGCCGCCGCGAAGGAGGGAAGCGCGAGCGCGCGGACGATCGGCGCGTTGGCAGGCAGGAGCGGCGCGACGCGAGGCGGCGCGAAAAGAGAGTTCCACGAAAGCGCGCTGTGTTCGATCGCCGTGACTTCCCCTTCCCAATCGGCGACGCGGAAGAACTGCAAGCGCACTTTCGCGTGCGGGTAGACGAATTCGCGGCGGAGCCACGGACAAACGGCGCCGACGACGATTCCGAGTTCTTCGAGGAGTTCGCGCCGGAGCGCGTCTTCGTGCGTCTCGCCGGGTTCGAGTTTGCCGCCCGGAAACTCCCAGTAACCAGCATAAACCTTTCCCTCGGGGCGCCGCGCCAGGAGGTATTCGCGCGCGTCGCCGTCGCCGCGCAGCAGAACGCCCGCCGCGACTTCAACGCTCATTCTTTTTCCAGTTCGTTCATGCAAGGAGATGCCGAGAAGAAACAATCCGGGAATGGAATCATTTTCGGCGTTTGCGGCGCGACCCCGCCCAGTCCTTGGCGAACTGCCACGCGACGCGGCCGCTGCGCGAACCGCGCATCAGCGACCAGTTGAGCGCCTCGCGTTCGGCGTCGGGCGCGTCGTATTCTTCGCAGCCGAAATGTTTGAGCCAGTGCGCGACGATGTTGAGGTAGGCGTCCTGGTCGAAGGGGTAGAACGACAGCCAGATCCCGAAACGCTCAGAGAGCGAGATTTTTTCCTCGATCGCTTCGCCGGGGTGTATTTCGCCGTCGACGTGCCGGCTTTCGAGGTTTTCGTCGAAATATTCGGGCATCAGATGGCGGCGGTTCGACGTGGCGTAGATCAGGACGTTTTCGGGCGTCGAGGAAAGCGACCCGTCGAGGACGACCTTCAGCGCCTTGTACGTGGCGTCGCCCGTGTCGAACGAGAGGTCGTCGCAAAAGAGGATGAAGCGTTCGGGGCGGTGCGCGATGAGTTCGACGATGTCGGGCAGGTCGACGAGGTCGTTCTTGTCGACTTCGATGACGCGCAACCCCTTGGGCGCGTATTCGTTGAGCAGCGCCTTGATCAGGGAACTTTTACCCGAGCCGCGCGCGCCCGTGAGAAGCGCGTTGTTCGCGGGCTGCTTTCTGACGAACTGGCGCGTATTCGAGTCGATCCTTTTTTTCTGCTCGTCGATGTCGTGCAGGTCGCTGAGCCGGATCGTCGAAGGATTCGGCACCGTCAGGAGATAGCCGACGTTCCCGTGCTTTCGCCACCGAAAAGCGATCGCCGCGTCCCAGTCGGGAATCTGCGAGGCCGGCGGAAGAAGCGGCTCGATCCGCTCGAGAATTCTTTCCGCACGCAAAAGGAAGGCGCTCAGTTGTTCAAGCGGCGAGGTCGGGGCGTTCATGGCAGCTTTTCGGTAATTGAAAAAAAGCAATACTAATCCACATAACCGTAATTATTCAAACAGAGGATTACAAAGAAGTTACAAAGACGGCGCCGTGGCCGCAGGAATTCCCGGATTCCCGACCGGAGATTCATTCCTTTTCCAGTTCATTCATACTTTGATGCCAAGCCGCAGACAGTACAGGTTGTACGGCAAGGCGAAGTCGACCAGGGATGGACTGGAAATGGAATCAGCCCACCTCGACTTCAAAGCCCGTTACATTGCGTTCTTTTTTGCTGAACTCGACGCCGATCAAATGGATGGGCTGATCGAGCGCGCGGTATTTGTCGGCGTAGCGTCTGGCCTTGATCTGCTGGAGCGCTTTGCCCTCGGCTTCGTCTTCGACGACCTTGAACTCGAAGAGATAAATCTGCCCGTTGAATTTGACCGTCATGTCGAGCCGACCCTGACGGCTCACGTCCTCCGGGACGATGTCGAGTCCCAGCGCGGCGAAGGACGCGTAGAACACGCTGGCGTAGTAGCCCTCGAAACGGTCGATGTCGTTCTTGCGAAACCAGTCGGCGGGGATGCCGGCGTAGAGGGAGAAAAAGATTTCCCGGATGCGGTCGAAGTCGTTGATTTCCAGCGCCTTGTACAAGGCGAATCTGCTTTGCACCGCTTTTTGCGGATTTTCGACCCAGCGACCGAGGATGTTTCCGGTCAAGGCGCTTCGGACTTCACGGTTGGGATAGGTCAGCGTGAACCGGAGGTTGCCTCCGAGGTTCTCCTCTTTGGCGATGGTGAGGTAGCCGGACTGGAACATCAGCGCTTCGGTGGAAATATCGCCGACTTCAAACGCGGAAATCAATTCGGTCGAGCTTTCCATCTCGAGGAGCGCGGGCAGATAGACCTTGCGCTCGGTGAGCATGTCGACCAAAAAGGTCGGCGTGCCCGTCTCGAACCAGAAGGGACGAAATTCGCGCTTCTGAAACAGCAGCAATAAATCGAAGGGGTTGTAGACCGTTTTCCCGCGCCAGTTGTAGCCGTTGTACCAATGCCGGATCGTGTCACGGTCGAGACCGTCGAGTTCGGGCGCGAAAACGGCATCGACGTCGGCTTCGGTGTAGCCGCAGATATCGGAATACCCGGCGTCGAGCGTGATGTCGGTCAGGTTGTTGAGGCCGGAGAAGATGTTCACCTTGCTGAATTTGGAGACGCCGGTCAAAAAGGCGAATCTGATGTGCGCGTCCTGTCCCTTGATCACCGAATACAGGTTGCGCAGGCCGTCGCGCATCGCGCGCGCCAAGTCGGGCGCGCCCAAGTTGTCGAGGATCGGTTTGTCGTATTCATCGACGAGAACGACGACGCGCTGGCCAAAGCGCGCTTCCGCCGCCTGAATCAAGGCAATGAAACGGTCGGGAATCCCGCCTTCGCCCTCCGGTACGCCTAGACGGCGTTCGTTTTCGGCCAGGATGTTCCCGATCCGCGCGTCCAAGCCCGCGCGGCTTTCCATGACGCCTTCGGCAAAGCTGATGCGAACGACCGGGTGTTTCTTTTCCCAATCCCATTTATCGTGACAATGCAGCCCCCGGAACAGCGGCTCGTTGCCCGCGAAGAGTTCCGCCAGCGTATCGAGGAAAAGGCTCTTGCCAAAGCGTCGGGGTCGCGAGAGAAAATAAACCGTCCCCTCGTCGACGAGTTTCAGGGCAAAAGGCGTTTTATCGACGTAATAGTAGTCCGCTTCACGGATTTTGGCGAAAGTCTGAATGCCAATAGGAAGTTTCTTGCGAGGCATGGCACGCTCCGGGTGGGGTCGGAGTGATTATACAGAGGACGGAGGACAGAGGACAGAAGACAGAACGGCCTTCGGCCTCTGTAGTCAGTTGCCTGTAATCAGAAGGAGCATCCCACGCGACATCTGACGACTGAAAACAGATCACGTAGCGAGCGCCAGCGAGCGCTCTGTCATCTGTCCTCAGTCCTCTGTCCTCTGGTAACTCGTCGGATCGGGAACGCCGGCGCCGAGAAAGCCTTCGCGCCGCAGACGGCACGAATCGCAGACGCCGCAGGCGCGGCCCTCGGTGTCGGCCTGGTAGCACGAGACCGTCAGCGCGTAATCGACGCCCAGCGATTGACCGAGGCGGACGATTTCGGCTTTCGAGAGGTCGATGAGCGGCGCGTGGATTTTCAGCCGCCGGCCCTCGACGCCCGATTTCGTCGCGAGATTGGCCATCGCCTCGAAGGCCGCGATGTATTCGGGCCGGCAGTCGGGGTAGCCCGAATAATCGACCGCGTTGACGCCGATGAAGATATCGAGGCTCCCCAGGACTTCCGCCCACGCGAGCGCGAGCGAAAGCAGGATCGTATTGCGCGCCGGGACGTAGGTATTCGGAATACCGGGGGCGACTCCGCTCGTCGGCACGTCGATCGCGTCGTCGGTCAGCGCCGACCCGCCGAAGTTCCGCAGCGGAAGTTCGAGTATCCGGTGCTCGCGCGCGCCGAGCGCGGCGGCGACGCGCTTTGCCGCTTCGAGTTCGGCGCCGTGGCGTTGGCCGTAGTTGAACGAGAGGCAGCGGCAGTCGAAACCCGAATCGCGCGCGACCGCCAGAGCCGTCGCCGAATCGAGTCCGCCGGAGAGCAGGATGACCGCGCGCGGCGGCGTGGATGAGGGGTTGTTGGCGTTCAATGGAGTGAGACCTTTTCGTTTCATCATTTTCCCGCGCTGTTCGGCCAGAGCACTTTATGGAGCTGGAGCTGAAGGCGGACGGGAAGCCGGTCTTCAAGAATCCAGTCCGCCAGAGACGAATTCGGAAGCGCGCCGCCGACGGCGGAAAAGAGGACGGCGCAGCGCGCGTCGAGCCGATGTTCGGCGAGTATCCGGCGCGCCCATTCGTAATCGGCGCGGCTTGCGAGAACGAATTTCACTTCGTCGTTCGCCCTGAGCGCCTCGACATTCGGCCAGTGGTTTTTTTCGGATTCGCCCGACCCCGGCGCCTTGAAGTCGACGACGCGCGAGACGCGCGGGTCGACACGGCTGATGTCGAGCGCGCCGGAGGTTTCGAGCGAAACGTCGTAGCCCGCGTCGCACAGGTCGGCGAGCAGCGTCAGGCATTCCGGCTGCGCGAGCGGTTCGCCGCCGGTCACGCAGACAAAGCGCGTCGCGTACTCGCCGACGCGTGTCAGAATGTCGGCGATCTCGATGCGCGTACCGCCCGAAAACGCGGTGCGCGTGTCGCACCAGACGCAGCGCAGGGGGCATCCCGTCAGACGGATGAAGACCGTCGGCAAACCGGCGCGCGTCGACTCGCCCTGGAGCGAATGGAAAATCTCGCTGAGCTTCAGCGTCCGCGCCGCGCCGCGCCGGACAAGCGCCGCAGGGTTTTTCATTGTCCGGGTTTTTGGGGTTTCAAGCCGCGTCCGGCTTTTCTGGACGTGAGGCTATTGTCCCATCCTCTGCCTTGCCGTCGCGGCGGCCGTACTCGACGGGTATTGACTCACGAGGTCTTCGAGCGTCGCCTTTGCGTTCTTCGCGTCACCCGCCTCCTGCTGGCACGCGGCGACGCTGAGAAGCGCGTCGGGCGATTTGGCGTGTTGCGGCCATTTTGCGGCGAACTGCTTGTGCGTCTCGATCGATTTTTTGCAGTTGTTCAGCGAATAATAGGCGTTGCCGAGCCAATAACGCGCGTCGGGAAGCAGCGAACTGTTGGGGTAACGCTTGCCGAAGGATTCGAGCGCCCTCGAGGCTTCCTTGAGCTTCCCGCCCTGGAAGAACTTGAGCGCCGTTTCGTAATCGTGCGCCTCGGCGGTCGCCGCCGGTTTCCCTTCGCCGGCGGGAGCGTCGGGCGAGTCGGGGACTTGCGGCTCGAATTTGCGGAGGCGCGCGTCGAGGTCGACGTAGAAGTCCTGCTGGCGTTTCTTCTCGGCTTCGAGTTCGAAGCTCAAGAGTTCGACCTGTCCGCGCAGCTTGGCGTTCTCCTCGCGCAAGGACTGAAGCTGGCTGATCAGGTCGATCTGCGCCTTCGTCACGGTATCGACCCACTCGTCGAGTTGTTTCGAGAGCTTTTGAACCTGTTCGCGCGCCTCGTCGTCGTCGAAGAGACCCGCGCGCGCTTCCGGGACGCCGAATACGGACGCGGCGAGAAAAAGCGTGAGGAGGAGTACGCGACGCGACGGCATTTTCAGTATTCTCCCCTGTAAAGGATATCGCCCCGGCGGTTTTCGGCCCACGCCAGATCGTCGTGACCCTCGTTCTTCGGCTTCTCTTCGCCGAGGCTCACGGCTTCGATCTGCTCTTCCTGAACGCCGAGGACGGTGAGTACCCTGCGGACCGCGTCGGCGCGCTTCTGCCCGAGCGCGAGATTGTATTCGCGGCTACCGCGTTCGTCGGTGTGGCCCTGCACCAGAATCCTGAGCTGCCGGTTCGCCACCAGAAAACGGGCGTGCGCCGAAACGAGTTCCTGATACTCGCGCTTGACTTCAAAGCTGTTGTAGTCGAAATAAACGCTGCGTTGCGACAGGAGGTTTTTCGGGTCTCTCAATTCGTTGGGCAGGTCCCGACCGTCGACCGATCCCGCGTTCACGGTGGGAACGCGGGTCTCGATCGGCGCGTCGGGCTGTTCGGGGCCGCTGGGGGTCGAAGGGCATCCGGCAAGCAAAAGAGCCATCGGAAGAAGGAAAGCAAATCGCATATTCATGAAAAACTCACTCCGGTTGAATAGTTCCCCTCCAGTGCGGCTTCGCCGGGGTTTGGAGGGCATGGATCGAAACATGGTTCTCCCGCGCGCTCAGCGTTGGAAGGGTCCCCACGCGGGTTCGCGGACGTCGGCGGCCGAGATCGAGAGGCGTTGTTTGACGCGCCCGTCGATCGACACGGCGGAAAGCACGCCGCGCCCCCGCGTTTCCGTCGCGATCAGAATCATACGTCCATTGGGGGCAAAAGAAGGCGATTCGTCCTTGTACGAATCGGTCAGAATCTGCGTCTGCCCGTTTTCGAGGTCCAGGACGGCAAGGCGGAAAGCGCCTTCCCTGCGCGTGATGAACGCCAATTTTTTTCCGTCGGGAGAGACGCGCGGCGATACGTTGTAATTTCCCTCGAAAGTGACGCGCCGCGCGTCGCCGCCGCTGGCGCCGGCGCGATAGATCTGCGGACTTCCCCCACGGTCGGAAGTGAAATACAGGAAGCGTCCGTCGGGAGAAAAAAACGGCTCGGTGTTGATGCTGTTCGCCGTGCTCACGCGCCGCGCGTTCGACCCGTCGGCGCTGATCGTGAAAATCTGCGACCCGCCGTCCCGCGACAGAACGACGGCGAGCCTCGATCCGTCGGGCGCCCACGCGGGCGCCGAATTCGACCCCTTGAAGTTGGCGACAACGGCGCGTTTGCCCGTCGCAAGCGAATGCACATAGACGACAGGTTTTTTGTTTTCAAAGGAAACGTAGGCGAGCTTTGCTCCGTCGGGCGACCACGCGGGTGAAATGATCGGCTCCTTCGAGCGCAACGCCGTCTGCTCGTTTTGCCCGTCGGCGTCGGCGATGTGCAGTTCGTAGCTCTTCGAAGCGTTCTTGACGACAAACGCGATGCGCGTCGAAAAAACCCCCGGCTCACCGAGCAGTTTTTCGTAGATCGCGTCGGAAATGCGGTGCCCCGCGAGGCGCAGGAGCGGCTTCGAGGCGAGGTAGGCCGACCCGACCAGCGGAAGGCCCCGGTTGATGTCGTAAAGCCGAAAACGCGCCTCCTGGCGCCCGTCGGCGCTCGGCGCGACGCTGCCGGCGACGACCGCGTCCGCGCCACGGTACTTCCAGTCGGCGTAGTTGGGCGTCGAGGATTCGTCCATCGCGACGCCGGGAGCGGCGAGCATGTTGAACATCCCCGTGCGTTCGAGGTCTCCACGGACGACCGACGCGACCAAGCGCGCGGACTCGGTCTCGCCGGCAAAATCGGCGACCGCGATCGGAAGACGGCTCGCGCCCGCGCCCGTGATCTCGATGACGAGTTCGGCGCGCGCCGGGAACGCCAAAAATCCGACGCAGCACGCGAGCGCCCCCAAGTTTCGAAATCGGTTCAGAAAAAATCCCGCCATGAAAAAACCAGAGCCAAAAAAATTTCATTATAGCGATTCGAACCGCAATGGGCGCGCGGAGGGTGCATAATCGCGCATAATTCCATTTCGAGATTCGCGGACGCGCCGTGGTTTCGGGGTAGAATTCCTTTAATCCTCCTTTATTTCCGAACCCAACCCATGTTTTTCATCGCGCCCAGCCTCCTTTCAGCCGACTTTACCCGGCTCGGGCAAGAAGTCACCGACGTTCTTGCTTCCGGCGCGGACTGGGTCCACTTCGACGTCATGGACGGCCACTACGTCCCCAACCTGACGGTCGGGCCGATGGTCTGCAAGGCGATCCGCCCGCTGACGCGCGCGCCGATCGACGTACACCTGATGGTCGAGCCGGTCGATGCCCTCATCGCCGACTTCGCCGAAGCGGGCGCCGACCTCATCAGCTTCCACCCCGAAGCCTCGCGGCACATCGACCGCAGCCTCGCGCTGATCCGCAGCTTGAATTGCCGCGCCGGACTCGTTTTCAACCCCGCGACGCCGCTCGACGTTCTGGATTACGAAATCGACCGCGTCGACCTCGTCCTCCTGATGAGCGTCAATCCGGGTTTCGGCGGGCAGACCTTCATCGCGTCGACCCTGAAAAAGCTTGCGGAAGCGCGCTCGAAGCTCGACGCCTACGCGCGCGAGACGGGGCGCGAGATTCGGCTTGAGATTGACGGCGGCGTAAAAGTCTCGAACATCGCCGAAATCGCGCGCGCGGGCGCCGATACCTTCGTCGCCGGTTCGGCGGTCTTCGGCGCGGGGAGCGCGGACGACCCGCACCGTTACGATTCGATCATCGGCGCGCTGCGCGCCGAATTGGCGAAACCGAAAATTTGAAGCAATGGAATGAACCGCCGGTGAAGCGGAGAACCCGCAGCGCGGGGTGGTTTTGGTGGAGTAAATTCATGCCGGCGCTCGTCCGCCGGAGAAAACAGGAGGGATGAATGGCGATTACGCCGCAGGAAGCGCTCGTGCGTGTCATCGAGCACCGCGAAATATTTCATGACGAAATGCTCGAATTGATGCGCCAGATCATGCGCGGCGAAATCTCGCCGCTGATGGTCGCGGCGATCATTACCGGCCTTCGGGTCAAGAAAGAAACGGTCGGCGAAATCACGGCGGCCGCGCGCGTCATGCGCGAAATGTCGGCGCGCGTCGAAATCGCCGACAAACGGAATTTCGTCGACATCGTCGGCACCGGCGGCGACGGCGCGTACAGTTTCAACATCTCGACGGCGTCGATGTTCGCCGCCGCCGCCGCCGGAGCGCGCGTCGCAAAACACGGAGGCCGTAGCGTGTCGTCGACTTCGGGCAGCGCCGACGCGCTCGAGGCGCTCGGCGCCAACATCGACCTGACGCCGAACCAGGTCGCCGAATGCCTCGCTGCGACCGGGATCGGCTTCATGTACGCGCCCAACCATCATATCGCGATGAAAAACGTCGCGCCGATCCGGCGTGAAATGGGCGTCAGGACGCTCTTCAACATCCTGGGACCCCTGATCAACCCGGCGGGCGCGCCGAATTCGCTGCTCGGCGTATTTCACGCCGACCTCGTCGGAATCCTCGTGCGCGTCATGGAGCGTCTCGGCGCGGAACACGTCCTCGTCGTCTATGGCAGGGACGGCATGGACGAAGTTTCGCTCGGCGCGGCGACGATGGTCGGCGAACTGAAAGACGGCGTCGTTACCGAATACGAAATCCACCCCGAAGACTTCGGTCTCGCGATGGCGTCGAACCGCTCGCTGCGCGTCGGGAGCGCGCAGGAATCGAAGGACAAACTGCTTTCGGCGCTCGACAACGTGCCGAGCACGGCGCTCGAAATCGTCGTTTTCAACGCGGGCGTCGCGCTTTACGCGGCGAACGCCGTCGAAACGATCGGCGAGGGAATCGCAAAAGCGCGCGAGGCCGTCGCCAGCGGCGCGGCGCGCGCCAAGCTCGACGAATTCGTGCAATGCACCCGGCGCCTCGCGGCGGGATGACGCTCCCCGACGTATTGAGGCGCATTCTCGACGCCAAGCGCGAAGAGGTCGCGGCAGCCAAGGCGCGCACGCCCGTGGAAGCGCTTCGGGAAGCAGCGCGGGAACAGCCGCCGCCGCGCGGTTTTCTCCGCGCGCTCCGCCGGGAAGTCGCCGCGGGTCGTCCCGCCGTGATCGCCGAAATCAAAAAGGCCAGCCCGTCGAAAGGGGTCTTGCGCGCCGATTTCGACCCGGCGGGAATCGCGGCGGATTTTGAGGCACACGGCGCGGCGTGTCTCTCGGTCCTGACCGACCGACCCTTTTTCCAGGGCGCGCCGGACTTCCTTCGCGCCGCGCGCGCCGCGTGCGCGCTCCCCGTTCTTCGCAAGGACTTCATCGTCGACGCTTACCAGATCGCCGAAGCGCGCGCGATGGGCGCCGACGCCATCCTCCTGATCGCCGCCGCGCTCGACTTCGAGACGCTCGAAGCGCTCGAAGCCGAGGCGCGCGCCTTCGGCCTCGACGTTCTCGTCGAAACGCACGGGTCCGAAGAGATCGCCGCCGCGCTGCGCCTCGAAACGCCGCTGATCGGGATCAACAACCGCGACCTGCGGAGCTTTCGCGTCGACCTGCAAACGACGGTCGAGCTTTTGCCGTCGCTCCCTCCCGACCGTCTCGCCGTGACCGAGAGCGGAATCCAGACCTCCTCCGACGTGCGTCGAATGCGCGACGCCGGTATTGCTGCTTTCCTCGTCGGCGAAGCCTTCATGCGCGCGCCAAGCCCCGGAGAAGCCCTCGAAGCCCTGTTTTTCTGACGGCTTCCGCCTTTTATGCGCGCGGCGGGTTTTCAAAGTACAATCGTCTTTTGAACCTCAATACCCCGCTTTATGCCGAACTTCCAGGAAATCATTTTACGTCTCCAGCATTTCTGGGGAAAACACGGATGCGCCTTGCTTCAGCCTTACGATATCGAAGTCGGCGCGGGTACCTTCCACACGGCGACCTTTCTCCGCGCGATCGGGCCGGAGCCGTGGAACGCCGCGTACGTCCAGCCGTCGCGCCGCCCCAAGGACGGCCGCTACGGCGAAAACCCGAACCGCTTGCAACACTATTATCAGTTCCAGGTCGTCCTGAAACCCTCGCCCGACGACATTCAGGAGCTATACCTTCAATCGCTCGAAGCGCTCGGGATCGACCTTTCCGAGCACGATACGCGCTTCGTCGAGGACGATTGGGAGTCGCCGACGCTCGGCGCGTGGGGTCTGGGGTGGGAAGTCTGGCTCGACGGGATGGAAGTCACGCAGTTCACGTATTTTCAGGAGGTCGGTTCGCTGGCGTGCAGGCCGGTGCTCGGCGAGATCACCTACGGCCTCGAACGTCTGGCGATGTATTTGCAGGGCGTCGAAAACGTCTACGACCTCGTCTGGTCGGAACGCGACGGGGCGCGCCTCACCTACGGCGACGTCTATCATCAGAACGAAGTCGAACAGTCGAAATACAACTTCGAGCATTCCAACGCCGAAATACTCTTCCGCCATTTCTCCGACCATGAGTCCGAGGCAAAGAGGCTGATCGGGCTTTCGCTCGCGCTGCCCGCGTACGAACAGGTCATGAAGTGTTCGCATTGCTTCAACCTGCTCGACGCGCGCGGGTCGATCTCGGTGACCGAGCGCGCGGCGTACATCGGGCGCATCCGCGCGCTCGCGCGCGAAGTGGCGAGGTCGTATTACGCGTCGCGCGAAGCACTCGGCTTTCCGATGTGCCGCGCGGTCTCCGAAGAGGGGAGGGCGAAATGAACGCGTCGCTGCTCGTCGAAATCCTGACCGAGGAACTGCCTCCGAACGCGCTCTCAAGGCTGGGCGAAGCCTTCCGCCGCGAAGTCGTGGGCGCGCTCGAACGCGGCGGGTTCATCCAGCGAGAGGCCGACGCCGCGTACTTCGCGACGCCGCGCCGCCTCGCCGTACTCGTCCGGGAAGTCTCCGAACGCGCCGCCGACCGCGTCGTCGAAGAAAAGCTCATGCCGGTTTCCGTGGGCCTCGATGCGGACGGGCAGCCGACGACCGCGTTGAAAAAGAAACTCGAAGCGCGCGGAATCGTGTTACCTCCATTCGCTTCGCTTGCCGACGCCGAGGGTTTTGAGACGCGCGGGGACGGCAAGGCCGAAACCCTGTTTTACAGGGCTACGGTCGCGGGCGCACGGCTCGACGACGTTCTCGGCGGAATCGTCTCCGACGCGCTCGGTAAGTTGCCGATTCCGAAACTCATGCGCTGGGGCGCGGCGGAGGACCGCGCTTTTGTGCGTCCGGCGCACGGCCTCGTGCTCCTCCATGGGGATCGCGTCGTTCCCGGCAAAGCGCTCGGACTTTCGAGCGGCAATCGGACGCACGGGCACCGTTTTCTCTCGAAAGCGGGCCGCGAGGGCGACCTCGTCATCACGAGCGCCGACGATTACGCCGAACTGTTGAGGCGCGAAGGAAAAGTCATCGCGGACTTCGATGAGCGGCGTGAGCGGATCGCCGCGCAACTGACGGCGAAGGCGAAGGAACTCAACGCGACGGTCGATCTCTCAGGGGCTTTGCTCGACGAAGTGACGGCGCTCGTCGAATGGCCGGTCGTCTATGTCGGTTCGTTCGAAGCGGAATTCCTCGACGTGCCGCACGAATGCCTGATCCTGACGATGCAGCGGAACCAGAAGTATTTCCCGCTCTTCAATGAGTCGCGCCGGCTCATCGACAAATTCCTGATCGTCTCGAACATGGAAGTCGCCGACCCCGAATACATCGTCGGCGGGAACGCGCGCGTCGTGCGGCCCCGACTCGCCGACGCGCGTTTTTTCTTCGACCGCGACCGCCGTGCGACGCTCGATTCGCGCGTCGCGCAACTCGAAAACGTCGTCTATCACAACCGCCTCGGCTCCTTGCGCGACCGCGTCGCGCGCATCGAAGCGCTCGCCGGGACAATCGCCGCCTGCCTCGGCGCGGACGCGGCGCGCGTGGAGGCCGTCAAGCGCGCCGCGCGCCTTGCGAAAGCCGACCTCGTCACCGACATGGTCGGCGAGTTCCCCGAACTCCAGGGCGTCATGGGGCGCTATTACGCGCTGCACGACGGCGAGGACGCCGAGACGGCGGACGCGATCGAGGCGCATTATCTGCCGCGTTTTTCGGGCGACGCGCTGCCGGAATCCTTCGCGGCCCGCGTGCTTGCGCTGGCCGACCGGCTCGACGCCTTGGCGGGTTTCTTCGGGATCGGGCAGTTTCCGACGGGCGAGAAGGACCCGTTCAGTCTGCGCCGCGCCGCGCTCGGCGTTCTGCGCATCCTGATGGAAACGCCGCTGCCGCTCGACCTCGCCGACCTGATCGCCGCCGCGCGCGCCGGTTTCAAGGACGGCGTCCTGACCGACCCCAAGGCCCGCGCGCTGCCGGATTTCATTTACGAGCGCTTGCGCGGCCTCCTCAAGGAGTCCGGCCACGCTTCCGACCTTATCGACGCCGTTCTCGCTTCGCGTCCGACGCGGATCGACTCGATCCCGGCAAAGCTCGCCGCGGTGCGCGAATTCCTGCGATTGCCCGAAGCGCTCGCGCTCGGCGCCGCGAACAAGCGCATCGGGAATATTCTCAGGAAAGCCGGGGGCGAGGGTGAGGCGGCGGTACGCCGCGCTCCGCGCCCGGAATTCTTCGCCGAAGACGCGGAAAGGGCGCTTTTCGCGCGCGTCGAGGCGCTTCTCCCCACGGTCGTATCAGAAGTCGAAGCGGGCGATTACACCGCCGCGCTCTGCGCGCTCGCGGGCGTTTTCGACGACGTCAAGCGCTTTTTCGACGCGGTCATGGTCAACGCCGACGACCCCGACGTGCGTATGAACCGCCTCTCGCTTCTCGGCGCCTTGCATGGTCTGCTCAACGCCGTCGCCGACATTTCCAGGCTCGGCGTATGAAATTCGTCATACTCGACCGCGACGGCGTCATCAACCGCGATTCGGATGACTTCGTCAAGTCCCCCGACGAGTGGGAGGCAATCCCCGGAAGCTTGGAAGCGATGGCGAAGCTGACGCAGGCCGGGTACCGCGTCGTCATAGCGACGAACCAGTCGGGAATCGAGCGCGGTCTTTTCGACATGGACACGCTCAACGCGATCCACAACAAGATGCGCGACGCGCTTCAAGCGCTCGGCGGGCGGATCGACGCGATTTTTTACTGCCCGCATACCGACGCGGCGAACTGCACATGCCGCAAACCGAAGCCCGGACTATTCCTCGCCATCGCTGAACGCTTCGACGTCGACCTGAAAGCTGTCTACGTCGTCGGCGATTCCCTGCGCGACATCGAAGCCCCGGCGGCGCTGGGCGCCCGACCGGTGCTCGTGCTCACGGGCAAAGGCCAAAAGACCTACGCCGAGCACGCGCTTCCCGAAGGCACGCTCGTTTTCGACGACTTGGCCGCCGTCGGCGAATATCTCCTGAACGCATGAATTCGGCGCCGTATATGAGCATTGATTCAAGCGACCCGGCAAGCGGGGTTTCTCCCGCCGCGCTCCTTCCTTTCAGGTGCCGACTTTCGGGTCGGTGGGCGTCGCTTGTCCGCCGCGCGGCGTCGCGCGTCCAACCGGGGTTTCCGGGATGATCGCGCTCGCGCGCTCGCTGCTTTTTCTGCTCCTATCGACACTCGTCACGATTCCCATCGGCGGGGCGGTCGCGTGCAGCGGCGTGTTGCCGCCGCGTTTCCGCTTTCGCATCGTTCCCCTTTGGTACAAGTCCATGCTCGCGCTGTGTCGCGGCGTCCTCGGCCTCGACTACCGCGTGATCGGGCGTGAGAACATCCCCTCGACGCCTTGCGTCGTCCTTTCCAAGCACCAATCCGCGTGGGAAACGATCGCGCTCCAGGCGCTTTTCGCGCCGGCCGTTTTCGTCATGAAAAAATCCCTGCTCCTGATCCCCTTCCTCGGCTGGGGGCTTGCGGCCGCGAGAATGATCCCGATAGACCGCAACGCGGGGAAGGACGCGATCCGCCAGGTCGCGCGCGAAGGAAAGGAAAGGCTCTCCGCGGGTCTCTCGGTCATCATCTACCCCGAAGGGACGCGCACGGCGCCCGACGAAAAACGGCCTTTCAAACGCGGAGGCGCTTTCCTCGCGGCGCGCGCGGGCGCGCCCGTCGTCCCCGTCGCGCACAACGCCGGCGTCTTCTGGGCGAAGAACGCCTTCGTCAAAAAACCCGGCGTCATCACCGTCAGCATCGGCGCGCCGATCGACACGAAGGGCAAAACGCCCGAAGAGATCACTACGCTCGCCGAAACGTGGATCGCGGAAGAGATGCGCCGTCTGCCGTCGCAGCCCGATGGAACACGCGCCGCTTCAGCCTGACCTGTTCTCCGCCCCCGGCGAGAGGCCCTTGTCGGTGAACGAGTCGGCGCGCGCCGTCGCGATCGGAGACCGCATCGTTCCCTACATCCTGCGCCGTTCCCACCGCCGGACGCTGAGTCTTTCGATCGACCAGCGCGGCCTGCGCGTCGGCGCGCCGATGCGCGAGCCGCTCGCCGCGATCGACGCGTTCATCCTCAAAAACGAAGACTGGGTCGCGCGCAAGCTCGACGCGTGCCGCGCGTCGCGCCGCCCCGAACGCCTCAGGGTCGCCGAAGGAAGCCGCGTTCCCGTGCTGGGCGGAACCCTGCTGATCCATCTGGACGAGACGCGAGGGGGCAACCGGGTCATGTGGGAAGAGCCTTTCCCCTCTTCGATCACGCTCTGCGCGCCCACCGACGCCGCGCGCGTTTTGAAAAATGCGCTCCGCGAACGCGCGTACGGTGTCTTCGCCGAACGCCTTGTCTTTTACGGCGAAAAACTCGCGCTGACCGTCCCGCCGTTCTCCGTTTCCGACGCGCGGACGCGCTGGGGGAGCTGCAATCTGAAAACGGGGATTCGCCTGAATTGTCGGCTACTGCATTTCCCGCTTCGCCTCGTCGACTACGTCGTCGTCCACGAACTCGCGCACCTGCGCGAAATGAACCACAGCCGGCGCTTCTGGGCGATCGTCGGCGGCGTCCTCCCCGACTGGCGCGCGCGCCGACGCGAACTCAAGGAAGAGGCCGCCAAGCTTTCGTTTACGCTTTGAGAGCAGAGGACAGAGGACAGAGGACAGAAGACAGAGCGACCTTCGGCCTCCGTAGTCAGGGTTCAGTAATCAGAGGGAGGAAATCACGCGACAACTGACAACTGAACACAGATCACAAAGCGAACGCAGTGAGCGTTCTGTCGTCTGTCCTCAGTCTTCAGTCCTCAGCCGCCTTTCTGGACAAGTTCGATCTTGTACCCGTCCGGGTCCTCGACGAAGGCGATGACGGTCGTTCCGTGCATCATCGGTCCGGCCTCGCGGGTCACCTTTCCGCCGCGTGCTTTCACGAGATCGCAAGCCGCGTAAGCGTCGTCGACTTCGATCGCGATATGCCCGAACCCGTTCCCCACTTCGTAAGAAGCGGTATCCCAGTTATGCGTCAGTTCGATGACGGCGCTTGCCCCCTCGTCCGAATAGCCGACGAAGGCCAGCGTGAAACGCCCTTCGGGGAAATCGTTGCGACGCAAGAGGCGCATTCCCAGCACCTGGGTATAAAACGACAGCGATGCGTCGAGGTTTCCGACGCGGATCATCGTATGCAGAATTCTCATGTTTCATCCCACGCCCACAAAAAAGCGAAACAGTACGGAAGGGGGCGATCCTCGCGTACGGGCTTATCTTCCGAAAAGAGGAGGTTTCCAGCCGGAGGCAAGTTTTTGATGAAAACCCTCCTTCGGCTGTTTGCCAAAAACACGCGTTCCGCCTTTCGCCTCTGGAGTCTTTCCCTTTGGCCGGCGCTTTCCCCGCGTGTTTCACATTTTATTCCTTTTTCAAATTTGACTTCGCCTGAAGGCTTGCCACCATTTACGCGCCTGCGGAACCTTGGGCATCGCTGCCATCACCTCTCTGATGGGCACGGCACGCCGTGCCCCTACGATCCCTCTGATCCCTGAATTTTCACTTCACGCGGTGCAAGTGCGCGCGTCCCGGTTTCGGCGCGTCGGTCGGCGCGGGGTGGGGGTCGGTTTCGGGCGCCGCTTCGTTCTTCTCGACCTCGAAACTCATTCCGACGCCGTTTTCACGCGCGTAGATCGCCGCGATCTTGCCAATGGGGACGCGGATGTCCCGCGCGACGCCGCCAAAGCGCGCCTTGAACGAAACCTCATCGTTGTCGAGTCGGAGTTCCCCCGTCGCGTCGAAAGCGATATTGAGCGTGATCCGGCCGTCGCGGACGTACTCCGGTGGAACGCGGGCGTCTCCGTCGGCGACGACGGAGATATGCGGCGTCAGGTCGTTATCGGTGCACCAATCGTGAATGGCGCGAAGAAAATAGGGCTTTAACGACGGGGCTTCCATGGCTTTCCGTATCTTTTCGGGAGGGAATCGGGAATGATTCGAGTGATTTCCGAAATCCCTCAGAGTTTCAGCGGCGCATCGCCTTTTCCGACGGCGTCAACGCTTCGATGAAACCCTGGCGGCTGAAAATACGCTCGGCGTACTTCATCAGCGGGGCCGCCGCCGATTTCGGCAGGCTGATTTCGTAAAAATCCAGACGCCAGAGCAAGGGCGCGATCGCGACGTCGAGCATCGAGAACTCCTCGCCGAGCATGTGCTTTTGCTTGACGAAGATCGGCGCCATTTCGACCAGACGTTCGCGTATGACCTGGCGCGCCTTGTCGGCGGCCTTCACGTTCGTCCTCATGTTCTTTTCGAGCGGGTCGATGTACGTGAAGACCTCGCGTTCCATCGTGATCAGCAACTGCCGCGCGCGCGCGCGCATGACGGGGTCCGGCGGCATCATCTGCGGATGGGGGAAGCGTTCGTCGATGTATTCGTTGATGATGTTCGGCTCATAAAGGATGAGGTCGCGTTCGAGGAGGACGGGCACGCGACCGTAAGGATTGATGATCGCGATGTCTTCCTGCTTGGCAAAGAGGTCGACGTCGATCACCTGAAAATCCATCCCCTTTTCGTACAGAACGATGCGGCAACGTTGGCTGAACGGGCACGTGATCCCCGAATAAAGATTCATCATGATATAAATACCCTACAAACAGGCGCCCCAAGACGCCGACGCCTGAAAACAGGCGGTCAAATTAGAAGAAACCATCCCTGAATCGCTCGCAACATGCTGATTTCTCGGCATTTTCAACATAATTGAAACGCCGTCGCGCACGACCGAATGTTAAAGCATACGAAATTGGCAAATTTTTCTCAATCCCCCCAGCAGGAGACAGAGGACAGGAGACAGGAGATAGAAGACAGAAGATAGAAGACAGAGCGCTCGCTGGCGCTCGCTTTGTGATCAGTTTTCAGTATTCAGTGGTTGCAGGACTTCCTCCATCGGATTACAGACAACTGATTACAAAGGCCGAAGGTCGTTCTGTCGTCTGTCTTCAGTCTTCTGTCGCCAGCGGATGACGCGAGTATCGGTTTCGGGCTGGAGCGTCATATGCGCGATGCCGCGATCGAGAAGCAGGCTCTGCGTTTCGCTCAGAATGCCCTGCCACGCGTCGAGCGAATCGACGACGAGGTGCGCCGACAGCGCGACCCGGTTCGACGAGAGCATCCAGATATGCAGGTCGTGCACCGAACTCACGCCCGGAACGCTCGCCAAATCACGACCGATTCCCTCGATCGAAAGATGCGGCGGAACACCCTCGAGCAGGGTATGGACGACTTCGCGCAGAAGCCGGCAACTCGAAAACAGGACGAGCGCACAGATCAGGAGCGAAAGAATCGGGTCGATCGGCGTCCACCCCGTCCATACGACGACGATCCCCGCGACGAGCGCCGCCAGCGACCCCAAGAGATCGCCGACGACGTGGAGCAGCGCGCCGCGCGTGTTCAGCGTCTGCTCGCCGTGGATCAACAGCCACCCGACGAGGATGTTGACGAACATCCCGATCAGCGCGACGACCGTCACGGTACCGCCGTGAATCTCCTGCGGGACGAAAAAGCGCCGGACGGCCGCGATCGAGAGGAAGACGATGATCCCCATCATGAAGACGACGTTCAGCAAGGCCGCGAGCGTTTCGACGCGGCCCAGGCCGAAGCTGTGGTGTTTGGAAGGCGGACGCTTCGAAATCTTCGCGGCGATCGCCGCCATCGCGAGCGAGGCGCCGTCGGTCACCATGTGGCCCGCGTCGCCGAGGAGCGCCAGCGAACCGGATATCAGACCCGAAAACACTTCGACCCCGGCAAAGCCGAGCGTCACCGCGAGCGCCCACATCAAACGGTGGTCGCTTGCCTGCGCCGCGTGGTCGTGCGCGTGCGCGGTGTGCGCATGATGGTCGTGCGCGGAGTGTACGGAATGCGCGTGATCTTCCGCGTGATCTTCCGCGTGACGGTGCGCGTGACCGTGAGAATCGAAATGCCCGTTCATGCGAGAATTATACGCGGAATAAATTTCATCGCGCGTCGGAAACGAAAACCGCCCCCATGCGGCGGGTGGATCATTCCTTTGTTGCCAAAAAGCCTGTTTTTGTCGTGACAACCCGGGTGAAGTTCAAATCCTGAAAAATCGTCCTGGATACATCCGACAAGGAAACTCCGATAACCTCAAGTTCCCTGTATCCGGGGTTCTGTGATACTTCACTGTGGTGTTCATCGAGCGCCCAAATGATTCTGTCGCAAGCGGATGCAAGAGATTCTCCCTCCCTCACGGGAAACCTTGTAATGGGACGCGAAGGGTCGAGCCTTCGCGCTTTCTCGACGTAAAGACGATTCTTTTCGCTATCCACTACCCAAACGGCGCCTGCGATCGCCGAAGATAAAATTTTCTCTCCAAAATCGTCTTCAAGAACCAAAACGACACGAGACGGCGTTTCCCCAGCCCGTACAAGCTGGACTGGAGTAGGTTCCATACGTTCCGTTCCGTCTTGGCGACTCGGATTTACCGTCCAGTTGAAACGGCTCTTGAAATCTTCAAAGCAGGCGTCACAAATCCAGCGGACATTGTCTGTCGTCGCATATCCGGCTTGCAAAGCGCCGGGAACTTCGAGAGAGAATTTTTTCCAACAAAATTCGCAATGATCATGATCCCAGCTTTGGCTGTAACGCTGATAGCGCTTTCTTTCAAGAATCGCGTTTTGCAAATATTTTTCCTGCCCCTGCAAACGCCAATCTTCCATATTCCCTCGCTTCGATACGCACGTACCCTCTGAAAGCCTGCGGACAGTGTATATCAGAGGGCGGATATCAGGAATCAGGGTTCAGAACCCACCCCCGGCCCCACCCTTGTAAGGGAGGGGGGAGGCGTGTCACCCACCCCAGATAAGGGGGGGGATGGGGGGGGGTTTCCGATCGGTGTTTCAAAGCTCTTTCTCCGGCGGCGAAGCCGCCGCACACTGATCTGATCCCTGACATCTGATTCCTGATACCTGATCACGCGACGAAATTTTTGCCTTGTCCTGCCTGTGCTGGCTATAATAGTCGGGTTATCGTCGTGTGCCGTCGAATTCGTGCGCAGACGCGGTTCGTCGCCCAATTTCAAAAACAAAAAGCATGCGGGGTGGAACAAGTTTGAAGTTCGAAGAATCCTGGTCTTTTATATACCAGACAGCAACGTCGCGTGGGGGCGAATCCGTTTCCCGTGTTTTTTAACATCAAATAAGGAGTAGGTTTCAAATGTCGCTACCTTTTCCGATTCTTACCGCCGATGAAGCGGCGGACCTCATCCAGAATGGACAAACGATCGGGGTCGGCGGTTTTACCGCTGCCGCTTCTCCCAAGGCTGTAACGCCCGCTCTGGCGAACAAGGCGAAACGAGAACACGAAGCCGGACGGCCGTTCAAAGTGGGGGTCATGTCAGGCGCATCCACTGGCAAGTCGTGCGACGGCGCCTTGGCCGAAGCGGAAGCCATCAGCTTCCGTACTCCCTATCAGGGCAATCCTACCCTCCGCAAGCTGTTCAACGAAGGCAAGGTCAATTACTTCGACATGCACCTGTCGCTGACGCCGCAAGCCGCGCGCTACGGTTTCTTCGGCAAGATGAACTGGGCGATCGTCGAAGCCTGCGATATCACGACCGGCGGCGGGATCGTTCTCACGTCCGCGGTCGGGAACGCCTATACGTATCTGAAGCTCGCGGAAAAAGTCATCATCGAACTGAACGCGGCGCAGTCGAAGAATCTGCTCGGAATGCACGACATCTACGAGCCGCGCGATCCGCCTTTCCGTCGTGAAATCCCGATTTTCAGCGTTTCCGACCGTATCGGTTCGCCGATCTGCGTCGTCGACCCGGCCAAGATCGCCGGCATCGTCCTGACCGACAAGCCCGACGAAGTCGCGCCTTTCGAACCGCCGACACCGGAAACGGATCAAATCGGTCAAAACGTCGCGGATTTCTTCGCAGCCGACATCAAGGCCGGTCGCATCCCGGCGTCTTTCCTGCCCCTGCAATCGGGTGTCGGCAACATCGCCAACGCCGTGATCGGCGCTCTGGGCCGGAGCCCGGACATCCCCGCCTTCGAAATGTACACCGAAGTGTTGCAGGACTCGGTGCTTGCGCTCGTTGAAAACGGTCGTTGCACCTTCGGTTCGACGTGCTCGCTGACGGTCAGCCAGGACATGATGAAGAAGCTCGTCGCAGACATCGGCTTCTACAAGAAGCACCTCTTGCTCCGTCCGCAGGAAATTTCGAACAATCCCGAAGTCGCGCGCCGCCTCGGCATCATTTCGATGAACACGGCGATCGAGTTCGACCTCGCGGGCAGCGTCAATTCGACGCACATCATGGGCAAGACGATGATGAACGGGATCGGCGGTTCGGGCGACTTCACGCGCGCCGCTTACATCTCGGTCTTCTCGTGTCCGTCGGTCGCCAAGGGCGGCAAGATTTCCGCGGTCGTTCCGGTTGCGGCGCACCAAGACCACAGTGAACACTCGGTGCAGGTTCTCGTGACCGAACAAGGCGTCGCCGACTTGCGCGGCAAGGACGCGATGCAACGCGCGAAGATCATCATCGACAACTGCGTCCACCCCGATTACAAGGAGTTGATGCGCGACTATCTGAAGTACGTCAAGACCCCGACGCACCAACCGTTCGACGCGGCGAAGGCTTTCGCTTTCCACCGCGAGTTCGCGGATTCGGGCGATATGCGCAATACCGATTGGGGCAAGTATCTGTAATCGCCCCCGTCGTGTTCGTCAAAAAGTAAAACCCTACTTTTTGCCGGATTGATTTGGGTTTGAAGGTGGGTAAAGCCCACCTTCAAACTTCTTTACTTCTGAAGATGGCCCCTTCCGGGGCCTTTTTTTCGCATTCCTTTTCCAAACCGCCCCGGTCGATTTCGTCTTGCGGCACGAGCGAATTGGAAAGGAACAGGAGAGACGCATGCGCCTGAAAAAAATACGAAGCGTCGTCGTTTTTCTGCTGTTTCCGCTACTTCTCGCGACGCTTTTCGCGTGCGGCGGCGCGCCGAGAAGGCCGGAGGTCGCGCTCGAAGGAATACGCCTCGACAGAATCAGCTTCGAGGATCAAGGTTTTTTGCTTCGTTTACGCGTACGCAATCCAAACGCTTTCGACATCTCGCTTGAATCGCTGCGCTTTACCCTCGAAGTCGAGGGGAAATCCCTGGCAAGCGGCGCACTTGGGGAGCCGGTACGAATTCCCGGCGGAGGAGACGCAGCCGTCGAAGTCGCCGCGCGTGGGCGGCTCGGAGCGTTTTTCAGGCTCTTGAGAGATCGCCGGAAACAGGGCGGCGACCGAAAGCTCGCTTATCGCATCCACGGGGACGCCGGTCTGGCGGGGTTCGGCGAACTGCCCTTCGATCGGAAAGGGACGCTTGACCTTGCCGCATTGTCACGCTGGGGAGAGAAGGGCTTGCCGGAAAAGACCAAAGACTTGAAGCGGGCGGAAGAAAACGCGGACGGGAAAGCGCGCTGAAGGGATACGCCGTTCTTTTCCCAGTGTGAAGATATTGGGCGTAGCAATGCCCACCCCAAGCTATTCGCGGCGGAGTTTACGTACGCGGAACAAAGGCTTTACGAACGGCGTCAGGACTTGGCGGCGTGCTTTTCGTCGTTCATTTTTCGGGCGGCGCGGATGACGTCGGCTTCGAGAACGCTGGTGTCGGTCCCGTAACAGCCCACCATGTCGATTTCTTCGATGATGAAATGCGAGTGTTCTCCGCTGGCGGCGTTTTGCGTGGCAACCTGGCGCGCAGTTTCGATTTCTTGTCCGGAAAGGCCTGTTTGAACTCCGGGAGGGATATTGACGCCCATTTCGACGAGGACGCGCACGACTTCGATGTGCTTGCCGCGCAGAGCCATCGAGAGCGGAGACGTCGGTATCGTATTGTCGGGGAAATTGGCTTTTGCGCCGCGCTGGATGAGTTCGCGCGCGATGTCGGCAAAACCCATGAAACACGCCATTCCGAGCGCCA
>JAISAZ010000003.1 GCA_031266435.1 Accumulibacter sp.
AGCCATCGAGAGCGGAGACGTCGGTATCGTATTGTCGGGGAAATTGGCTTTTGCGCCGCGCTGGATGAGTTCGCGCGCGATGTCGGCAAAACCCATGAAACACGCCATTCCGAGCGCCACGCCCGGCTTCCCGTCGGCTTCGTTCAGATCCATCGGCGCCGCGTTGAGCACGGCGAGCACTTCTTGAAGTCTGCCCGTTCGGATGGCATTGAGAAGATTTTGGTTTATTGCCATAAGCTGCCTCCAAGGAATGAAGAACACTCCATGCCTGACTTTTTCAAGTACACGATTCTATCAGTTATCGAAAGGCTCTTGGAATGATTTCGCCTAGAAAGATATGTAAGGATTTGAAGTCTTTTGGTACTCGCTCCGGGAAGAGCGCGTTCTGGCGTCAGGCGGGCTGTCCGTAAGCGCCGAATTTTTCGAGTACGGTACGCATCTCTTCGGCGCCGAGCAGGATCGGCTCGCCGACCTGGCACGCGCGCCAGTACTGCTCGCACAGTGTTTCGAGTTCGACGCCGAGGTCGAAGGCCTGCGCGAGGTCGCGTCCATGGACGAGTAGGCCGTGATTGGCGAGCAGACAGGCGTTTCTGCCTTCGAGCGCCTGCAATGCCGCGTCGGACAGCGCCTGCGTCCCGAAGGTCGCGTAGCGCGCGCAGCGCACCGAGTCGCCTCCGAAGCGGGCGATCATATAGTGAAAGGGCGGGATATCCCTGCGCAAACACGCGAGGCTCACGGCGAAGGGCGAGTGCGCGTGCAGAACGGCACCCGCTTCGGGGCGGCGCGTGTAGATGTCGTGGTGAAAGCGCCATTCAGAAGAGGGCGCGCGCGAGTTTTTCGGCGCATCGGTGAGCAAAGGGTCGGGCGCGTCGTCGGGAAGCGCCATGAAAACGATGTCGCCGGGGGTCAGGGCGTCGTAAGGCATCCCGGTCGGCGTGATCAAATAGCCGCGCTTCCCGTCGTATTCGGCGCGAACGCTCAGGTTTCCCGAAGTCCCGGCGCTCAATCCCCGGCTTTCCATGCGGCGCGCCGTGTCGATGAGGCGTCGGCGCAATTCAGGCATGATCGTTCGCGTCGAAAAAAGACGGAAGCGCGTCAGGGCGGCAGACCCCGTGCTCCGTGATGAACGCGGTGACGTGTTCTCCCGGCGTGAGGTCGAAAGCCGGGTTGAAGACGGGCGCGTCGGCGGGGAGCAGGCGGAAGCTTTTTACGACCCCGTCCGCGTCGAGGCCTGAGAGCGTGCGCAGCTCGTCGCCGCTCCTTTCCTCGATCGGGATATCCTCCCCGTCCGCGCGGGAAAAATCGAAGCTCGAGCGCGGCGCGGCGACGAAGAAGGGGACGCCGGCGTCAAGCGCGGCGAGAGCTTTCAGGCGGGTGCCGATTTTGTTCGCTACGTCGCCGTTTGCCGCGACGCGGTCGGCGCCGACGATGACGGCGTCGATTCCGCCCCGCGACAGGAGGTGCCCCGCCGCGTTGTCGGCGAAAACCGTGTACGGGACGCCGCGCTGCCGCAATTCCCAGGCGGTGAGCAGCCCCTGATTGCGCGGGCGCGTTTCGGAAACCCAGACGTGAAGGTCGACTCCGGCGGAGACACCAGCGTAGATCGGCGAGATCGCCGTTCCGTGTTCGATCGTCGCAAGCGCGCCGGCGTTGCAGTGCGTCATGATTTCGAGTCTTCGGGATTTATTTGCGGCGAGCGACTTCAAGACGGCGAGGCCGTGCTCGCCGATCCTCCGGCACTGGTCGACGTCTTCTTCGGCGATGCGCCCCGCTTCGATCCAGGCGGCTTCGGCGCGGTTTTCGAGGGCGTCAAGGGATTCCACGCGCGCACGCATGCGCGCGAGCGCCCAGTGCAGGTTGACCGCCGTCGGGCGGGCGGCTTCGAGCCGCGCGATGGCCCCTTCAAGCGCGTCATGTTCCTTGATCGCCAGCGCGAGTCCGTAAGCCGCCGTCACGCCGATCAGCGGCGCGCCGCGAACGCGCATCTCCCGAATCGCCGATACGGCTTCTTCGAGGCTCGAAATGCGAAGGACGCGAAAGTCGTGCGGGAGCGCCGCCTGGTCGATCACGTGGATCGAACGGCGATCCGCGTCGGGCCAAAGCGTGCGGGTCGGGAATCTAAGATCACTCATCCCGGAAAAAGAACGGCGGCGCTTTAATTTTCGAAGAGGCTCCGGCGTTCGACCTCGACACGGGCGATAAAACGCTGGAGCGCCGCTTCGTCGGCGAGCGCAGGAGAAATGAGTTGACACCCCATATGCCAGACGGGCTTGCGCGCGCGGTTCTCCGTGGGCATGATATAACGGATCTCGGCGATGACGTTCAAACGCCCTTGGTCGCGCAGGTCGATCCAGCAGTCCTCGAAACGGTCGAGCGGGTCGAAAGGGAGCTTGGACGCGACCTGGACGCCGAAGCCGCCGACGGAAATGTCGTAGAGCGGCAAGGCCATCTCTTCGGTGTCGCTGCTCTGGAGGTGGCAGTAGTAGGGGCGCGTCGAAGGGAGCTGCAAACGGTAGGAATCCCGACGCTGAAGCCGCACGAGCGCTCTCGGCAGGGGGATCGAAAAGACCTCTTCGCCCTTCAAGCGGACAATGTGCGGCGAATCGCCCGAAAAGTGAATCCGTATACCGTCGGAGGTGCTCGAAAACAGGCAGGAGTCCACCGAAAGAAATTTCTCATTCAGGCCTTTGCTTCCGCCGATGTCGAAATAGCAACGGTCGTTTTTTTCGGAAATGTCGACGAGAACCGTCAGGAAATGCTGCTGCCCTTCGCCGAAGGAAACCGAAACCCATTCCCTTTTCCGAAGAAGGTTGCGCAGTTGAAAAACGATTTCACGCTTGTCGCTCAAGGTACAGCGTTCGATTTCTTCGTCCGTGTAGAGATTGGACATGTCTTTTCCAGAGAAACCCCGGTTTGGGTAGCAGATTTAGACGGAATTGTATCGTAAAGTCCCGCGCGCCGCTTAGCGGAATGTCACAAAAAAATGCGCGGACGACCGTCTCGCCGAACGGAGGCGGCGGGATGAAGAATGGTTTTCATTCCATTTCCAGCGCTTCCCGGTCGACTCGTCTTGCGGGACGCGAGCACTGCCTTTGGCTCGGCGTCAAAGCAAGAACGATTCGGAAAGGAGGGTACAGATCGAAGAAACGTAAAATCGTCCGCGCGTGTCGAGAAATTACACGGAAAGCACGCATATGGAGGATAATTGGCACATGTCCGATTTCATTTCTGAATCGCTCTTGCCCTGGTCGGCGACGCACTGCCGCGTTTTGGGGAGCGTTCGCGTCACGAGCGATTCATAAACGGAATGAGGGAGAGAAAATGCCTTACTTCAAAGACTCGCAAAATAAACTTTATTTTGTTCCCAACGGGTGCGTACCAGTGAATGACCAGGAGGTGCGAAGCCTCATGATGGCTGAAAGGTCTCAGAGCGCTCAGGCCCAATCGCTCAGGGTCGAAGAAAAAACAGAGGATGAAATCGAACGCGAGAGAATCCTTTTTCAAATGGCGGAGATCGAAAGGCAGATTACGCCGCGCCGTTTGAGGGAAGCGATTCTGACCGACGGCGGACGCGCGTGGCTGATGAACTGGGAAATGGAGTTGCAGGAACTTCGGAACGAGTTGAAGGAACTGAAGACCTGATCAGAGGACTGAGGACAGAAGACAGAAGACAGAAGACAGAGCGCTCACTGCGTTCGCTTTGTGATCTGT
>JAISAZ010000058.1 GCA_031266435.1 Accumulibacter sp.
GTAACGGCTGTCGCGCCATTCCGGGAATTTTTCGTCGGACGCGAAGGCTTCAAAGGAAACCTCGTAACCGAGCGGCTCGAATACCCGGTGCAACATCGCGGTTTCGCTTCGGCACGGCAGCATGGCGAGCGTCACGGTCAAATCCAGCGCGGCATCGGCGAGTGTCTGGAAGGCGTCGCCGCGTCCGCTCATGGCGGAACCGAATACCCGCGCAATGGCGACGCTCATGAACGACGACGATACGTAAGGCCGGTCGTTCACGTAGTCGAAAAGCCCGCCGCCAGCCGACCCCGCCTTGCCTCTCGCCAGATCGACGGGGTCGATGTCCAACAAGAGGGCGATCGTCGTCTTCTGGCTCGATACTTCGGGATAAAAGACGAAAGCCTTGCCGTAACTCAACTCAAAAACCTGCGGCCTCGCCGGATTTTTGTGGAACAAAAAACCGATGTTTTGAGTGTCTTTACCCGTATAACTGATCGTCAGGAGCATGATGTGCGCTATGGAGAATCCGAGCCGAGGGCTGGTGTTTCTCCAATGGAAATTGTCGGTGTGAAATCCGCGGAAGACGGCTCCGCAGAGCTGTGTCGGTGCCGAAGTGTAACATTTTCGGCGTTCGCGATGACGCAGGCTTTCAGGGCAGGGAGTGCGCGTCCTGCCGCTTGCACCGAGCCACGAACGAATTCACATCGCGTCGGGGTAATTCGGTCCGTCGCCGCCCTGCGGGGGCGCCCAGACGATGTTTTGCGTCGGGTCCTTGATGTCGCAGGTCTTGCAGTGCAGGCAGTTTCCCGCGTTGATTCGCAGGCGCGGTCTGCCGTCTTCATCACGATCGACCTCAAAAACGCCCGCGGGGCAGTAACGCTGTTCGGGCGCGCCGAAACGCGCGAGGCAAACTCGCGCGAAGATCGAAGGGTCCTTGAGTTTCAACGGAGGCGGCTGCTTTTCGTCGGTGCGGATTCCCGCGAGGTATACGGAGGAGGGGCGGTCGAAGCTGATCACGCCGTCGGGTTTCGGATAAACGATCGCGTCGTGATCCAGCGCGCGGCCGAGGCGCGCGTGATCGTCCGGCGATCGGCAGGTCAGGGTCCAGGGCGCTTTCCCGCACAGGACGACTTGGTCGACGCCAAAAAGCAGGCTCCCGGTGATGAGACCTTTTTCCATCAGGGGTCTGAAATTGCGTACCGCGTGGAGTTCGTCGAAAAGCCGGCTTTTTCGGAAAGCTTCAGGATAATCGCTCAGTTCGTCGTGCCCGCGATTCGCCGCGACAGCTTCGAAAGCGGCGTCGGCGGCGAGAATCCCGGACGCGATCGCCGTATGGATTCCCTTGATGCGGGGGGCGTTCAAAAAGCCCGCGTCGTCGCCGATCAGCGCGCCGCCGGGAAAGGCGAGTTTCGGTAAGGCCTGCACGCCGCCTTCGGCGATCGTTCGCGCGCCGTAGGCGATTCGTCGCCCGCCCGAAAGAAAACGCCTCAATTCGGGGTGTGTCTTGAAACGCTGGAATTCCTCGAAAGGCGAGAGGCCGGGGTTCGTGTAGTCGAGCCCGACGATGAATCCGGTGGAAACGAGGCCACCCGCCATGTGATACATAAAGCCGCCGCCAAAGGTTTTCGTGTCGAGCGGCCAGCCGCAGGTATGCATGACGAGGCCGGGGCGGTGCTTTTCCGGGGGGATTTCCCACAACTCCTTGATTCCGAGGCTGTAACGCCGCGTCGCGGATTTTTCACGCAAACCGAAGCTTTCTTCGAGGCGTTTGGCGAGATGGCCACGGCAGCCTTCGGCAAAGAGCGTGTAGCGCGCGCGCAATTCCACTCCGGGCTGGTGGTTTGGACCCGGAAGAGAATTTTCGAGTAAGCCCATGTCGCCCGTGGCGACGCCGACGACAGGGGATGCCGGCGCCTTGTCGTCGAAAAGGATTTCGGTGCCGCAAAAACCCGGATAAACTTCGACGCCGAGTTCTTCCGCGTGACGAGCGAGGCGGCGGCAAAGCTCGGCGAGACCGACGACGACGTTTCCGTCGTTTTGGAAGCAAGCGGGGAGGAGGGCTTCGGGAACCCGCCATCGCGACGCGGCGCCGAGGAAGAAAAAGCGGTTTTCCGTCACCGGTGTTCCAAGCGGCGCGTCGCTCCAGGCCTCTGGCAGGAGTTCCGAGAGCGCGCGCGCGTCGACGACGGCGCCCGACACGCTGTGCGCGCCGATCCGCGCGCCTTTTTCGATCAGGCAAACGTTTCCCGAGACGCCGCGCTGTATCGCGCGCCGGCGGAAGTGAATCGCCGCCGCGAGGCCGGCGGGGCCGCCGCCGACGACGAGCAGGTCGTAATCGAGCGATTCGCGCCGCATTTCATCTGCCTCCTGGAAGAGGGCGGGTCGGTGGGCTGGATTTCATGGTGTCCAGAATTTTAACGCCTGAAACTGCCTATAATGCTGCTTATAAGGAGCCGGCGGCAGGAAAAGACGCCGAAAAAGGGCAGGGGGTCGTTCCATCCAGTTTCACGTTTGTCATAAAATGCGGTAATGCAATCCATACTCTTGATGAGCCTCACGCGAATCGTCAGCGCGCTGAAAGACGCCGTCGCCGACGCGTTGTGGAATACGTTCAACCTGAGTGGCCGGACGCGCCGGATGGGTTTCTGGCCGTACGCATTGGTCTATTTCGCCGTGCTGGCCGTCCTGCTGCGGGTCGAACGCGGATTCGGCTATCGCCTTCCCGGATGGGCTTGGTCGGCGTATATCGTCTCGGCGAGCGCGCCCTTGGTCGCTTTGTTTTTCAGAAGGTGGCACGACATTTCGTGTTCCGTGTGGAAGGGCATTCTCGGCGTCGTGTCGATCGCGGTATTCTACGTTCTCTTTTTCGACCCGCTCATCCTCTTGATTCTTCTTTACTTTCTCATTCGGCTGAGCAGACCAAGCGCGGAAGACAATCGCTACGGGCCGAAACCCGTCGCTGCATTGACAACGCTTCCGGAGAACCGGGACGCGTTGCCGAGTTCCGCCGATCGAGCGTTTCTGTTGCTGGCGATTCTCGTCCCGCTGGGGTTTTTGACCTCGCAGCGCGCGGCGTTCGATGCTTTCATGATACGCCACACGCCGAGCCTGTCCTTGTGGAGCGTGTTCGACGACTGGATGAAGCGATCTTTGGAAAACGAGCAAAACCTCGACGTTTCGTCGCTGTTCGAGATCAGGGTGAATAAAGAGGGAAAAGCCTACCTGCCCGACGAGGTGAAATGGATTCGAGAGGAAACACATGTCATTTTAATGACACCGGGCGTGTCGATTGAAAACGTCGTGTGTCCGGGGCATTCGCAGGATTTCGTGGCGAGGCTGGGCATCCACCCGTCTTCCTTGTACGACTTGATCGCGTTTGATTCGTCGGGGCTTCTTTACGCCAGGAAACTGAACGCTTCCCGGTTTTGCAAGGAGCACTTCTCGTCCCAGGACAGGCGCTGCCTCAAACTGAACGACGCCGTCTTTATCGCGAGTTCGGAGAGAGGGGAAGACGATAAACCACGCGCCTGTTTCCGACCCGTTTTGGCGTCGAAGGCGCGCGGGTATTGAAATGCGGCGAAGCGGCGGTTTTTCGAAAAGCGCTTCGGGGAACGTGACGAGCGGTCGCAATTACAGGGTCGTGCGGGAGTAAAATGGGAGCGCGTACCGAAAGCCGCGTCGCGTTCGGATTACAGCGCAAAAACACGAAGCGCGGCGCGGCAAGTTGAAATCCCGAACCCGTCGTCGGCGGTCGATCACCCGCTCATTCCTGGCAATGGAGAGTTTTTAGATGGCAAGAACGGTCAAATGCGTCAAACTCGGCCTTGAGGCCGAAGGTCTCGACTTTCCGCCGTACCCCGGCGAACTTGGGAAGCGCATATTCGAAAACGTCTCGAAAGAAGCGTGGGACCAATGGGTTCGCTTGCAGACGATGATCATCAACGAAAACCGCCTGAACCTCTCCGACCCCCAGCACCGGAAATACCTCGCCGAGCAGGTCGAAAAATATTTTTTCGACGAGAACTGAAACCCTCCGGCTTTTATTCCTTTTCCACTTCGTTCAGAACTGGAAAAGGAATCAGGAATCGTCAAAAAGTAGGGTTTTACTTTTTGACGAACAATTACTCCGCTTCGATCGTCCTGACGCCGTCCTCCGTCCCCAGCAGGCAGACGTCGGCGCGGCGCAGCGCGAAGAGGCCGTTGCTGACGACGCCCGCGATCTGATTGATCCGTGTTTCGGTCTCAACGGGGTCGTCGATTCCGAGCTTTCCAACGTCGAGGATGAGGTTTCCGTTGTCGGTCACAAAACCCTCGCGGAGGCAAGGCTCGCCGCCGAGCCGCGCGAGTTCGCGCGCGACGTATGCGCGCGCCATCGGGACGACCTCGACGGGCAGGGGAAATTTTCCGAGCGTCTCGACGTATTTCGAGCGGTCGACGATGCAGACGAATTTTTCCGCGACGGCCGCGACGATTTTTTCTCGCGTCAAGGCGCCGCCGCCGCCCTTGATCATGCGTAGTCTGCGGTCGACCTCGTCGGCGCCGTCGATATAGACCGGAAAGCTCTCGACCTCGTTGAGGTCGAAAACGCGTATCCCGTGCGCTTCAAGCCGTTTTCGCGTATCTTCGGAACTCGCGAGGGCGCCGGGGATGCGGTCCTTCATTTCCGCGAGCGCGTCGATGAATTTACGCGCGGTCGAACCCGTCCCGACGCCGACGACGCGTCCTTCGACGACGTACGCAAGCGCCGCGCGCGCAACCGCTTCTTTGAGTTCGTCCTGATTCATGGATTTTGCTCCAGAGGAATGTCAAGGTAAAATCGTCCTGCAAACCGCGCTATATGCTACTACGCAATGGAGGAAGAGTGTCCGAAGAAAAACCGTCCGCCTCGCCGGGGGTATCGAACCTCGGCGGCATCTGGAAAGCCGGGAGCTACTCGCTGAGCGGCTTGCGCGCCGCGCTTCGGGAGCGCGCCTTCGGCCAGGAAGTTCTGCTCTCCGCCGTTCTGATTCCGTCGAGTTTCTTCCTGACGCGCGACGGCGCCGGAAGGGCGCTGATGATCGGCAGCGTCTTGCTCGTTCTCATCGTCGAACTTTTGAATTCGGCGGTCGAATCTGCGATCGACCGCATCTCGGAGGAAAGGCACCCCCTTTCAAAAAAGGCGAAGGATTTGGGAAGCGCGGCCGTCTTCGTCGCGCTCGTCAACGTCGCCGTCGTCTGGGCGTGTGTGCTGTTGTCCTAGCTTCGGATGGGCGCGTCGAACCGCCCTACATTTCGATATGCTCGATGATCAACTGCGGCGTTCGGACGCCGTTGTATTCGTTGATCGCGAGTCGGTAGGCGGCGCGAATCGACTTTCCCGGCGATTTTCCCGACGCTGCGTCGAAATTGAAATGGATCGCGTCGATGCTCGTTCCGTTTTTTTTGAGCCGGAGTTTCAAGTGCTTTTCCTTGAGAAGGCGTTGGCTCTCGACGCTGAACTCGTCCTCGAAAAGCGGCGGCGGGAAACCTTGCCCCCAGATTTCATTTTCGAGCAGGTCGGCGATGTTCGGCGAAAAATAGCCGCTTTCGAGCGGCCCGTCGGTCTCGACGACGCGCGTCAGGTCGGCGGGTGAAAGCAGTTCGCGCGAAACCTGCGTGAAGACTTCCCGGAAATGCGACAGGTCGCTTTCCCGGAGACTCGCGCCCGCCGCCGAGGCGTGACCGCCGAAATGGACGAGCATACCCGGCGCGCGTTTCGAGACGAGGTCGAGCGCGTCGCGCAGGTGCAGGCCGGGACTCGCGCGCCCCGACCCCCGGACCAGACCGTCGGCGCTTTCGGCGTTTTCGCGGGCGAAAGCAAAGACCGGGCGGTGATGCTTCTCCTTGACGCGGGCGGCGAGCAAGCCGACGACGCCCTGATGCCACGCGGGGTCGAAAAGGACGATCGCGGCTTCGCCCTTCGCGTCGATCGCGTCGAGGATATCGAGCGCCTGTTTCTGCATGTCGGCCTCGATCTGGCGACGTTCCCGATTCAGGGCGTCGAGCTGCATGGCGATGTTCGCCGCGCGCGCCGGGTCGCCGGTCACGAGGCATTCGATGCCGAGCGACATATCCGAGAGGCGTCCTGCCGCGTTCAGACGCGGGCCGATCCGAAAACCGAGGTCGAGCGTGTTTGCGTTCGCCGGAATCGTCCCCGCAGCCTGGAAGATCGCGCGCAGACCCGGCGTCATCCGCCCTTCGCGCAGACGCTTCAATCCCTGATGGACGAGTATCCTGTTGTTTTTGTCGAGCCGGACGACGTCGGCGACGGTGCCGAGCGCGACCAGGCCGAGGAGGGCGGCGAGATTGGGTTCGGGCCGCTCCGCGTCGAACCAGCCGCGCGCGCGCAGTTCGGCGCGCAGCGCGAGCATGACGTAAAAAAAGACGCCGACGCCGGCCAGGGACTTGCTCGGAAAGTCACAGTCCGGCAGGTTGGGGTTGACGATGCAGTCGGCGGACGGCAGCGCATCGCCCGGAAGATGGTGGTCGGTGATCAGCGTGGCGATGCCGAGTTCGTTGGCCGCCGCGATCCCCGCGAGGCTCGCGATGCCGTTGTCGACGGTCACGATCAGGTCGGGACTTCTTTCGGCGGCGAGTTCGACGACTTCCGGCGAGAGTCCGTAACCGTGGACGAAGCGATTGGGCGTCAGATAGTCGACCTCCGTCCCGGACTCGCCCGCCATCGCCCTCAGCGCGTGTATTCCGACGGCGCAGGCCGTCGCGCCGTCGCAATCGTAGTCGGCGACGATCAGGATTTTCGCTTGCGCTTCGATCGCATCGGCAAGAAGACGGGCGGCTTCGTCGGCGCGCGAGAGGCGCGTCGGCGCGAGCAGGGACTTGAAACTGTAATCGACTTCGGCTTTTTCCTCGACGCCCCGCGCGGCGTAGAGACGGGCGAGAAGCGGATGAATTCCCTGCTGTTCGAGCCTTTGCACCTTCTGCGGCGGGGCTTGGCGTGTTTTGAAGCGTGTCATTTTTGTGGGATCGGCGTGGCGATGGAAGGCGATGAAAGAGGCGGGGGAAACGAAGAAAGTGTACTATAGCCGTTTCCCGTATTCTGGAATGGCTCGATGGAAGAATTTGCGCCGCCCGTCGTTTTGAATCACCCACGCTCCGCACGGCGCGCGTCGTCCGCGTTCCCGCCTCACGGGGGAATGGCGGGATGAAGTTGTTTGCGGAACCTCCGTTCGAGTTGGCGATCGGCTGGCGATACATTCTCGCCAAGCGCCGCAACCACTTCATTTCGTTCATTTCGCTGATTTCGATGCTCGGAATCGCGCTCGGCGTCGCGGCCCTGATCATCGTGCTCTCGGTGATGAACGGTTTTCAGACCGAGTTGCGCGGACGCATCCTGGCGGTCATTTCGCACGTCCAGATCACCGGTGTCGATGGCGAAATGTCCGATTGGGAGAAAGTCGCGCGGCGGGCGTCGAGCGCACCGGGTGTCGTGGCGTCGGCGCCCTACATTCAGGAGCAGGGGATGCTTTCTTCGGGCGCGTCGGTGCGCGGGACGCTCGTGCGCGGCATCGTACCCGAATTCGAGGATACGGTAGCGAGTTTCCGTCCGCATATGCGGGTCGGAACGCTCGATTCGCTCGTTCCGGGGGCGTTCTCGATCGTTCTCGGCAACGAGCTTGCGCGCGCGCTCGGCGTATCCGTCGGCGACAGGATTACCCTGATCGCGCCGCAAGGCGCCGTAACGCCGGTGGGCATCGTGCCGCGCCTGAAAACCTTTACCGTCGGCGGGATTTTCGAAGTCGGCATGTTCGAATCCGACAGCGGTCTGGCCTTGATCCGCCTCGAAGACGCGCAAAAGCTCTATCGCATGGACGACCGGGTTTCCGGTGTCCGCTTAAAGCTCGACGATCTTTTTCGCGCGCCGGCCGTCGCGCGCTACCTTGTGCACAACCTGGGCATCCCCGCGTACATCAGCGACTGGACGCGCAGCCACGTCAACTTTTTTCGCGCGGTGCAGATCGAGAAAAACATGATGTTCATCATCCTGTCGCTGATCGTCGCCGTCGCGGCGTTCAATATCGTTTCGACGCTCGTCATGGTCGTCACCGACAAACGCTCGGATATCGCGATCCTGCGAACGCTCGGCGCGAATTCCAAAAGCATCATGACGGTCTTCATCGTCCAGGGCGCGCTGATCGGGGTCGTCGGGCTTGTGTTCGGCGTCATCCTCGGCGTCGTGGGCGCGACCAATCTCGACGTGATCGTCCCCTTCATCGAGCGTGTGCTCGGAGTTTCGCTGTGGTCGCGTGAAATTTATTTCATTTCGAACCTCCCTTCCGAACTGCAATGCGGTGACGTATCGATCATCGCCGGCGTTTCCTTCACGCTTTCGCTCGTGGCGACGCTGTATCCGAGCTGGAGCGCTTCGCGCGTCAACCCGGCGGAGGCGCTGCGCTATGAGTGAAATGAAAATCGCACGGCAAGCCGCCGGCTCTTCTGAAAGCATTGACGCCGTCGCGCGCGTTCTGGAATGCAGCGGACTCAGAAAAACGTATCGCCAGGGCGCCGGCGTCGACGTTCCCGTCCTGCTCGGCATCGATTTTGAAGTCGGTTTTGGTGAGCGCGTCGCGATCATCGGGGCGTCGGGATCGGGGAAGAGTACCTTGCTCCACCTGCTGGGCGGTCTCGATTCTCCGTCGAGCGGGACGGTACGCCTGATGGGACGCGAGCTTTCCGCGATCGGCGAGGGCGAACGCGGCGTGTTGCGTAACCGGCATCTTGGCTTCGTTTACCAGTTTCACCATCTCCTGCCGGAATTCACGGCGCTGGAAAATGTCGCGATGCCGCTTTACATTCGCCGAATGAAAAAAGCCGAAGCGGACGAGCACGCCCGCGCGATACTCGGTGAAGTCGGGCTTTCCCACCGGCTCGACCACACGCCCTCCGAACTCTCCGGCGGCGAGCGCCAGCGCGCGGCGCTCGCGCGCGCGCTGGTGACGCGACCCGCGTGTGTGCTGGCCGACGAGCCGACCGGCAATCTCGACCGCCAGACGGCTGAAAACATCCTCGACCTGATGCTCGAATTCAAGCACCTGCGGCAGACGAGCTTCATCGTCGTCACGCACGATGTAAAGCTCGCGGCGCGCGCCGACCGCAGGCTGACGCTACGCGACGGGATGCTTCAGGCTTCGTAAGGGGCGGTTCAAGCCGGATCGACGGGCAACTTGCCGATTCGGATTCGCCATTCCCTCGGCCCGGTCGTATGAACCGCCGAACCGCTCGAATCGACGGCGACGGTCACCGGCATGTCCTGCAAGTCGAATTCGTAAATCGCCTCCATCCCGAGATCGGCGAAGGCGACGACTTTCGACGCCTTGATCGCCTTGGCGACGAGGTAGGCCGCGCCGCCGACCGCCATCAGATAAGCCGATTTATTGTCGCGGATCGCCTCGATCGCCGCGGGGCCGCGTTCGGATTTTCCGACCATCGCGGCCAGCCCGGTTTGTTCCAGCATCATCCGCGTGAACTTGTCCATGCGCGACGCGGTCGTGGGGCCCGCAGGTCCAACGGCTTCGTCGCGTACCGGGTCGACCGGGCCGACGTAATAAATGACGCGGTTGGTGAAGTCGACGGGAAGCTTTTCGCCTTTGGCGAGAAGGTCGGCGATGCGCTTGTGCGCCGCGTCGCGCCCCGTGAGCATTTTTCCGTTGAGCAGGAGCTTCTGCCCAGGCTTCCACGAAGCGATTTCCTCTTTCGTCAAGGTATCGAGATCGACGCGTGTCGCCGACTGCAAGTCGGGCGTCCAGGTTACGTCCGGCCAGTCGGAAAGCTTGGGCGGGTCGAGACGCGCCGGACCGCTGCCGTCGAGCTGGAAGTGGATGTGACGCGTCGCCGCGCAGTTCGGAACGAGCGCTACCGGCAGGTTGGCAGCGTGCGTCGGATAGTCGAGCACTTTTACGTCGAGCACGGTCGTCAGCCCGCCGAGCCCTTGCGCGCCGATACCGAGCGCGTTTATTTTTTCGTAGAGTTCGAGACGGAGTTCCTCCGCCTTCGAAAGAGATGCGCCGCCGTCCGCGCGGGCTTTCAGCACCTGAATGTCGATCGGCTGCATCAGCGCCTCCTTGGCGAGGAGCATCGCCTTTTCACAGGTCCCGCCGACCCCGACCCCGATCATCCCCGGCGGGCACCACCCCGCGCCTATTTCCTGAACCATCTTGAGCACCCAATCGACGACGCTGTCGGAGGGATTGAGCATGGCAAACCTGGCCTTGGCCTCCGAACCGCCGCCCTTGGCCGCGCAGATCACGTCGACGCGGTCGCCGGGGACGATTTCGAAATGGACGACCGCCGGCGTATTGTTCCGCGTATTGAGGCGCTTCCCGGCGGGGTCGGCGAGCACCGACGCGCGCAAGGGGTTGTCCTTGTCGGTATAGGCGCGCAGAACGCCCTCATCGACCATTTCCTGAAGGCTCATCGTCGCGTCGGGCCAACAAACATCCATCCCGATCTTGAGGAAGACCATCCCGGTTCCCGTATCCTGGCAAATCGGTCGGTGCCCCTCGGCGGAAAGGCGTGAATTCATCAGTATTTGCGCAATCGCGTCCTTGGCGGCGGGCGACTCTTCAAGTGCGTAGGCGCGCCCGAGCGCCTGGACGAAATCGACGGGATGATAGTAGCTGATGAATTGAAACGCGTCGGCGATACTCTGAATGAAGTCTTCTTGGCGAATGGATGTGGTCATTTAATTGTTCTCTCTATGTGGATTGTGAAACGAAATACACGCCGATTCTATCTCATTCCATTTCCAGTTCATCCCTACTTTTGTCGACTTCGCCTTGCGGCACGTAAGACCTTGTAAAGCGGCTCGGCATCAAAGTATGAATGAACCGGAAAAGAAATCACGCGCCGGTTTTTCGCCGTCCCGAAAGGAGCGGAAGGATCAGAAGGATCGGAAGGGTAAAAGATAGTCTATTCCAATTTGGAGATGAGTCTGAAGGGGAGGGATTTTACGAGTCGGATTATGCTGTTACGTTAGGCGGGAAAAAGTTGTAGAAAGAAGTCGGGAAGTTGCTGTTCCCCGACGA
>JAISAZ010000112.1 GCA_031266435.1 Accumulibacter sp.
TATTTCTTCGCCAGTATCGCCGTCATCGCCGCCGTCAGCGTCGTCTTCCCATGGTCGACGTGTCCGATCGTCCCTACGTTGACGTGCGGCTTCGTCCTCTCAAATTTTGCCTTAGCCATTTAGAGTCCTCGAATGCAAAATTACTTCTTGTTGATCACGGCCTCAGCGACGTTTTTCGGCGCTTCGACATAATGTTTGAATTCCATCGAATACGTTGCGCGTCCCTGCGAAAGCGAACGGACCGTCGTCGCGTAGCCGAACATCTCGGCGAGCGGGACTTCCGCGCGGATCGCCTTGGTTCCCGCCGGCAGGTCCTGCATCCCCTGGACGATCCCGCGTCGGCTGGAGAGGTCGCCCATGATGTTGCCCATGTATTCTTCGGGCGTCTCGACCTCGACCGACATCGTCGGTTCCAGAAGCGTCGGCGCGGCCTTTTTCACGCCTTCCCTGAAAGCCGCTGCCGCCGCCTGACGGAAGGCGTTTTCGTTCGAATCGACGTCGTGATACGAGCCGTCGAAGAGCGTGAATTTGACGTCCACGACGGGGAAGCCGGCGAGAACGCCGCTCTTGATCGAATCCTGCAAGCCCTTGTCGACGGCGGGGATGTATTCGCGCGGGACGACGCCGCCCTTGACCGCGTCGACGAACTCGTAGCCCTTGCCCGTTTCGTTCGGCTCGATCCTGAGCCAGACGTGGCCGTACTGGCCGCGCCCGCCGGTCTGCTTGACGAACTTGCCTTCCTGCTCGACGGTTTTTTTGATGCACTCGCGGTAGGCGACCTGCGGCGCGCCGATGTTGGCGTCGACGCCGAACTCGCGCTTCATCCGATCGACGATGATCTCCAAATGGAGTTCGCCCATCCCCGAAATGATCGTTTGCCCCGACTCTTCGTCCGAACGGACGCGGAACGAGGGGTCTTCCTGCGCGAGACGACCGAGCGCAATGCCCATCTTTTCCTGGTCGGCCTTCGTTTTCGGTTCGACGGCGATATGGATGACCGGTTCGGGGAAATCCATGCGTTCGAGCGTGATCACCGACGAGGGGTCGCACAGCGTTTCGCCGGTCGTCACTTCTTTCAGGCCGACGCACGCGGCGATGTCGCCCGCGTGGACTTCCTTGATTTCCTCGCGGTTGTTCGCGTGCATCTGCAAGAGCCTGCCGATCCGCTCCTTGCGCCCCTTGACGGGGTTATAGACCATGTCGCCCGAATTCAGGACGCCCGAATAGACGCGGATGAAGGTCAACTGCCCGACGTAGGGGTCGGTCATCAGCTTGAACGCGAGCGCGGAGAATTTCGCCTCGTCGGCGGCCTCGCGCGTCGCGGATTGGCCTTTTTCGTTTTCCCCGGCGACCGGAGGAATATCGTCCGGCGAAGGCAGAAAATCGATGACGGCATCGAGCATGCGCTGGACACCCTTGTTCTTGAAAGCCGTCCCGCAGAGCATCGGCTGTATTTCGCAAGCGATCGTACGCGCGCGCAAGCCTTCGATGACCTGCTCTTCGCTGAGATCGCCCGATTCGAGGTAGATGTCCATCAGTTTTTCGGACGATTCCGCAGCCGATTCGAGCATCTTCCCGCGCCATTCCTCGGCCTCGGCCAGGAGCGCGGGCGGGATGTCGTAATAGTCGAATTTCATCCCCTGCGAAGCGTCGTCCCAGCGGATCGCTTTCATCTTGATGAGGTCGATCACGCCCGCGAAGTTTTCTTCGCGCCCGATCGGGATGACGACCGGGACGGGGCTGGCCTTCAGGCGCGTCTGCATCTGTTCGATGACCTTGAAGAAGTCTGCACCCTGGCGGTCCATCTTGTTCACGAACGCCAGACGCGGCACCTTGTACTTGGTCGCCTGCCGCCAAACCGTCTCGGACTGGGGCTGAACGCCGCCGACGGCGCAATACACCATGCACGCCCCGTCGAGGACGCGCATCGAGCGCTCGACTTCGATCGTGAAGTCGACGTGTCCCGGCGTGTCGATGATATTGATCCGGTGTTCGGGGAACTGGTTCGCCATCCCCTTCCAGAAGCATGTCGTCGCGGCGGACGTGATCGTGATCCCGCGCTCCTGCTCCTGCTCCATCCAGTCCATCGTGGCCGCGCCGTCGTGCACTTCGCCAATCTTGTGATTGACGCCGGTATAGTAAAGAATGCGCTCGGTAGTGGTTGTCTTTCCCGCATCGATGTGCGCGCTGATACCGATGTTGCGATAACGTCCAATGGGAGTTTTACGTGCCACGACAAAAACCTTTAGAAGTGATAAAGAACAAAATTTGCTGCTGGATGAATCTTTAGAAGCGGAAGTGCGCAAAAGCCTTGTTCGCGTCGGCCATACGATGAACTTCGTCGCGTTTCTTGACGGCGCCGCCCCGGTTTTCGGAGGCTTCGAGCATTTCGGCTGCCAAGCGCTGATCCATCGATTTTTCGGAGCGCTTGCGCGCCGACTCGCGCAACCAGCGCATCGCCAGCGCCATGCGGCGGTTCGGGCGCACTTCGACCGGCACCTGGTAATTGGCGCCGCCGACACGCCGGCTCTTGACTTCGACGAGCGGCTTGATGTTGTCAACCGCCAGATTGAAAACTTCGACCGGGTCTTTCCCCGCCTTGGAGGAAATGATGTCGAACGCGCCGTAGACGATGCGCTCGGCAACCGATTTTTTACCGCTCATCATGATCGTATTGACGAACTTCGAAACATCGATGCTCCCGAACTTCGGGTCCGGCAGGATATCGCGTTTTGGCACTTCGCGACGACGTGGCATAAACTAACCTTTCAAATCAATCAATTCATCTGAATCCGGGGGCGGCGCGTCTTTCGGGACGCCTGGAAAAGCGACCGCCCGAAGAACGAATCAAGCCGCTTTCGGGCGCTTCGCTCCGTATTTGGAACGGCTCTGCTTGCGATCCTTGACGCCCTGCGTATCGAGGGAGCCGCGCACCGTGTGGTAGCGGACACCCGGCAAATCCTTCACGCGACCGCCGCGAATCAGGACGACCGAGTGCTCCTGAAGATTGTGGCCTTCGCCGCCAATATACGAGATCACTTCAAAACTGTTCGTCAGGCGAACCTTGCAGACCTTGCGCAGCGCCGAATTCGGCTTTTTGGGCGTCGTGGTATAGACGCGCGTGCATACGCCGCGCTTCTGCGGGCAGTTTTCCAGCGCGGGCACCTTGCTCTTGCTGCGCACCGCCTTGCGCGGTTTGCGTACAAGTTGATTTATCGTTGGCATCTTTTCTATCCTAAATTCCCGCGACGCTTTATTTCAAGCGCTCCACGGAGAAAACCCGCGCGATCCAGAAAACGCGCGGGCGTTGATTTCGAGGTCGGCAACACAAAGACTCGGAATTCTATGACCGATAATACGGGAAGTCAAGCCATCGGTGCCTCCGGAAGCTCTTCTCCCCCCTCTCCCGGCGTCGCGGCGGTCTCAACCGCCGCTTCGTCGCTCGTCTCGTCGTCGTCGTCCACGTCGGCGCCGAAGACCGCGTTGCCCTTGCGCATCTTGTGGTAGGCCAAACCCGTCCCCGCGGGGATCAGGCGTCCGACGATCACGTTTTCCTTCAGACCCCTGAGTTCGTCGCGCTTGCCCATGATCGCCGCTTCGGTCAAAACGCGCGTCGTTTCCTGGAAAGACGCGGCGGAGATGAACGAATCCGTCGACAGCGACGCCTTGGTGATCCCCAGAAGCACCGGCTCGTACTTCGCCGGCAGCCTGTCCTCGGCGAGCGCGTCGTTCTCGTCGAGCAGGTGCGCCCTTTCGACTTGCTCGCCCCGAATGAACTTCGTGTCGCCGGGGTCGACGACGAGGACGCGCCGGAGCATCTGACGCACGATGACTTCGATGTGCTTGTCGTTGATCTTCACGCCCTGGAGGCGGTAGACGTCCTGGACTTCGTCGGTGATATAGACCGCGAGCGCCTCGGCGCCCTGGAGGCGCAGAATGTCGTGGGGATCCGGCGGCCCGTCGACGATCAGTTCGCCCTTGTTGACGACCTGCCCGTCGTGCACGAGGACGTGCTTGTCCTTGGGAATCAGGTATTCGTGCGAACCGCCTTCGAGGTCGACGATCACCAGGCGTTGCTTGCCCTTGGTGTCCTTCCCGAAAGACATCGTCCCCGTGTATTCCGCCAGCATTCCCGCGTCCTTGGGCGTGCGCGCTTCGAAGAGTTCCGCGACCCTCGGCAAACCCCCGGTGATGTCGCGGGTCTTCGCCGACTCCTGCGGGAGACGCGCGAGAACGTCGCCGACCGAAATCTCCTGCCCGTCGAGCACGGTAATGATCGCGCCGACCTGGAAAGTGATCGTCACGGGGTGATCCGTCCCGTGCATGCAGACTTCCTTCCCGTCGGGGTTGTAGAGCCGGACTTGCGGGCGCAGACCCTTCGACTGCCCCTTGCCGCCGCGTTTCGGGTCGATGACGACGAGCGAGGATAAGCCCGTGACTTCGTCGATCTGCTTGGCGACGGTAACGCCTTCTTCGACGTTTTCGAACTTCACGAGACCGGCGTACTCGGCGATGATCGGCCGCATGTGCGGATCCCACGTCGCCAGAACCGTCCCCGCCTTCGACTGCTGCCCGTCGGCGACCTGCAGCGTCGCGCCGTAGGGCACTTTGTGACGTTCGCGCTCGCGTCCGTTGTCGTCGGTGATCGCGAGTTCTCCCGATCGCGTGATGACGATTTTTTCGCCCTTGGCGCTCGTCACGTAACGCATCGAAGAAATGAAGCGCACGGCGCCGAGGCTCTTCGATTCGACCTGACTCGCCACCGCCGCGCGCGACGCCGCGCCGCCGACGTGGAAGGTCCGCATCGTGAGCTGCGTTCCCGGCTCGCCGATCGATTGCGCGGCGATGACGCCGACGGACTCGCCGACATTGACGAGCGAGCCTCGCCCCAGGTCGCGTCCGTAGCATTTGGCGCACAGGCCGTAGCGCGTTTCGCAGGTCAGCGGCGTCCGCACCTTGATTTCGTCGATCCCCATCTGGTCGATCAGGTCGCAGAGTTCTTCGTTGAGAAGGACGCCGGGTTCGATGAGCGTTGCGTTCGTCTCGGGGTCGACGACGCTGCGCGCGGTCACGCGGCCGAGAATGCGCTCGCGCAAAGGCTCGACGACTTCGCCGCCTTCGATCAGCGCTTTCATGCTGACGCCGTTTTCGGTTCCGCAGTCGTCTTCGATGACGACGAGGTCCTGCGTGACGTCGACGAGCCGGCGCGTCAGATAGCCCGAATTGGCCGTCTTCAGCGCGGTGTCGGCGAGGCCCTTGCGCGCGCCGTGCGTCGAGATGAAGTACTGGAGAACGTTCAATCCTTCACGGAAATTCGTCGTGATCGGCGTCTCGATGATCGACCCGTCGGGCTTGGCCATCAGCCCGCGCATCCCGGCGAGCTGGCGGATCTGCGCAGCCGAACCGCGTGCGCCCGAATCTGCCATCATGTAGATCGAGTTGAACGATTCCTGCTTGACCTTCTTGCCGCGGCGGTCGACGACTTCCTGCTGGCCGAGTTGCTCCATCATGACCTTGGCCACCTGGTCGCCGGTACGGCCCCAGATGTCGACGACCTTGTTGTAGCGCTCTCCGTCGGTCACCAAACCGTCGGTATATTGGCTTTCGATCTCCTTGACTTCCTTTTCGGCGACGGAAATGATCTCGGCCTTCTGCGTCGGAACGAGCATGTCGTCCGAGCAGATCGAGATTCCCGCGCGCGTTGCCAGACGATACCCATTCTGCATCAGCTTGTCCGCGAAGACGACCGTTTCCTTCAGGCCGCAGCGGCGGAAAGCCGTGTTGATCAGTCGCGAAATCTCCTTTTTCTTGAGCGGCTTGTCGAGGACGGAAAACGAGAGCCCCTTCGGCAGGATTTCGGAAAGCATCGCGCGCCCCGCCGTCGTGTTGTAGCGCGTCAGCTTTTCGCGCCACGCGTTGTCGCCGTCTTTTTCGTATTCCTTGATCCGCACCGAGATGCGCGCGTGGATGTCGAGGTTTTCGGTCTGCATCGCGCAACTGACTTCGTCGATGTTCGAGAAGACCATCCCTTCGCCCTTCGCGTTGATCCGCTCGCGCGTCGCGTAGTAGAGACCGAGGACGATATCCTGCGACGGAACGATGATCGGGTCGCCGTTCGCCGGCGAAAGGATATTGTTCGACGCGAGCATCAGGGTGCGCGTCTCCATCTGCGCTTCGAGCGACAGAGGAACGTGAACCGCCATCTGGTCGCCGTCGAAGTCGGCGTTGAACGCGGCGCAGACCAGCGGGTGGAGCTGGATCGCCTTGCCTTCGATCAGCGAGGGTTCAAAAGCCTGGATGCCGAGGCGGTGCAGCGTCGGCGCGCGGTTCAGCATGATCGGGTGTTCTCGAATGACTTCTTCGAGGATGTCCCAGACGACCGGCTCCTGCATTTCGACCATCTTTTTCGCCTGCTTGATCGTCGTCACGAGCCCCATCAGTTCGAGCTTGTTGAAAATGAAGGGCTTGAAGAGTTCCAGCGCCATCAGCTTGGGCAGGCCGCATTGGTGCAATTTGAGCTGTGGGCCGACGACGATCACCGAACGTCCCGAATAATCGACGCGCTTTCCGAGCAGATTCTGGCGGAAGCGCCCGCCCTTGCCCTTGATCATGTCGGCGAGCGACTTCAGCGGCCGCTTGTTCGCGCCGGTCATCGCCTTTCCACGACGCCCGTTGTCGAGCAGGGAGTCGACGGCTTCCTGAAGCATGCGCTTTTCGTTGCGGACGATGATTTCCGGCGCCTTGAGTTCGAGGAGGCGACGCAGGCGATTGTTGCGGTTGATGACGCGCCGGTAGAGGTCGTTCAGGTCCGAGGTCGCAAAGCGCCCGCCGTCGAGCGGGACGAGCGGACGCAGGTCCGGCGGCAGGACGGGCAGGACTTCGAGCACCATCCATTCGGGCTTGATTCCAGACTTCTGGAAGCCTTCGAGAATCTTGAGGCGCTTGGAAAACTTCTTGCTCTTCGTCTCGGAGGACGTCACGTCGAGTTCGGCGCGCAGATGCGCGACCTCGTTGGGGAGGTCGATCGAGCGGAGAAGCTCGCGGATGCCTTCGGCACCCATCGCGGCCTGGAATTCGTCGCCGAATTCCTCGACCTTCGCAAGATAGTCGTCCTCGGTCAGCAGTTGCCCACGCGCAAGCGGCGTCATTCCGGGGTCGCAGACGACGAAAGCCTCGAAGTAGAGGACGCGCTCGATGTCGCGCAGCGTCATGTCGAGCACCATTCCCAAGCGGCTCGGCAGGCTCTTCAGGAACCAGATGTGCGCGACCGGCGACGCGAGTTCGATATGCGCCATGCGCTCGCGCCGAACTTTCGACAGCGTGACTTCGACGCCGCACTTCTCGCAGATCACGCCGCGATGCTTCAAGCGCTTGTATTTTCCGCACAGGCACTCGTAGTCCTTGATCGGGCCGAATATCTTGGCGCAGAACAGGCCGTCGCGTTCGGGCTTGAAGGTGCGGTAATTGATCGTCTCGGGTTTTTTGACTTCGCCGTAGGACCACGAGCGGATCTTGTCCGGCGACGCCAACCCGATCGTAATCGCGTCAAACTGTTCTTCCCGTGTTACCTGTTTAAACAAGTCAAGCAGTTCTCTCATCTTTCACTCCATCGGTGGGGATGACCCACGCTTTTACTCATCTCTCGGAAATGGCGCGGTTTTCCCGCGGCCACGCCCCGATGCCGGCTCATCAATAGCGGTCGAGATCGATGTCGATCGCCAGCGAGCGAATTTCCTTGACGAGCACGTTGAACGACTCCGGCATTCCGGCGTCGATCTTGTGATCGCCCTTGACGATGTTTTCATAGACCTTGGTCCGCCCATTCACGTCGTCCGACTTGACCGTCAGCATTTCCTGCAGAACGTAGGACGCGCCGTAGGCTTCGAGCGCCCAGACTTCCATTTCGCCGAAACGCTGGCCGCCGAACTGCGCCTTTCCGCCCAGGGGCTGCTGCGTCACCAGCGAATAAGGCCCCGTCGAGCGCGCGTGCATCTTGTCGTCGACGAGGTGGTGCAGCTTGAGCATGTGCATGAAACCCACGGTGACCTGACGCTCGAATTTTTCGCCGTTCCGGCCGTCGTAGAGGTCCATCTGACCCGACTCGGGCATCCCCGCGAGTTTCAGCATGTCCTTGATTTCCTTTTCGTTGGCGCCGTCGAAAACGGGCGTCGCAAACGGAACGCCGTCTTCCAGGTTGCCCGCCATCGCGACGATTTCCTCGTCGTTCAACTGCGTCAGATCCTCGCGCTTGCCGCTGTTGTTGTATATCTTTCCGAGGTATTCGCGGATTTCCTTCGCGTTCGCCTGCCGGCGCAGCATTTCGCCGATCCGCGAACCGAGGCTCTTCGCCGCGAGACCGAGGTGGACTTCGAGCACCTGACCGACGTTCATCCGCGACGGGACGCCGAGCGGATTCAGCACGATGTCGACCGGACGCCCGCTCGCCATATACGGCATGTCCTCGACCGGGACGATGCGCGAGACGACGCCCTTGTTTCCGTGGCGTCCCGCCATCTTGTCACCCGACTGGAGGCGGCGCTTGACGGCGACGTAGACCTTGACCATCTTCTGCACACCCGGCGGCAATTCGTCGCCTTGCGTCAGTTTTTTGCGCTTTTCGTCGAAGGCCATGTCGAAGTCCTTGCGCGTCTGCTCGAGGCCTTCGCGCAGGGATTCGAGTTGCTGCGCCGCGTCCTCGTCCGCCAGACGCACGTCGAACCATTGGCGCGGTTCGATCCCGTCGAGGTATTCCTTCGCGACCGTCGTCCCCTTGGGAAGCCGTTTCGGCCCGCCGTTCGCGGTCTTCCCGACGAGAAGACGCCCGACGCGCGCCATCGCGTCGCGCTCGACGATGCGGAGCTGATCCGCGAGGTCGAGCTTGAATCCGCGCAACTGGTCGTCGATGATCGACTGCGCGCGCTTGTCGCGCTCGATCCCTTCGCGGGTAAAGACTTGAACGTCGATGATCGTTCCAGAGATTCCCGACGGAACGCGGAGCGACGTGTCTTTCACGTCGGAAGCTTTCTCGCCGAAAATGGCGCGGAGGAGTTTTTCTTCGGGCGTCAGTTGCGTTTCGCCCTTCGGCGTCACTTTTCCGACGAGCACGTCGCCCGCGTCGACCTCGGCGCCGATATAGACGATCCCCGAATCGTCGAGACGCGACAACTGCGCTTCGCCGAGCGAAGCGATGTCGCGCGTGATTTCTTCCGAACCGAGTTTCGTGTCGCGCGCGACGACCGTCAGCTCCTCGATGTGAATCGACGTGAAGCGGTCTTCGGCGACGACGCGCTCGGAAACCAGGATCGAATCCTCGAAGTTGTAGCCGTTCCACGGCATGAACGCGATCAACATGTTCTGACCGAGCGCGAGTTCGCCCTTGTCGGTCGACGCGCCGTCGGCGACGACGTCGTTCCGCGCGATGAGGTCGCCGACCCGAACGAGCGGGCGCTGGTTGATGTTCGTGTTCTGGTTCGACCGCGTATATTTCACGAGGTTGTAGATGTCGACGCCGACTTCGCCGGGGATCGTCTCCTCGTCGTTGACGCGCACGACGATACGCGACGCGTCGACGTAATCGACGAGACCGCCGCGCAAGGCCTGGACGGCCGTCCCCGAATCGACCGCGACGGTGCGCTCGATCCCCGTGCCGACGAGCGGCTTTTCAGCGCGCAGGCAGGGAACCGCCTGACGCTGCATGTTGGCGCCCATCAAGGCGCGGTTCGCGTCGTCGTGTTCGAGGAAGGGGATCAGCGAAGCCGCGACCGAAACGATCTGCCCCGGCGCGACGTCCATATACTGTACGCGCGACGGTTCGGCGAGGATCGTTTCGCCTTTTTCACGGCAGGTCACCAGGTCGTCGGTCAGAAGCCCGTTCTTTCCGAGCGCGGCGTTCGCCTGCGCGATGACGTAACCGCCTTCTTCGATCGCCGAGAGGTAGTCGATCTGGTCGGTCACTTTGCTGCCGACGACCTTGCGGTAGGGTGTTTCGAGAAAGCCGTACTCGTTGGTCCGCGCGAAGAGCGCCAGCGAGTTGATGAGGCCGATGTTCGGGCCTTCGGGCGTCTCGATCGGGCAAACGCGGCCGTAATGCGTCGGGTGGACGTCGCGGACCTCGAAGCCCGCGCGTTCGCGCGTCAGCCCGCCGGGGCCGAGGGCGGAAACGCGGCGCTTGTGCGTGATTTCGGAGAGCGGGTTGGTCTGATCCATGAACTGCGACAACTGGCTCGAACCGAAAAACTCGCGGACGGCGGCGCTGATCGGTTTTGCGTTGATCAGGTCGTGCGGCATCAGGTTGTCCGACTCCGCCTGCGAGAGGCGCTCCTTGACGGCGCGTTCGACGCGCACCAGACCCGCGCGGAACTGGTTTTCCGCGAGTTCGCCGACCGAACGCACGCGGCGGTTGCCGAGGTGGTCGATATCGTCGATTTCGCCGCGCCCGTTGCGCAACTCGACGAGAATCTTGATGACTTCGACGATGTCGCGCGGCGAGAGCGTCAATTGCCCGCGAATCTCGCCCGTGATGTTGAGTTCTTTCAGCTTGGCAAAGATCGCCTCGGCGTCTTCACGCGTCCGGTTTTCCGCGATCGCGCGCATCCCGTACGAGAGTTCCGAGAAGATTTGATTGACGGCGTCGCGCGTCGATCCGATCGCCCCGGCGACGGCTTCGAGCGTCGATTCCTTTTTGGAGTGGACGTGCTTGACCGTGAGTTTGTATTCGGTGACGTCACTGCGTCCGAGACGGCGGTTGAACTTCATCCTGCCGACGTCCGAGAGGTCGTAGCGCTCGTCGGAATAGAAGAGCCCGTTGAACATCACTTCGACGGCTTCTTCGGTCGGCGGTTCGCCGGGGCGCATCATCCGGTAGATCGCGACGCGCGCCGCTTGCCGGGAAGCCGTTTCGTCGGCCTTGAGCGTCTGCGAGACGAAGCCGCCGCGGTCGAGGTCGTTGATGTACAGCGTTTGAAAGTTCTCGACGCCTGCCTGCTGGAATTTGACGATCGAAGCCTCGGTCAGTTCGTCGTTGGCGTTGGCAAGAATCTCGCCCGTGCTCTTGTCGATGATGTTCTGCGCGACGATACGTCCCAGAAGAAAATCTTCGGGAACGACGACCTGGTGTATCCCGGCTTCGTCGAGGTCGCGGATATGCTTTCCCGTAATCCGCTTGTCCTTCTGGACGACGACCCTGCCGGAGGCGTCGCAGAAGTCGAAGCGCGCCACCTCGCCGCGCAGGCGGTCGGGAACGAGGTGAAACTCGATCTTGCCGTCGCGGAAACAGAAAGTGTCGAACTCGAAGAACTCGCGCAGGATCTGCTCGGGATTCAAACCGATCGCCTTCAGCAGGATCGTCACCGGCATCTTGCGGCGCCTGTCGACGCGGAAAAACAAAATGTCTTTCGGGTCGAATTCGAAATCGAGCCACGAACCGCGATACGGAATCACGCGCGCGGAAAAGAGGAGCTTGCCCGAACTGTGCGTCTTCCCCCGGTCGTGCTCGAAGAAGACGCCCGGAGAACGGTGGAGCTGGGAAACGATCACGCGCTCGGTGCCGTTGATGACGAAAGAACCCGTCGAGGTCATGAGCGGAATTTCGCCCATATAGACTTCCTGTTCCTTGACTTCCTTGACGGCACCGGGGTTTTCGCGGTCCATGATGACGAGCCGCACTTTCGCGCGGAGCGCGGACGCGAAGGTCAGGCCGCGCTGCTGGCATTCTTTCACGTCGAACGCGGGGTCGGACAAGGCGTAGCTGACGAATTCGAGCCGCGCGTTTCCACTGTGGCTGACGATGGGGAAAATCGACGTGAAGGCCGCCTGCAAGCCCTGGAGCGCGCGCTGTTCGGGCGCGACATCGGCTTGAAGGAAGGCCGCGAAGGATTCAAGCTGCGTCGCCAGCAAAAAAGGTACGTCGAGCACGGAGGCTCGCTTCGCAAAACTCTTGCGGATACGTTTTTTCTCGGTATAGGAATATGTCATGATCACTCCGAGTTTGGTAAACTCATTGGCAGAACCGGCGGAACGAACCGCCGGTCAAACGGTGGACAAATGGAAGGGCGCGATCCTTCAGAAAAACTTCCTGATTTTTCATGCACTTGCATTTGTTCGCCGTCGATTCGACCCCAAAAGGGAATCCGTTTTACGGAAAGCACAAAGGGGCTGGCGGCAAAATGCAGCCAGCCCCGCACGCACACCGGCTTACTTGACTTCGACCTTGGCGCCCGCGTCTTCGAGTTGCTTCCTGATCGTTTCGGCCTCGGCTTTCGGAATCGCTTCCTTGACGGGCTTCGGCGCGCCGTCGACGAGGTCCTTGGCTTCCTTCAATCCAAGCCCCGTCACCGCGCGGACGACCTTGATCACTTCGACTTTCTTTTCGCCGAAGCTCTGCAAGACGACGGTGAACTCGGTCTGTTCTTCGACCTCGGCAGCGCCGCCCGCGCCGCCCGCCGGACCGGCGACCGCCATCGCGGCGTCGGAAACGCCGAATTTTTCCTCGAACGCGTGGACGAGGTCGTTCAGCTCCAATACCGTCATATTGCCGACGGCTTCCAGAATGTCTTCTTTACTGATAGGCATGATAAATAAACTCCAAAATCCGGATGGTTACAAATGGTTGTTCCAGGGTCGAACGCGCCCGCTCACGCGGCCGCTTCCTCGCGTTGCCGCGCCAAAGCTCCGAGTGCGACGGCGAATCCAGTCACAGGGGCTTGCATGACGCCGAGCAATCGTGCCAGAAGCTCTTCGCGTCCGGGGATCGACGCCAAAGCGAGGACGCCTTCCTTTGCGAAGGTGCTGCCCGCGTAAGAACCCGCCTTCAGGACAAGCTTGTCGCTGCCCTTCGAAAATTCGTGAAGAACTTTCGCGGCGGAGATCGGATCCTCCGAAATTCCGTAAATCAGCGGACCTTTCATGTGCTCGGCAAGACCCGCGAACGGCGTGCCCTCGACCGCGCGGCGCACCAGGGTATTTTTGAGCACGCGAAGATAAACGCCCGATTTGCGCGCCTGCGCGCGCAGCTTCGTCAGGTTGGGAACCTGGAGTCCGCTGCATTCCGCCAGGATGATGCTCTGCGCCGTCGCTATCTGTGCCGCGATTTCCGTCACAACAGCTTTTTTCTCATCGAGATTGAGACCCATAGGCCTTTCCTCCTTTCAAATCAACATGCGATGCATCGAAATGCATCGCCCCTACGGCGGCCAGAATCCAGAGCGTCTTGTGTCAAAACAACCACAACCATCCAGTTCGGGTTTCACCGTCTGCGCAGGCCGCAAAACGCTTAGGCTTCAGACCGGTACCACGGTCATCCGCACCTGCGGTCTTTGACGACCCGCCGGCCAAGGCCGGCGGCCCAAAGTCCTCAAAACTTCAAACGCGGCAGCAGCCCCGTTTGTCTTTCCATTCCACGCGCGCTTACGCGGACAGCGAAGCGATATCGACGCGCACCCCCGGTCCCATCGTGCTGGAGACGGCGATTCTTTTCAGATACTGTCCCTTCGACGCGGCGGGCTTGGCTTTCACCAGGGCGTCGACGAGGGTTTTCAGGTTTTCCGCGAGCTTTTCAGACTCGAACGACGCGCGCCCGATCGTGCTGTGAATGAGACCGGCGCGGTCGGTCCGGTATTGAACCTGACCGGCCTTGGCGTTCTTGACGCCGCCCGCGACATCGGGCGTCACCGTGCCGACCTTCGGGTTCGGCATCAGGCCGCGCGGGCCGAGAATCTGCCCGAGTTGCCCGACGACGCGCATGCAGTCGGGCGCCGCGATCACGACGTCGAAATTGAGGTTGCCGCCCTTGATTTCGGCGGCGAGGTCGTCGAGGCCGACGATATCCGCGCCCGCGGCGCGCGCGAGTTCGGCTTTTTCTCCCTGCGCGAACACGGCGACGCGAACGGTCTTGCCGATCCCCGCGGGAAGGACGACCGAACCGCGAACGACTTGATCCGACTTGCGCGGGTCGACGCCCAAGCTGACCGATACGTCGATCGATTCATCGAATTTCGCCGTCGCGTATTCCTTGGCGAGTTTCAGCGCTTCGGCGAGCGGGTAGTACTTCGCGCGGTCGACCTTGCCTTCGAAGGCTTTTTGACGCTTGCTCAGTTTGGCCATGTCAGACGCCCTCCACGATGATGCCCATCGAGCGCGCGCTCCCCGCGATCGTGCGGACGGCCGCATCCATGTCGGTCGCCGTCAAGTCGGGCATTTTCTGCGTCGCAATCGCTTCGCACTGCGCGCGCGTCAATTTCCCGACCTTGTCCTTCTGCGGCACCGAGCTTCCCTTCTGCACACCGGCGGCCTTCTTGATCAGTACCGACGCCGGCGGCGTCTTCATGATGAAGGTAAAGCTCTTGTCGGCGAACGCGGTGATGACCACGGGGATCGGCAGACCCGGCTCCTGGCTCTGCGTCTGCGCGTTGAACGCCTTGCAGAATTCCATGATGTTCAGACCGCGCTGACCGAGCGCGGGGCCGATCGGCGGCGAAGGATTGGCCTTCCCTGCCGGCACTTGCAGTTTGATGTAACCGACGATTTTCTTTGCCACAGCGAAACTCCCAGAAACGGGTGCAAACGCGCTAACGCGCTCCCCGGAAAATTAACGAAACACTTCTTCGAGACTCTTTCGTGGGTCAGGCCTTTTCGACCTGGCCGAACTCCAGTTCGACCGGTGTCGCGCGCCCGAAGATCGTCACCGAGACGCGCAAACGGTTTTTTTCGTAATTGACGTTCTCGACGACGCCGTTGAAATCTGTAAACGGCCCGTCTTTCACGCGGACGACTTCTCCCGGCTCGAACAGAACCTTGGGACGGGGCTTCTCGACGCCCTCCTGGATCTGCTGCATGATCTTTTCGGCTTCTTTTTCGGTAATCGGCGTCGGGTTGTTGGCCCTCCCGCCGATGAAGCCCGTCACCTTGGGCGTGCTCTTGACGAGATGCCACGACTCGTCGTTCATCTCCATCTCGACGAGCACGTAACCGGGGAAAAACTTGCGTTCGGAAACGCTTTTCTGCCCCCCTTTCAATTCGACGACCTCTTCGGAAGGCACGAGCACACGACCGAAAACGTCTTCCATCGCGTTCCGCTGGATGCGTTCGTTCAGGGCGCGTTGCACACTCTTCTCGAAACCCGAATAGACATGGACGACGTACCAGCGTTTGCTCACGACTTTCTCCATCCGAGAACCAGGTCGTACAACAGCCACTCGATGCCCTTGTCGGCGATCCAGAGGACGAGCGCCAGGATGATGACAAAAGCGAAGACGAGCCCCGTGAATTGCAAGGTTTCCTTGCGGGACGGCCAGACGACTTTCTTCGTCTCGGTAATCGATTCCTCGGCGAAGACAAAAAAATCCCGTCCCGGCTCGGTCTTCCACGCGATCGCCGCCGAGACGGAGAGGCCGGCGAGTACCGCGAGGACACGCCACACCGTGGCGTAATCGGCCAGGAAATAGAAGGCGGCGACTCCGGCGGCAAGGCAAAGCAATGCCAGCGAGAATTTTATTTTATCGGCCATGTTATCGGCTTTTTACAATCCAATGGCAGGGGCAGAGGGAATCGAACCCCCAACCTTCGGTTTTGGAGACCGACGCTCTGCCAGTTGAGCTATACCCCTGCAACAAAAATGGGCGCGCCCGTCCAAGGGAACACCCGTCGAGCGCGTTTCTCACTCGATAATTTTAGCGACGACGCCGGCGCCGACGGTGTGACCGCCTTCGCGGATGGCGAAGCGCAGACCTTCTTCCATCGCAATCGGGCTGATCAGTTGTACCGTCATCTGGACGTTGTCTCCCGGCATGACCATTTCAACGTCTTGCGGCAGCGTGATCGACCCCGTGACGTCGGTCGTCCGGAAGTAGAATTGCGGCCG
>JAISAZ010000004.1 GCA_031266435.1 Accumulibacter sp.
GTTTTTCTATTTCGCGCGTTGCGATTTCCAGCGTATTCTGCCCGAGCTGAACCTTGAGGTTGCCTGCCTCCGCCGACTCTATCCAGGGGTCGATTTTCTCCGGCGCCGGCGGCGCGAGCAAAACGCCCGCGCGCAATGTTTTTACCTTATCTGCATTCTTCCCCGTCAGCGTGCGCAACACCCTCTTTCGCAAGCTCAGAGCGCTGCGCGCGGAAATTTCCTGCGCCAAGGCGAGGTCGTAACGCGATTGCGCCTCGTGCACGTCGGTGATCGTCGCCGCGCCGTACTTGAAACCCTTTTTCACCGCGTCCAACTGTTCTCCGATCGCTTGCTTTTGCGATTGCACCGTGACGAGCGCGTCCTGCGCGGAGAGAACATCGAAGTAGCTTTGCGCGACGCGCAGGATCAAGTCCTGACCGGCATAAACCCATTGCAATTCGGCGGCGGCGGTAGCCAATTCCGCCTGCGTATAGCTCACCCAGTTCTGCCAGCGAAAGACGGGTTGCGTCAGTTGGATCGCCCAGCTCGTGCTGCTGTAATGCGACGAAAGCATTTGCGCGCCGGGGTAACGGAGTTGCGATTCCTGGCGGTTCGACGCCACCGAGGCGTTGAGAGACACGTTCGGTAACAGACCCGCGCGCCCTTGCGGCAACTGTTCCAAGCCCGCGTCGCGCGCCGCGCGCGCGGCGGCGTACGGCGCGTCGTGAAGCTGCGCGTCGCGGTAGGCGCTCATCAGGTCGTCGGCAAGGCAGGGAGAAGAAAAAAAGAAAATCGAAACGAATAAGAAGCGTCCGAAAGAAAGCGATCCGAATGAATTCAGGAAATGCCGGCAAAATAGCATTCAAATTGTTCCTGCGGGAGTAACGGGAGGGAGAACATTAGGCTCGAATGGTAGTTCAAGCCGCGCCGCAAGGGAAGGGGTATGTGATATTCCGGTGAGGAGGTGGCGTCAGTGCCACGGGGTTTCACGTGGGAAGATGATGATAAGGGTCTCGCAGGGGCGGGAAACGTGATCAACCCAAGTCGCTGACAGCGCCTTGCCCTCGGCCACTGCATCTAAACAGTTTCAGTGCCAGACAGATTTCCTGTGTGCGTAAAAAAGTATTGCATCAAATTTATCAAAGGGGTAGGATTCGCTGGAGTCGTTCCTATTTTCCTGAATCGTGACGAATTTTTTCATGCGGGACATTTCTTCGCCAGAAGAATCAGAAGGGGATCAGTCTCGGAGAGGGTCTAAATGGTGGAATTGCTTCAAAATTCGAATGCTGGATGCGGCGAAACCTATCTGATCGTAGACGGTCATGCGGTTCATCGCCCGAGCGCAGTCAAGCAATTCGTGGCGGAGAACAGCGATCGCCTACACCTCATCATTTTACCGGGCTGCTACCCGGAACTGAACCCGGACGAACTCCTCAACCAAGACGTCAAAACCAACGCGCTCGGCAAGAGCCGCCCGACCAACAAAGCGGAAATGATCCACGGCCTCCGTCGCCATTTGCATCGACGGCAAAAGCAACCGCATTTCATCCGCAACCTGTTTCACGAACAACATGCACTCTATGCCGTTGGATAATATGCGCACTATTTAGTGGATTTGTTAGTAACAATGAATGACGGCGCCAACTTTCCTGACGACCTCTCGGGCGAGGATATGGGGGAAGCATTCCCGGAAGAGCCGGTCGAGTATGGTTTTGAATTCACCGGTTCCGGTCATGAATACTTTCGCATCTGGATACTCGATCTGGCATTCAACATCGGCACGCTGGGAATGTACTCGCCGTGGGCCAAGGTGCACCGGAAACGGTATTTCCATCGAAACACGTTTCTCGACGGCTACGGCTTCGACTACCACGGCGACCCAATCTCCATCCTCAGAGGCCGCCTCGTTGTCTGCGGCTTGTTTTTCGCGCTCTTGGTGTTCTGTGTGCTAGCACTCCCCGCACCGCCCCTTTTTCCAGTCGCGCTCGTCGTGGTCTTTCTGCCTGTCCCTTGGTTGCTCGTGCGTTCCCTTGGTTTCCACGCGCGCAATACCTCGTACCGGGGACTGCGCTTCGAGTTCCACGGCGCGTATCGCGAATGCGCAAGTCTCGTCTTGCTCGGTTTTTTGCTTTTTATCGCCATGGTCATTTTTTTCCCAAAATTGTGGGAACTCCTCGCGCCCATAGTGCAAGCTTGGCCCGTGCCGACGACGTGGACCAAGCTTGCTCTGCTCTTGATTGTCGTCGTTCCCGCGTACGCTCTACTGTTCCACGCTTTCAAGCACTTCGAGATCGACAGGCTTTCGTTTGGTCGGTCGCACTTCGCATGCGCTACGAGGTGGTACGACTTTTATCCGATCTTTCTCTCCACGGTGCTGGCGGTGTTTGTCTTTTTTGTTTTTCATCTCTTCTATCTCCGTATTACCGCTTTTCTTTCGGTGGAATGGCCTGCTTGGTCGAAAGGGTCGGAGAGTTTTTTTCCTTATGAGACGATCTTGATCTTCTTGTTCCTTGTATTCTTGGCTGCAATCCGCGCGTATTTTCAGTCGCGCGTCGCAAATTGCGTGCGGAACGGCACGATGCTGGGAGGATGCCGCCTTGTCAGTACCCAGCGCTTCAAGGGCCTGTTCGCGCTTACCCTTTCCAACTGGCTTCTCGCCTCGATCACGCTGGGGCTATACTGGCCTTGGGGCAAGGTCAAACTCGCTGCATACCGCGCAAGGCACACGTCGCTGATCGCGAAAGGCCGTCTCACTGACTTGGTCGACGGGGGCCGCGAAGAAGCGTGCGCAACGGGTAAAGAAGTCCCCGAATCTTTCGACTACGACATCGCACTCTGACGCTGCTGGATGAAAGACCGCAAGCAATGATTTCAGAAATTTGGCAAAAAGTCTGGGTCAAATGGATCGTGCTGATTCTCGCCTTTTTTGTTCATCTGAGAACCTGTTTATTTGTCGTGGGGTACTTCATCTTAGATAGGAACTTAGTTTTTTCGAATGGCTCAGGCAGTCTCTTGACGCTTATGTCACTACACGTCGACGGGAAAGCGCTTTATACTGGAGAGCGAGAGCTTTATAAGAATACTATTAGCGTCGACTTGGGAAGAATTAGGTATCCGATTATCAGTCCGCTTTTGGTGGAGGTTACCCTTAAAAAACCAAGTGGCGCAACAACTAGCCTAACATGTCATTTGATTGATAAAGAAGGCTCGCGTTGCTCCTCTTACAAAGCCAGTCTTCATGCGGACAGACTGTCGTGTTGGTGTGATATCTATTCAGGTTTTTACGAAGAATATTGAGGAGAAACTTATGAGCTTGGGCCCTATTGATAATTCTACCGTTCCCTCCATTGCTACGCTTCTTGAATGGGTTAATAATGAAACTTATTACTCTGGATTGCCCGGTCGTGTAAACGGTCCGGCAGATGCCTACAGGCATATGCTCCTTGCTGCAGCTTTAGCTGTTATTTATCATGAGGGTGTCGCCAAAGCGATACTAAATGGCATTGAGAAATTTGGGGAGATGAGGGACTATGGAGACGGTTCCCGTAGTGAAGCCGAGAGGAATGCCACAAAAATGGACGATATTAACAATGCAATTGGCATTGAAATTGGCTTGGAGGCCAGACGGCTAATGGAAGAATTTGGAGCTGACCAAGGAGATATGGGAGCGTGGATCCGGGAGCAGGTAAGAGCGGAATTTGAACAAGGTGGGGAACTGGGTGTGAATGGGGCGGATGGTCCGCGTTGGCTTTCGCCCGGCAACTGGGACAGAAATCCCAGAGACACAAGTGATCCTAAAGATCAAAGAGATAATGAAGGTAAACCGATTCCGACAAGTGAAACCAACTGGCCACCTATCTGGTGGTCTGATGGGAAGGCGTCGCCAGAAGCGTGGAAGTGGTGGAAGAATGGAGTCGGCGATATCGCTCCCGAAATTTTGGTGCCCATGCCTGATCCTATCTTCAAGTTTTTCCCTGACCCATCCAATGAAGGACCGGGTATTAGCCCGTTTCAATGTACGCCTGAAGATCTGAATGGTAATGGTTTGCCTGACTGGCCTGCGCCGCCTATTCCAGGCTTATTCGACGATGCTCAAAAGTACTGGCAAGAAGTTCGTATCGACCCCTTGGCCTTGGACCTCGACGGTGATGGGCTCGAAACGAGCAACTTCAACCTACAGAACCCAATCTGGTTCGATCATGATCTGAATGGCTCCGCCGAAGGCACGGGCTGGCTCAACAGCGACGACGGTTTTCTGGTGCTTGATCGAAACGGCAACGGAACGATCGACGACGGGTCGGAACTTTTCGGCGACCACACGCCGCTTTACGAAGGCGACGGAACTGCCGTCAACGGATTCGCCGCGCTGGCGCAAGAAGATACCAACGAAGACGGACTCGTCGATAATCAGGACGCCAACTGGAACGACCTGCGCGTCTGGCGCGATTTGAACCAAGACGGAATCAGCCAGTCGAACGAGCTCTTCACGCTGAGCGAACTCGGTATTCAAAGCCTCACGGTCGCCGCCGAAGCGGCGTCTCAATCGCAAGGCAACAACCAGATCAGCGCCACGGGAATCTTCACGTGGGAAGACAGCAGCGAAGGTATCGCAGGTGCGGGCCAAGCGGCCGACATCGATTTCTCCGTCGACACCTTCCATAGCAACTTTACCGACACGATTGAACTCGCCGAAGGCGTCGACGAATTGCCCGACCTAGGCGGGTCGGGCCTCGTGCGTTCCCTGCGCGAGGCCGCGAGCCAATCGACGCAGGTCAACGCGCTACTCACGCAATTCGCGCAAGCGACGACGCGCGCGGAACAAAACGGCATCATCGACCAACTCCTCCTCGCGTGGGCTGACACGTCAGGTCTAGCGGCGGCGATGGACGACCGCGACCCGGACAACTACCGGATGTACTACGCCCAATTCGGCGCGATTCGGCGTGAGGATCATTACGTCACCTACCCCTCGTTTGTTAGCGGCCCCAGTGATGGCGGGAGCGGCGGAGGCAGTGGTATCGTCGGTGTGCTTATCCTCCCTTGGGAAACCGACGTTGAAAACGACATTGTGCTCGACGACGAATACCGTGCCCTGATCGACTCGTGGTCGAAACGCTTGCACGTGCTCGAAGCGTTCAACGGGCGCTACTTTTTTGCGTTCCCGGAAGAAACCCAGGCAGGCGGGTCAGCGCGGACAGGGCTGAGCGCAGATTCAATGGTCTATTCGGTCGGGCAAACCACAAGCGGCGGCTACGGCTACTACGGTTATTCCCGCCAAGCCGTCGCTGTTGGTGACATTGACATTCCGATCACACTGAGCATCCGGTTCCAGCAAGAGCAGCTCGACTCTCTTGGGAGAGCGTATGACATTCTGCGTGATCATGTTTATTCTATTCTGGCCTTGCAGACGCGGCTTCCCGATTTGTTTGAATATGTTCAGACGGGTATTTCCGGTACAAAATTTGATCAAACCCTAGCTGCATTACTGGATGCGTCAGAATTATCTGAACTTTCGGAAACCGAGATGCAGGAGATTTTATTGTTGGCCGTAAATTCGTCAGTTATTTATGGCACTATCGAACTGCTTACTGAACTAGAAGATCGGATTGTCTCGAATCCCGCAGAAGGAGTAGGGGATTTATTGACGCTGATGCGTTATGTTCCCAAATTGAAAGACAACCCATACTGGGCTTCGTCGAGCCTCAAACTCCTGCAAAACGCCCTTGCGCAGAACGCGGACAATGCAAATATCCAGGCGGTACTCTCCGATAACTTCGTCAAGGTAGCAAACGGTAGCCCGATTATCCTTTATGGGAACGACAGTTCTGGCATTGCATGGAACGACATCCTGATCGGGACTGCGGGTGCCGATATCCTGAATGGCGGGATAGGCGACGATTCCTTGGCGAGTGGTGCTGGAGACGACCTTTTATATGGAGGCGCTGGCGACGATGTCCTGATGAGTGGCGCCGGAAATGATACTCTCTATGGCGACGTGGGCGACGACATTCTCGACGGAGGCGCCGGAAATGACCTATTGAACGGAGGTGCCGGAAACGACATATTCGTCTTCGGTACTGGCTACGACCACGATACCGTGATAACCGGCGACGCGGCGACGGACAAATACGACCTCATCAAACTGGTCGACCTGATGCCCGAAGACGTCGAATTCGGTATTCTCAGTGCTGGCAGTACCATAAACTTCCAGATACGGATTCTCGAAACGGGCGAAACACTGACTGTTATGCATGGTGCGCTCAACAATTACGGCGCCCAGATTCAAGGTATCGAATTCGCCGACGGAAGCCTGATGACGTGGGCGCAGGTGCTCTCCGTCGGCCTGCACGCCACATCGGGCGACGATAACCTGAGTCTACCCGGCGCCGGCGCCTACCATGCCGAAGGCGGCAACGACACCTTATTTGGAAGCGGCGGAAACGATACGCTTTTAGGAGGAGTGGGCCACGATGTCCTCTATGGACAGGACGGCGACGATATGCTTGACGGAGGCGCGGGGGTCGATTATCTGATCGGTGGCGCTGGCAACGACACCTTCGTTTTCGGGATCGGATACTACCACGACTTCGTAACGACCAACGACAGCAGCACCAACAAAATCGACACGATCAAACTGATCGACCTAATGCCGGAAGACATAGAATTCAGTCTCATCAAAACCGACAACCGCCAAGACCTCCAGATCCGGATTATCGAGACCGGCGAAACACTGACGATTCAGGATGGCGCAAGCAACGGCTACGGCAATCAAATTCAGGTCATCGAATTCGGCGACGGGACGGAATGGACCTGGGCGCAAGTGACGCAAGCGGGCATGCGCGCCACATCGGCCAACGAAAACTTAAGCCTTTATCAATCCGGTGCCCTGTATGGCGAAGGCGGAAACGACTCTCTATGGGGAAGCAGTGCCGACGATAGTATTTACGGCGGTGACGGAAGCGACACGATCTTTGGTAGCGACGGCGACGACGTAATCGACGGCGGTGCGGGCATCGATTATCTGTACGGCGGAGCTGGGGACGACACCTTCATCTTTGGCGTCGGCTACAGTCACGACTTCGTGTCGGCCAGCGACACTGGTGCCGACAAAGTTGACACGATCAAACTCGTTGGCCTTCAGCCGGAGGATGTTGAATTCGGCGTCGTCATGAATAACGGATACCAAGACTTACAGATACGCATCAACGCTACCGGCGAGACGATCACTGTCCAAAGTGGCGCGAGCAACGGCTACGGCAATCAAATCCAGATCGTCGAATTCGGCGACGGGACGCAATGGACGTGGGAACAGATCGTGCAAGCAGGCTTGCACGCCACATCGGCCAACGAGAACTTAAGCCTCTACCAGTCCGGCGCCCTCTACGGCGAAGGCGGAAACGATTCTCTCTGGGGAAGCAGCGCCGACGACAGTATTTACGGCGGTGACGGAAGCGACACGATCATCGCTAGCGACGGAGACGACGTGATCGACGGAGGTGCGGGCGTCGATTATCTGTACGGCGGAACCGGGGACGACACCTTCATCTTCGGCGTCGGCTACAGTCACGACTTCGTGTCGGCCAGCGACAACGGTGCTGACAAAGTTGACACGATCAAACTCGTTGGTCTTCAGCCGGACGATGTTGAATTCGGCATCGTCAAGAATAACGGAAATCAGGACTTCCAGATACGCATCAACGCCACCGGCGAGACGATGACCGTCCAGAGCGGCGCAAGCAACGGCTACGGCAATCAAATCCAGATCGTCGAATTCGGCGACGGAACGCAATGGACGTGGGAGGAAGTCATCCAGGCGGGTTTGCACGCCACATCGGGCAACGACACATTCACCCTCTACCAGTCCGGTGCTCTCTACGGCGAAGGCGGCAATGATTATCTGTACGGAAGTAGCGGCAGCGACAGCCTCACCGGCGGCGACGGGAGCGACACGATCATCGCTGGCGGCGGAGACGACGTGATTGATGGTGGTGCGGGCGTCGATTATCTGAACGGAGGCACCGGCAACGATACCTTCGTCTTCGGCGTCGGCTACGGTCATGACTTCGTAACGATCAACGACAACGACGCCAACAAGATCGACACGATCAAACTCATCGGCCTCATGCCCGAAGACCTTGAATTCGGCATCGTCAAAAATAATACGAACCAAGACTTCAGGATACGCATCAACGCCACCGGCGAGACGATCACCGTCCAGAACGGCGCAGCAAGCAATGTTTATGGCAACCAAATCCAGATCGTCGAATTCGGCGACGGGACGCAATGGACATGGGCGGAAGTCGTCCAGTCGGGCATGAACAACGTCCCGAGCGGGAGTCTGACCCTGACGGGGCAAGCAGAACAGAACCAGACCTTGACGATCAGCAACGCGATCACCGACGTCGACGGACTGGGGGCCATGTCCTACCAATGGCAAAGCTCAGCGGACGGAAGTACGTGGACGAACCTCGCCGGCGTGACCGGAACGAGCTACTCGCTGAGCCAAGCCGACGTTGGTCAGCGGATTCGCGTTATTGCGTCCTACACGGACGGCAGCGGCACGGCGGAATCGGTCATCGGCACGTCCACCTCGGTCATCGCCAACGTCAACGACGCCCCGACCGGGACGGTCTCGCTTTCAGGAACGCTGGAACTGGGTCAAACGCTGGAAGCAAGCCATACACTCGCCGACATCGACGGACTGGGAACGGTCGGCTACCAATGGCAGCGTTCAGCCAACGGAAGCACGTGGACGGATGTCGCTGGCGCGACCGAAGCGACGTATGTCCTCGGCCAAGGTGACGCCGGCAAACAGATTCGCGTCGTCGCGTCCTACATCGACGGTTGCGGCACGGAAGAATCGCTGATTACCGCGCCGACCTCGGTCGTCCCGGGCGACAGTTCCGGCGGCGGCAACCACGCACCAACCGGTAGCCTGAGCCTGACGGGTCAAGCGACCCAGCACCAAACCTTGACGGTGAGCAGTACGCTTGACGACGCCGACGGTCTGGGAGACCTGTCCTACCAATGGCAGTATTCCTTGGATGGAAATAGCTGGGCTGACATTGACGGTGCGACCGAGACGAGTTACACCCTCGAACAAAGCGATGTTGGGCAACAGATTCGCATCGTCGTGTCCTACACGGACGATGGCGGCACGGAAGAATGGGTGCTCGGCGCAGCGACCTCGGCCATTGCGGACGTCAACGACGCGCCGGTGCTCGCTACCGCGATTACCGACAAAACGGCGATCGCACAAGCGCCCTTTAGCTTCACCTTGCCCGGAAACGCCTTTACCGACATCGACCCGGAAGACACGCTGACTTACAGCGCAACGCTGGAAGACGGATCGGCACTCCCATCGTGGCTGAGCTTCGACGCACAAACACGCACCTTCCAAGGCACCACCAGCGCGGCGGGGAGCCTCAACATCCAGGTTACGGCGACGGATACGGCAGGCGCATCCGTCTCCGATGTTTTTGCGCTCGTGATTCAAGCTTACAGCAATACCGTGGTCGGAACCGCCAGTGGAGAAACGCTGAACGCCGGAAGCACAGGCTCCGCCGTGATGGGTCTCGGCGGGAACGACACTCTGACTGGAAGCAACGCCAGCGACGGCCTCTACGGCGGAGACGGCAACGACAGTCTCATCGGAAACGCCGGCAATGACATACTCGACGGAGGCGCCGGAAATGACACTCTGATCGGAGGCGCGGGGAACGACACCTACGTCTTCAGCGTCGGCTACGGGAACGACACGGTCGATACCTACGAAACCACGGGCGGGAAGATCGACACGATCAAGCTCGTCGACCTCGCTCCAGAGGATGTCGAATTCGGGATCGTCAATCGCAACGGCAACCTGGACTTCCAGATACGTATTCTCGAAACAGGCGAGACGATGACCGTTTTGAACGGCGTGAACAGCGCGGTTGCTTACCAAATCCAGAAAGTGGAGTTTGGCGACGGGACGGAATGGACGTGGGCACAAGTCCTGCAAGCGAGTCTGCACGGCACGGCGAGCGGCGAGGCCCTGACGCTTCCCGGAGCGGGCGGACTCTACGGTGAAGGCGGGAATGACAGCTTGTATGGAAGCAACGCCAACGACGGCCTCTACGGCGGAGGCGGCAACGACAGCCTCATTGGAAACGGTGGCAATGACGTACTCGACGGAGGCGCCGGAAATGACACCCTGATCGGAAGTGCGGGGAACGACACCTACGTCTTCGGCGTCGGCTACGGAAACGACACGGTCGACACCTATGAGACCACGAGTGGCAAGATCGACATGATCAAGCTCGTCGACCTCGCTCCAGAGGATGTTGAATTCGGGATCGTCAATCGCAGCGGAAACCTGGATTTCCAGATACGTATTCTCGAAACAGGCGAGACGATGACCGTTTTGAACGGCGTGAACAGCGCGGTCGCTTACCAAATCCAGAAAGTGGAATTCGGAGATGGGACGCAGTGGACGTGGGCACAAGTCCTGCAAGCGAATCTGCACGGCACGGCGAGCGGCGAGGCCCTGACGCTCCCCGCGTCGGGCAAACTCTACGGCGAAGGCGGGAATGACAGCTTGTATGGAAGCAACGCCAACGACGGCCTCTACGGCGGAGACGGAAACGACAGTCTCATCGGAAACGCCGGCAATGACATACTCGACGGAGGCGCCGGAAATGACACCCTGAACGGAGGCGCGGGGAACGACACCTACGTCTTCGGCGTCGGCTACGGGAACGACACGGTCGACACCTACGAAACCACGGGCGGGAAGATCGACACGATCAAGCTCGTCGACCTCGCTCCAGAGGATGTCGAATTCGGGATCGTCAATCGTAGCGGAAATCTGGACTTCCAGGTCAGGATCAAAGCGACGAATGAAACGATGACTGTCCTGAACGGCGTGAACAGCGCGGTCGCTTACCAAATCCAGAAAATGGAATTTGGAGACGGGACGGAATGGACGTGGGCACAGGTTTTGCAAGCGGGTCTGCACGGTACAGCGAATGCTGAGTCCCTGACGCTCCCCGGAGCGGGCGGACTCTACGGCGAAGGCGGGAACGACACTTTGAGCGGTAGCAATGCCAACGACGGCCTCTACGGCGGAGACGGAAACGACAGTCTCATCGGAAACGCCGGCAATGACATACTCGACGGAGGTGCCGGAAATGACTTTCTGGGCGGAGGCGTAGGGAGCGATACCTACCAATTCGGCGCAGGCTGGGGGCAAGACAGCCTCAGCGATTACGACGCCACGGCGGGAGTGATTGACAAGGCGCTCTTCGGCGAAGGAATCGCCTACGATCAACTGTGGTTCCAACACGTCGGAAACAATTTGGAAGTCAGCCAAATCGGAACGTCCGATAAGGTGACGATTCAGAACTGGTATTCTGGAGCGGCCTACCACGTCGAGCGCTTTGAAGTTTCAAGCGGGCAGGTACTACTCGATACGCAGGTCGAAGCACTGGTACAGGCGATGGCATCGTTCTCGCCACCGTCTGCGGGAGAGACAAGCTTGCCGCAGAACTATCAGGATGCGCTTCTTCCTGTGCTCGCGGCAAATTGGCAGGCTTGATCAACGGAATGCAGTGCCGACAAAAGCGGGCGCATTGATGCGCCCGCTTTTTTTACGGCGTCTGTATTGACGCACCAGAATCGTAATCCGGGTTGAAATAAAACACGAAACAATTTCTCATTGCGCTACAATTCTATCCGCAAGCGAATCGAAAGCTTCGCAAACGCCATCGCTCATCCGTCATAAAAAAACAACAGGCTGATGGGATGGCGTTGCCCGTTATATCATTCTGAAAGCGCTTCATGATCGAAGAGAGTAGCGATTCTCCGGAAATCGTCTCTGAAGTTTTGCGGAAGGATTCGCCGCCCTTGCCGGACACGGGGCTGATCGGGCTCGTGATGCTGGCCCGGTTTCACGGCGTCGCGGCTGAGCCGGAACAATTGACGCACGAGTACGGCGAATCCGGCAAGCCTTTTGGCGTGCCGCAAATACTGCTCGCCGCCAAGCACCTCGGACTCAAGGCACGGAAAGTGCATACCGACGCGTCGCGCCTGGATCGCACGCCTTTGCCGGCGTTGGCGATCGACCTGGAGGGGAATTTCTTCATTCTCGCCCGAATCGACGCTTCACCGGAGAAAAGTCAGGTTCTGATCCAGGACCCGCGCGCGCAGCGCCCGCAGGTTTTGCCGCTCTCCGAATTCGCTTCCCGCTGGAGCGGTGACCTGATCCTGTTCACTTCGCGCGCGTCGCTGGCCGGCGAATTGGCCAAATTCGATTTCACCTGGTTCATTCCGGCGCTCGTCAAATACCGGAAACTTCTGCTCGAAGTCTTTACGGTTTCTTTCGTCCTGCAACTTTTCGCTCTGGCGACCCCGCTTTTCTTTCAGGTCGTCATGGACAAGGTCTTGGTCCACCACGCCTTGACGACGCTGGATGTCATCGCGATCGGCCTGTTTGTCATTTCCGTTTTCGAAGTCGTTCTCTCGGGTTTGCGTACTTTCGTCTTCGCGCATACGACGAGCCGAATCGACGTTGAACTCGGCGCGCGGCTTTTCCGGCATCTTTTGAACCTTCCTCTCGCTTACTTCCAGGCGCGGCGCGTCGGGGACACCGTCGCCCGCGTCCGCGAGTTGGAGAACATCCGGCAGTTTCTGACCGGGAACGCGATTACCTTGGTTCTCGACCTTTTCTTCTCGGTTGTTTTCATCGCCGTCATGCTTTTGTACAGCGGCTGGCTGACGCTGATCGTCGTCCTTTCGCTGCCGTGCTACGCCGCGCTTTCGTTTTTCATCACGCCGCTCCTGCGCGCGCGTCTGCACGAAAAATTCAATCGCGGCGCGGAAAACCAGGCTTTCCTCGTCGAAGCCGTCAATGGCATCGACACCCTGAAGGCGATGGCGGTCGAGCCGCAGTCGACCCGGCGCTGGGACAAGCAACTTGCGGGCTATATTTCCGCGAGCTTCCGAACGGCGACTCTGGGAACGATCGCGCATGAAGGCGTCAATTTCATCGGGAAACTCGTTACCGTCTTGACGATGTGGGTCGGCGCGCGCCTCGTCATCGGCGGCGACCTCTCCGTCGGGCAGTTGATCGCTTTCAATATGCTGGCTGGGCGCGTCGCCTTGCCCGTGATGCGCCTCGCGCAGTTGTGGACGGATTTCCAGCAGACGGGCATTTCGATTCAACGCTTGGGCGATATATTGAACGCGCGTTCGGAAACTGTGCGCGCGAACGGCACGCGCAGCGTCCTGCCGAGAATCGCGGGACGGATCGAATTCGACCAGGTCAGTTTTCGTTACCGGCCGGACGGGCAGGAGGTTCTGCGCGGGATCAATCTTTGCATCCAGCCCGGTGAAATCATCGGCCTCGTCGGGCGGTCGGGTTCCGGGAAAAGCACCTTGACCAAGCTGGTCCAGCGCCTGTATCTCCCGGAACGCGGTCGCGTCCTCGTCGACGGCATGGATCTCGCGGTCGCCGATACGACCTCGTTGCGCCGCCAGATGGGCGTCGTACTCCAAGAAAATATGCTGTTCAACCGCAGTATCCGCGAAAACATCGCGCTCGCCGATCCGGGACTGCCGATCGAGGCCGTCATACAGGCCGCGCAACTCGCGGGGGCGCACGAATTCATCCTGGAATTGCCGGAAGCCTATGATACCGTCGTCGGCGAGCACGGTTCCACGCTTTCCGGCGGGCAACGCCAGCGCATCGCCATCGCGCGCGCCTTGATTACGAACCCGCGCATTCTCATTTTCGACGAGGCGACGAGCGCGCTGGATTATGAATCCGAGCATGTCATACAGCGCAATATGAAATCGATCTGCCGCGACCGAACGGTACTCGTGATCGCGCACCGCTTGAGCGCCGTGCGCGATGCCGACCGGATCATCGTCATCGATCGCGGCCAGATCGTCGAAGAAGGAACGCATGACGAATTGATACGCCGCGAATCGGGCCATTACGCGCACTTGTATTCCCTGCAGCAGAGGGACGACGCATGATTCCATTTCCAGTTCCTCCCTTCCTTCGTCGTCTTCGCCTTGCCGTACTGCCTGTACTGTCCGCGGCTCGGCATCAAAGCATGAATGAACTGGAAAAGGAATGAGATACCCGCAGAGCCTCGCGCTTTATTTCGACGCCTTGAAAGACTTCGGACGGCGTTATCGTGAAATCTTCCGCATCGTCTGGGCCGAGCGGCACGCGCTCGATACGACACCACGGCTTCGACACGAGACCGAGTTCCTCCCCGCCGCGCTGGAGCTTCAGGAAACGCCGGTTTCTCCCGCGCCGCGCGTGGCGATGTGGCTGCTCATCGCCTTTGCCGCCATCGCCGTGCTCTGGTCGATCTTCGGTCATATCGACGTCGTGGCGAGCGCGCGCGGGAAGACCGTTCCGAGCGAAGGGTCGAAAGTCGTCCAGCCGATGGAGACGGCTGTCGTCCGTACGATTTACGTCAAGGATGGGCGAGAGGTCAAAAAAGGCGATATCCTGATCGAACTCGACGCGACCGCCACGTCCGCCGACGCTGCGCGGCTGGATAACGATACGCTGACGAATCGCTTGCAGGCCGCGCGCTCCAGGGCGTTGCTCGACGCGATCGACGCGCGCAAGCCGCCGAAGCTCGCGTCGATGCCGGACGTCCCGCAGGAACGTTATCGGCATGAGCAGCGCGTGCTCGAGGGGCAATACGGTGAATTCCAGAGCCGCCTTTCCCGGATCGAAGCGGAAATCGAGCGGCGCGACGCCGAGTTGCGCTCGACCCGGGAAATCGTCAAAAAACTCGAAAAAACCGCCCCGATCGCGCGCCAGCGCGCGCGGGATTACAAGCAGCTCGTCAATGAAAAATTCATGTCGCAGCACGGCTATCTGGACAAAGAGCAGCTTCGTATCGAGCAGGAGGCCGATCTGGCCACGCAGCGCGGCAGGGTTCAGGAGCTTCAGGCCGCGCTTCAGGAAGGACACGGCGAGCTTTCCACGCTCATCGCCGAAACGCGCCGAGTAGCTTTCGATACGTATAACGATGCTTCGCAGAAAGCGACGGCGAGCGAACAGGAACTTATCAAGGCCAATATCCGAAATCGCCAGATGACGCTCGTCGCGCCCGTGGACGGCACGATACAGCAGTTGGCCATTCATACCGTCGGCGGCGTGGTCACTCCAGCGCAGCCGCTCATGATCGTCGTTCCGAAGGACGCGCCGCTAGAGGTCGAAGCCTTTCTGGAAAACAAGGACATCGGTTTCGTCAACCCAGGTCAGGATGCCGAAATCAAGGTCGAGACTTTTCCGTTTACGCGCTTTGGGACGATTGCCGCGAAGGTCATCAGCGTTTCTCACGACGCGATTCTCGACGAAAAGACCGGGATGCTGAGCTATTCTTCACGTTTGCAGTTGTCCAAACCGACCATGCAGATCGGCGAAAAAACGATCCGCCTCACTCCCGGCATGGCGGTGACCGCCGAAATCAAAACCGACCGCCGGCGCGTTATCGAGTATTTCCTCTCACCGCTCATCCAGTATAAGCAGGAGAGCTTGAGGGAACGATAAGTGTCGATTCCATTTCCAGTACCCTTGGTCGACTTCGCCTTGCGGCATGTAGATACTGCGAAGTGGCTTGTGCTTCCTGAGCATGAGCAAACTGGAAAGAACATTCCACAAGACACAGGAGCGCGCGGGTGCGTAAATCAGCACGCTTTGGAAAAGGGCATCAATTGCGGGAAAACGGGCAATAAAGTAGGATTATACCTTTTGCTTTTCCCGGAACGAGGATAAGCGGCGCTTGGCCGTACCGGGGCGAGAGGGCGCAATGAAATCCACGCAGGAACCAGAGATACCGTCGAACGTTTGCCACGACCTTCGGAAGAAGGCGTTTGGCTCGAAAAAACCCGTGCTCAAGTCCGACAAACTCGCGAATGTCTGTTACGACATTCGCGGACCGGTGCTCGAACAGGCCAAGAGGATGGAGGAAGAGGGGCACAGGATCATCAAGCTGAACATCGGCAATCTGGCGCCTTTCGGTTTTGATTCTCCCGAAGAGATCCGGCTCGATATGATCCGCAATTTGCCGGAAGCGGCGGGTTATTCGGATTCAAAGGGAATTTTTCCCGCGCGCAAGGCCGTGATGCATTACACGCAACAGAAGCATATCAAGGGCGTTACGCTCGACGACATCTACATCGGCAATGGCGTCTCCGAGCTGATCTGCCTTTCGATGAACGCCTTGCTGAACGCGGGCGACGAAGTTTTGCTGCCGGCGCCCGATTATCCTCTCTGGACGGCGGCCGTCAGCCTTTCGGGCGGCGCGCCGCGCCACTATCTGTGCGACGAGAACAACGGATGGCTTCCCGACATTGATGACATTCGGTCGAAGATCACGCCGCGCACGCGCGCGATCGTCGTCATCAATCCGAACAATCCGACGGGCGCGCTGTATCCCGACGATCTCTTGAAAGAAATCGTCGAAATCGCGCGGGAGAACGAGCTGATCATCTACGCCGACGAGGTTTATGACAAAGTGCTCTACGACGGCGTGGCGCACACGGCGATCGCTTCGCTTTCCGACGACGTGTTGATTGTCAGTTTCAACGGCCTTTCGAAGAATTACCGTTCCTGCGGGTACCGCGCCGGATGGATGGTCGTCTCGGGCGACCTTGCGCGCGCGCGGGATTACATCGAAGGTCTGGACATGCTCGCGTCGATGCGTCTGTGCGCGAACGTTCCGGGGCAATACGGCATCCAGACGGCGCTCGGCGGTTATCAGAGCATCGACGACCTCGTCATGCCCGGCGGTCGCATGTGCCGCCAGCGCAACCTGGCGTACGAGCGGATCACCGCGATTCCCGGCGTGAGTTGCGTCAAGCCGAAAGCGACGCTGTATATGTTCCCGAAGCTCGATCCGAAGGTTTATCCGATTGAAGACGATCAGGCTTTCATTGCGGAACTTCTGCGCGAGGAGCGTGTTCTGCTCGTTCAGGGGAGCGGCTTCAACTGGCCGCGCCCCGACCATTTTCGCCTGGTTTTTCTTCCGTACGAGGACGATCTCGAAGAGGCGATCGGGCGCATCGCCCGGTTTTTGGAGAACTTCCGTGCGCGCAGGGCGTAAACCGATTTTTTTTAACCCTTGAAAACAATTCAGATGAAACCGATCAACATAGGACTCCTCGGCATTGGAACTGTAGGCGGCGGCACTTTTTCCGTCCTCGACCGGAACAACGAGGAAATTACCCGGCGCTCCGGGCGCCCGCTTCGGATAAGCGTCGTCGCGGACAAGAACATTGCGCACGCGGAGAAGGCGACGCAGGGGAAATGCCGGCTTACCGACGATGCCTTTTCGGTCGTTTCCGACCCGGAAATCGACGTCGTCGTCGAATTGATCGGCGGATGCGGCGTCGCAAAAGACCTCGTGCTGAGGGCCATGGAAAACGGCAAGCACGTCGTGACGGCGAACAAGGCGCTGATCGCTTCTCACGGCAACGAGATTTTCGCGGTGGCGCGGGAAAGAAACGTCATGGTCGCGTTCGAGGCGGCCGTCGCTGGCGGCATCCCGATCATCAAGGCGCTTCGTGAAGGTCTGACGGCGAATCACATCGAATGGGTCTCCGGGATCATCAACGGGACGACGAATTTCATCCTCTCGGAAATGCGCGAGCGGGGAGAGCCTTTCGACGTCGTGCTGAAAGAAGCGCAACGCCTGGGTTACGCCGAGGCCGACCCGACCTTCGACATCGAGGGCGTCGACGCGGCGCACAAGCTGACGATCATGAGCGCGATCGCCTTCGGGACGCGGATGAATTTCGAGAAAGCGCATATCGAGGGGATCAGCCGACTCGATTCGATAGATATCAAGTACGCGGGGCAGTTGGGGTATCGGATCAAACTCCTCGGCGTAACGAAGCGGACGGTCGCGGGAATCGAGTTGCGCGTCCATCCGACGCTGATCCCGGAAAAACGCCTGATCGCCAACGTCGAGGGCGCGATGAACGCCGTCCTCGTCAAGGGCGACGCGGTCGGTTCGACGCTCTACTACGGCAAGGGCGCGGGCGCTGAACCGACCGCGTCCGCCGTGATCGCCGACCTCGTCGATATCGCGCGGATGCTGACGTCGAACCCGGAGCATCGCGTTCCGCACCTGGCGTTCCAGCCGGACGCGGTCGTCGACCTGCCGATCCTTCCGATTTCCGAAGTCGTGACGAGTTATTACCTGCGTCTGCGCGTCGAAGACAAACCCGGCGTACTCGCCGATATTACGCATATCCTCGCCGACCAGTTGATCTCGATCAACGCGATGATCCAGCGCGAACCCGACGAGGGCGAGGATCAGACCGACATCATCCTGCTGACGCACGAGACGCGCGAAAAGAATATCAATGCGGCGATCTCCAAAATCGAGTCGCTCCCCGTCGTCAAGGGACGCTTGATCCGTCTGCGGCTGGAAGAATTGACTTAAGGGATTTCGCACCACCGACGATCGATAAAGGGAACACAAGCATGCGTTATATCTCGACCCGCGACGCTTCGCTGAATCCGCAGAAAAAAACGTTTACCGAAATCCTGCTCGGCGGACTCGCGCCCGACGGCGGTCTCTACCTTCCCGAAGCCTACCCGCAACTCGGGAACGAGGAATTGAATCGCTGGCGCCGGCTTTCCTACGCCGAACTGGCTTTCGAAGTGCTGTCGAAATTCATCGACGACATCCCCTCGGCAGATTTGAAAGCCCTCGTCGATAAGACCTATACGCCCGCCGTGTACTGCAACGGGCGTGACTTGAAGAACGCCGGCGAAATCACGCCGATACGCCCGCTTGAACCCGGATTCGGCCTTTTGGAGCTTTCCAACGGGCCGACGCTCGCGTTCAAGGATATGGCGATGCAGCTTCTGGGGAATCTTTTCGAATACGTCCTGGAAAAGCGCGGCGAGACGATCAATATTCTCGGCGCCACGTCGGGCGATACGGGTTCGGCTGCCGAATACGCGATGCGCGGGAAAAAGGGAATCCGCGTTTTCATGCTTTCGCCGCACGAACGGATGAGCGCGTTTCAGCGCGCGCAGATGTATTCGCTCCAGGACACCAATATCTACAACATCGCCGTGCGCGGGATGTTCGACGACACGCAGGATATCGTCAAGGCGGTTTCGAACGATCACGCTTTCAAATCCAGGTTCAAAATCGGAGCGGTGAATTCGATCAACTGGGCGAGAGTGGTCGCGCAAGTGATTTATTACATCAAGGCGTCGCTTGCCGTGACGCAGTCGAACGACGAGCGCGTGGCTTTCGCGGTGCCCACGGGGAATTTCGGCAATATTTGCGCGGGGCACATCGTGCGGATGATGGGCGCGCCGATCGGTCGGCTTATCCTGGCGACGAACGAGAACGACGTACTCGACGAATTTTTCCGGACGGGCGTTTATCGACCGCGCAAAGCCGCGGAAACCTTCACGACATCGAGCCCGTCGATGGACATTTCCAAGGCGTCCAATTTCGAACGCTTTGTTTTCGACCTCGTCGGGCGCGACCCCGCGCAGCTTCGTTGCCTCTGGGGAGAAATCGACCGGGGCGGGAGCTTCGATCTCTCAAAAACGCCGTATTTCGAGCGTCTGCCGCACTTTGCCTTCGTCTCCGGGAAGAGTTCGCACGCAGACCGTATTGCGACGATCCGCAAGGTATACGAGAAATACGGCCTGATGATCGACCCGCATACCGCAGACGGCTTCAAAGTCGCCTTCGAGAACCCGACGCCGGATATGCCGCTGCTTGCGCTGGAAACGGCCTTGCCGGCCAAGTTCGCGGAAACGCTCATGGAAGCGATCGGCAAATCGCCGACGCGCCCGCCGGCGATGGAGGGCATCGAGCGTCTGCCGCAGCGGGTGACCGTCCTCGACGCGGACGTGCAATCCGTCAAACGTTTCATCGAAGAGCACGCCGCCGACTGATTCCGTTTCGGCGCGTTCCCGCCGAGCGAATCCATGAAGCGCGGGCGCGTCGGACGAAGGCGGCACGGCGGGGCCTTCTTCGGAAAATATTGTGAAAACGCACGGGAGGAAAAAATGCTTGGCGGAATCATCGGCGATATTTGCGGCTCGATTTACGAATGGCGCAACCGAAAAACGGAGAACCCGGACGAAATCGACCTGGTGAATCCGAAATGTCGTTTTACCGACGATTCGGTTTTGACGGTCGCGGTAGCCGACGCCTGCCTTGGGGAACGGGACTATCGAAGCGCGCTCAAGGACTGGGGTACGCGTTATCTCGACGCCGGGTACGGCGGCTCGTTTCGCCAGTGGCTCGTGCGCGAGGATGCCGACGCTTACAATAGCTGGGGGAACGGCTCGGCGATGCGCGTCGGCCCGGTCGGATGGGCTTTCGATACACTCGAAGAGACGCTCGACGAGGCGCGGCGTTCGGCGGAAGTCACGCACAACCACCCCGAAGGCGTCAAGGGCGCGCAGGCGGTAGCCGCCGCGATCTTTCTCGCGCGTTCAGGGCGTTCCAAAGCGGAAATCGGGGATTACATCAAGAAGTCTTGCGCTTACGACCTGGATCGGTCTTTGAACGAGATTCGCCCTGATTATGAATTCGATGTGAGTTGCCAGGGAAGCGTTCCCGAAGCGCTCATCGCCTTCTTCGAGAGCCGCGACTATGCGCACGCGATCCGGTTGGCGATTTCGATCGGGGGCGACAGCGATACGATCGCCTGCATCACCGGTAGCGTCGCCGAGGCTTTTTACCGGGAAATCCCCGCCGAACTCGGCGCGATGGCGTGGAATCGCGTGACGCACGAAATGCGTTTGCTGATACATGCCTTTCTCGAAAAATACACGCTTCCCTCGGCGAGCGTCTTCACGCACGGCGACTGACGCTGTTTCCTGATCGACCGCTCTAAGAACTCATTCCTTTTCCAGTTCATTCATGCCGAGAAGACGAGCCGCAGACAGTACAAGTAGTACGGCAAGGCGAGTCGACGATGGAAGGGATGGACTGGAAATGGAATCAGATTTCAAGCGCTTCGACGGAATCAAAAAGCTGACCGCTTTCCGAGCGGATTCCGCCCGCTTGGGCGGCTTCGTCCAGAAGGACGCCGAGCGCGTCGAACCCGCCTTCGGGCGACGGCGCCGCGCAGACGAGCGTTCCGCAAGCGGCTTCGGCGCTGTAAACGGGTTCGCCCGCGCGCGCCGATGCCTCGGTGTGAAGACGGTAAAGGTGGCGTTTGAGCCGACCGAGGTATTGCGAGCGCGCGACGACTTCCTGTCCGGGATAACAACCTTTGGTAAAGCTGACGCCGCCGATTTTTTCGAAGCCGAGCATTTGCGGCACGAATTTTTCTTCGGTCGCTTGGGTGATCCACGGGATCCCGGCACGGATGTCGAGCCACCGCCACGCGGGAACACCGACCGGCGTCGCTTTTCCGGCAAGTTTTTTCCAGACTCCCCTTGCGGCGTCCGCCTGGATCGCCGCGATGTAGCGCCGATCCTCAATGCGGATGAGCGTTCCGCCGTCGAATTTCGCCGTCCCGGTCAGTGGGACGGGCAGGGCGGCGGCGCGGAGGACTTCGGGCGCGTCGGGTCCGGAAACGCCGAAGAGCGCGATGGCGTCCGATTCGTCGGATAGCTCGACTTTCGATCGCAGAACATACATCCGCAAACGCTTTATCGTCGTTGCGAGCAGGTCGGCGGAGAGCAGGGCGTGGTAAGCACCCTGATCCCGATAGAGGATGAAATTCGCAAGCATCCGCCCTTGGGGCGAACACCACGCGGAATATTGAGAGGCGTCGGCGCCGAGGCCTTCAACGTCGCTCGTAAACAAATTGTGCAAATAGGTCTTCGCGTCGTCCCCGGAAAAGCCGACGACGGAAAGATGCGTGAGCGGCGAGACGACCGTCGCGTCGCGCGCAAGTCTGCTTTCGACGATTTCAGAGCCGAAAACCAGGTGGCCGCTTTCTTCCGTGCGCGCGCCCGCGCTTGCGAGAAATTCAAGCCAGGAAATTTTCGCCATAGTGTTCCGCGATTCTCGATTTCATCAGTGTGATGCCTTGAACGATTTTCAAGCCGATTTTGTACCGGAAGTCCGAGAAAGCCGCTTCTCCGGTTATCATTCGATTTTGAATCGCTTATGACCGTGTCGGCGCGTACGCTGCCTTGCGTGTCATCGGCTCATTCGTGGAATTCATGAGCGGAATTATATCCGCATCGCCGATAAACGTTTTTATTTGGAAGGAATCGAGGAGAGAGAAGCCGCCGCCCAGCCTTCTTCTCCTCGCCACGTGCTCCGACATGCGAACTTTTTTTGGATTCATCAAATGGTTTCTCACGCTCTGCCTCGTCGTCGCGGTGGCCGGAGGCTGGCTTTTTTACAAGGACGCCACGTCGCCGCTCGTTTTCGAGAAGGAGCGCGTCGATTTTCAAATTCTCCCCGGGAGCAGCCTCAAGACGGTAATCCGCGATATTTCAAGCGCGGGCGTGACGCTCAACCCCTGGACTTTCCGTCTTCTCGGAAAGATCATGCGCGCCGAATCGGCGATCAAGGCGGGCAGCTACGAAATCCGGCAGGGAACGACGCCGCAGGAACTCCTGGAAAAATTGATGCGCGGCGATGTTTCACAAACCGAGATCACCTTCATCGAAGGCTGGACCTTCCGCCAGATACGGGAAAGGCTCGACGCGCACCCCGACGTGCGCCACGATACGAAAGGCCTGAGCGACCAGGAGATCATGCAGCGTATCGGCGCGCCCGATGTTTTTCCCGAAGGGCGCTTCTTCCCCGATACCTATCTCTTCGTCAAGCAAAGCGCCGACATCGACGTTCTCGCGCGCGCTTTCAGGATCATGCGCGAACACCTCGAACGCGAGTGGGGCGCCCGACAAGCGGATCTGCCTTACCGTGATTCCGTCGAGGCGCTGGTCATGGCGTCGATCATCGAGAAAGAAACGGGACGCGAAGCGGATCGCCCGATCATCGCCGCCGTTTTCGTCAACCGCTTGCGGCAGAACATGTTGCTCCAAACCGACCCGACGGTCATCTACGGGATGGGTGAAAATTTCGACGGCAACCTGCGCAAACAGGATTTGACCACCGACACGCCTTACAACACCTACACGCGCGCCGGTCTGCCGCCCACGCCGATCGCGATGCCCGGTCTTGCTTCCCTGCGCGCCGCTTTGAACCCCGCGCAAAGCAGCGCGATCTATTTCGTCGCGCGCGGCGACGGGACCAGCGAGTTCTCGAATACGCTCGAAGAGCACAATCGCGCGGTTAGCCGTTTTCAGCGAAAGGGAAGGTAGGCACTGTGATTCCATTTACAGTTCATCCCTTCCTTTGTCGACTTCGCCTTGCCGTACTACTTGTACTGTCTGCGGCTCGTCTTCTCGGTATGAATGAACTGGAAAAGGAATGAGAAACTGCGCGCGGGAAAGCGAAGAAACCGGGCAGGGCGGGAGTCTCGACCGTCCGCCGACCGGTCGGGGGAAATTCATCAGCTTCGAAGGGATAGACGGGGCGGGCAAAAGTACGCACATCGACGCCGCGATCGATCTTTTGCGCTCGAAAGGCCTCAAGGTCGTTTCCACGCGCGAACCAGGCGGGACGCCGCTCGGAGAAAAGTTGCGCGAACTCCTTTTGCACGAGCCGATGCATCTGGAGACCGAAACCCTCCTGATGTTTGCCGCTCGGCGCGAGCACGTCGCGCGCGTCATCGAGCCGGCGCTTGCGCGCGGCGACTGGGTCGTCTGCGACCGTTTTACCGACGCGACTTACGCCTACCAGGGCGGGGGGCGCGGACTCGATCTTGTGAAGATCGAGATGCTCGAACGCTGGGTTCATGAAAACCTGCAACCCGACCTGACTTTTTTGTTCGACCTTCCGACGACGGTCGCCCAGCGACGCATTCAGGCGCAGGGAAGGGACGCCGACCGTTTTGAGCGGGAAAAGGCGGATTTTCACGCGCGCGTCCGCGAAGCCTATCTATCGCGCGCGTCGCGTTTCCGCCGTTTCTGCGTCGTCGACGCCGACCGGACGCGCGATGAAATCAAGAAATTAGTTGAAGAAAGTATTCTAAGCTATTGTTTTCAATAAAAAATTGATTGAATCTCTTTTATCCACATTTCTTGAAGTAACTTATTAAAACAACGCTGTAACAGATTGATTTATGGATATAAACACGCTGCATTCCGAAGCCTGGGCGCGAATGAACGTATTGCGCCCGCGTCTTCCGCACGCCTTGCTGATCGCGGGGCAGCGGGGAATCGGAAAATTCGACCTCGCGTGGAAGTTCGCACAATCGATTCTGTGCGAAAAGCCGGGGGAGGATTTCTTGCCCTGCGGGAAGTGCCTTCCGTGCGGCTGGTTCTTGCAAAGGAATCACCCGGACTTTCGCCTTCTTCAGCCGGAAAACGAAGAGGAGAGCGACGCGCCGCCTGAAACCGAAGCCGCCGGAAAGAAAAAGCCGAGCCGGGAAATCACCGTCGATCGGGTGCGCGCGCTCGACGATTTTCTGCACATCGGCACGCACCGGCAGGGCATGCGTATCGTCCTGATTCATCCCGCCGAAGCGATGAACCGAAATGCGGCGAACTCTCTTTTGAAAGCACTCGAAGAACCCGCGCCGGAAACGCTGTTTCTGCTCGTTTCCAGCGAATTCGCGCGCCTCTTGCCGACGATCCGCAGCCGCTGCCGGTTTTTTTCCGTCGCCTTGCCGAAGGCGGAGCAATCGGCGGAATACCTGCGCCAATCGGGCGTCGAGAACGCGGAAAGCTGGTTGACGCTCGCGGGCGGTTCGCCTTTTTTGGCGGACGACCTTTCCAGGGAGGGGCACATCCTGCTGGACGCGCTGCTCGCCGAATTGCGAAAGGGCGAAAAATTCGCGCCGCTCGCCGCCGCGGCGTCGATCGAGCGCATCGCCAAGGCGGACAAACGCCAGCTTACCCTGAAACGAAGCGTCGAATGGCTGCAAAAATGGCTTCTCGACCTGCTTCTCACGCGCGAAGGGCTGCTTCCGCGCTATTTTCTCGACTACGCGAAAGAAATCCGTCGATTGGCGGCGTTGATTCCTGCAGGGAAGATTGTCGCATTCTACAGAAAATCGTTAGAATACCGCTTGTTCTGTGAGCAACCGTTGAACACGCGGCTGTTTCTCGAAGAATGTTTTTTGAATTACGCCGCCTTGTTCGACGGCAAAAGGCAAAATCCCTGAATCGACGATTCAGGGGGTTTCAGTAACCGATCGTTTATCCAGATGTGCCGACCATGCCGACTTCAATGACCCCGCCGCTCGCTTTTCAGCCGATTCCTCCTCAGCAGGCGTCGCAACCCTACCAGGCTCAAACGGCATCGGCGCCCTTCGGCGTTCCCGGTGTTCCCGGTACCTCCGACCCAGCGCAACGCGCGACGACGGTGCTGTCTTTGACGATCAAGTCGAAATCGGCGCTGTTCGCCGCTTTCATGCCGCTCTTGCACAACGGCGGACTTTTCATCCCGACGAGCAAACGCTACAACCTGGGCGACGAGGTTCTTGTGATGCTGATGCTCATGGACAACCCGAATAAATTCACTTTTTCTGGAAACGTCGCGTGGATTACCCCCGCCGGCGCGCAGAACAGCAAGGTTCAGGGGATTGGGGTACATTTCAAGGCCGATGGACCCGGGAGTACCGTCAGGAAAAAAATCGAGGGGATTTTGGGGAATCTGGTCAATTCAAGCCGCCCGACGCATACCATCTGACCCCGCTTTCCACTTTCCGTTTTCCGCTCTCCGACTTCCCGATGCTCGTTGACTCGCATTGCCACATCGATTTTCCGAAACTCGCCGAGAATCTTCCAGAAGTCTTTGAATCAATGGAGGAAAACGGCGTTGGGCACCTTGCCTGTATCGGCGTTCGGCTCGAAGACTTTCCGGGGATTCTGGCGCTCGCTGAAAACGATTCGCGGATTTTTGCGTCGGTAGGGCTACACCCTGAAGTGACCGACGGACGCGAAGCGACCGAAAAAGAACTGCTTGAGCTTGCCGCGCATCCCAAAGTCGTCGCGATCGGCGAAACAGGTCTCGATTATTACTGGCACAAGGACGCCCCCGAATGGCAGCGCGAGCGTTTCAGGACGCATATCCGCGCCGCGCGAAAGGCGCGCAAACCCTTGGTCATTCACAACCGCAACGCGAGCACCGACGTGCTCCGCATCCTCGCGGAAGAGAACGCCGACGAGGTCGGAGGCGTCTTCCATTGTTTTTCCGAAGACAGGGAAATCGCTCAACGCGCGCTGGACATGGGTTTTTACATCTCGTTTTCCGGGATCGTCACTTTCAAGAACGCGCCGGCGGTCAAGGACGCCGCAAAATACGTCCCGGAAGACCGTTTCCTCGTCGAGACCGATTCGCCGTATCTTGCGCCCGTTCCTTACCGGGGAAAAAGAAACCAGCCGGCTTACGTTCGCTACGTCGCCGAAGAGATCGCTCGCCTGAGAGAAACCTCGTTTGAAAGAATCGCCACGGCGAGTACCGAGAACTTCTTTCGACTTTTCAAGCATGCCAACCGGAGAACAGTTCGATGAAAAAGATTTTATTCGTATTGGCGTGTCTCGCGCAGACTTGCGCCTTTGCGGGAACCTACGAAGAAATGGAAGCGGCGATGAGCAAACGCGACTCGGAGAAGGCGATCGGCCTCGTGCGTCGCGGGATGGACGTCAATACCGTCGACCGGGCGGGCGACACCTTGCTGATCCAGGCCGTGCGCCAGGATATGCCCGAACTGGTCGATTTTCTGCTCGAATCGCGCGCCCGCTTGAACAGCCGGAACCGCTTTGGAGAAACGGCGCTGACGATCGCGGCTTTCAACGGAAACATCCGCGACGTGAAACGCCTTGTCGAAGCGGGCGCGGAAGTCAATCATTACGGATGGCCTCCGCTGGTTTACGCGGCGCTCAACGGCCATGCGGACCTTATCGAGTATCTTCTGAAGTCCGGCGCGCAAATCGACGCGCAAGCCGAGAGCGGAGCGACGGCCCTGTACGCGGCGGCTCGCGGCGGACATCTCGAAGCCGTCAAAAAACTTCTCGACAACAAGGCGAACCCGGAGATCGCCAACCAGTACAAAGAAACGCCGCTCGACATCGCGCGAAAAATGGGACACGTTGAAATCGAGAAAATCCTGCAGGGCGCCGGGAAATAAAACAGCCGTTTCGGACGCTTGGAATCGGGCTGAAAAAACGCCTCTAAAAAGCGCATAATTTGTATTATGTTAAATTATTGTGCGAAGTATGTAGTGAAGTTCCTGGTGAAGTTCTTTCACCGTTTCTTCAAATCGTTTCCAGTGCTGTTCCTGCTTCGTGTTCCTCAGCCACCCCTGATCGCATCCTCCGAAAAGCCAAGCCGCTCCTGCTTGGCTTTTCCTTTCTCCGCTCTCCGTTGACAACTTCAAGGCACTGGGTAAAAATCACCTGAACGGAGAACCGCATGCACGCCGACGAAAAAGAGCTTCTCACCAAGGAAAATCTTGAACTCCAGCAAATCCTTGCCGACCTTAGAAAAAGAATGCTCGAGGGAGATAAACTACAGGCCGAAGCGATGAAGATTCTCATCGAATCAAAATGGTATCCGTTCGTTCTGGCTATCTCACTCTTTGCCGCTGGAGGCGCTTTCGTGAAGTTTTTCGCCTGATCCTTCCTGAAGTTTTGGATAGTCCAATTCCAAATACCGTAGGCAGAGAACTCGCATTGTTATGTCCACATGGGTATAATGCACAAAAACCGGACAGCGTATGAAACGATTGTTTTGGCTTGGTTCTACCAAGAAGAACTTGAAGGAAATGCCAGACGATGTTCAAGATACGTTTGGCTATGCGCTACATCAAGCTCAAGCTGGCAAAAAGCATGAACAGGCCAAACCATTAAAAGGCTTTGGTTCGGCGGGTGTTCTTGAAGTCGTCGAAGATTCGAGCGGCGGTACATTCCGCGCTGTCTATACCGTCAAATTCGGCGAGGCAATTTATGTCCTTCACTGCTTTCAGAAGAAATCAACGCATGGCATTGCGACGCCAAAGCCAGACATAGACCTGATTCGAGAGCGATTGAAAGTAGCGGAGGCGCATGCTAAAGGGAAAATAAAATGATCGAGATTGAAGAAAGCACTGGCAACGTTTACGCCGACCTGGATATGGCCGACGCCGATAAAATGATGGTCAAGGCGCAACTTGCGACCAAGATCGGTGAAATCATCAAAAGCCGCAAATGGCCTCAGCAACACGCGGCAGATGTCCTCGGCATTCCTCAATCCAAATTATCGAAGATGCTGCGTGGTCAGTTTCGCGGGATCAGCGAGGTGAAGATGCTCGAATGTCTCGCCCAGTTGGGGCGTGACGTACAAATCGTCGTCGGTCCTGCTCGCCGTGCGGCTTCGTCTGGACGTGTCGCTGTCGTGTTCGCCGCATAAGCCAGAGCAGACCCGCGCGGGTATTATCGCCCGAGAATTTTGATACCACGACGCCGCGCGGCGGATGGCACATGAAACTCCAAATACTTTTTCACTTTTTCTCTGGGTCGATGATTTCAAGCGCGCTGTCCCGCAGGGCGACGATCAGGCATTGGCCGTTTTCGTCCACGCGCAGATCGGCGTAACGCGCCCCGTCGAACGCCCTGCCCGTCCCCTCGCGGAAGAAGAAGGAACCGGAGCCGACGCGCACACTGTATTTTTGGAAACGGAAAATGATTTTGATCTGTTTTTCCGTCAAAGGAAGCGCGTCGTCGTAAAGCGACGCAAAATGGTAGACGCCCTGCGCGTCGGATTCGATGACCGCGAGACCCTCGCGCGGCGCGCCTGAAAAATCGTCGTCTCTCTTTTCATCGCCCGCCTTTTGATCCCGCTTTGCCTCCCTGCGCGCCGTTTCGATCTCTCTTTCCAGCGCGAGATTCAAGACCATGTAATCGCCTTGCATCAGCGAACGCGGGTCTCTGGGCGTCAAGTGCAGAATGACCGGTTTGCCGTCGGCGAGCAGGGTTTCCTTTTGATGGACGGAACGGGTGAAAAGTCCCGCGAAAATCACCAGGGCGCCGACGAGCGACGCGCACAGGACGACTTCCCTGCGCGACTCCCACCGCACGACGCTCGACACGCGTTTGCAAAATTCGGCAAGCTCGTCCGGTATCGACACGGCCCCTTTTCTCAGCGCGAGCGTCAACAGCGTTTGCAGGGCGAACGCCGCCAGCACGAGGACAAGGGCGGCAAGCGCGAGCGACTTCGACTTTTCGAGTAGCGTCGTCGCACGACTGTAATACTCCATGACCGTGCAGGACGCCAGATAAATGACGGAGAAACCGAAAAGCGGGGAAGAAGCGGCGTAGCGGGCCAGCGCAAGCGCGAACAGCCCGACGCCCACCCAAGGGAGCCACCAGGAAGCCACCGTCGTCGCCAGACAAAGAAACGAGAGCGCGGCGAATACGGTTTTCGACAGCGAAAGCTCAAGGGAAAGACGCCAGGAAAAAACCAGAAGGCCGATCCCCGCACCGACGCCGCACATCGATAAGGTCGCGGCTCCGAACAAGGGGTAGTCCGCCATGAAAACCGAACAGAGGCCGAAGACCATGAGCGCGGTCAACAGCCCTTTTCGGTTGATCCAGCGTAATTTCGGATGCGAATCGTCGGATTTGTCCCAGAGAAGTACCAGCAATACGCTCAGCAGCGCAAAAAGTGCGATGAACAAGAGGCTGGTACCGCCCCACACGGGTCGCCGAAGCGCACGGGCGCTTCTGAACAACCACCCCCAACTCGACCACCCTCTTCTTGCGTAAACAAAACAGAACCTCAACTGCATGAACGAAAAAAAGGTGACGAATACCGCAGCCAGGAAACGGTACGCTTCGTTACGCGCCAGAAAAGCCGAAACGGCGAAAACGGCGATCGTCGGAACGAGCAAATATTTTTCATCCTCCCATCCGAGCGCAACGGTCAAGCTCACGCTCAGCGCGAGGGAGGCCATCAGCATCGTACAGAGAGAAGCCTGACGGATAAAAATCCCTTGATTTCTGGAAAGCGCGACGCCTCCGGCAAGAATGAAGAAAGAAATACTCGCGATGGTGGAAAACGACTTGATCTCAAGCAGATAGATGAACAATACCAGGGAACAGATCAGCAAGGGGACGATCACCCAGGCGCATATTCCCATAAGCAGGCGCGCGACCCAGGGTGACGATTCCTTCGTTTTTTCCGGCGGCGCGTCGGCAAGGACGCCCGAAAAAACGAAATTCAGAACGCGCATCGAGAGCAGCGAGGGCAAAACAGCGGTGGGACTGTCTTCTTCAGGCGGAGGCGGCGTGGATTCCTCCGCGTCTCTGGCCTCGGTTACCGCATGTGTTTCCGGTGTTTGTCCGTGCAGATAAATCAGGAACTTTCCGGCGGCGACCGAAAGCGAGAGGAGCACGAGCGCAAGAAAGAGCAGGTAAAACGAAGAAGAAAAGTTTATCGAAATCGAAGAATCGAGTCCCATCATGATCAAGGCGATCACGCTCAACAGTCCGGCGGCAATCATGAAGAGATCGCGTTTTTTTCGGAGATACCAATAAGCGCCTCCCCCCATTACGCACAGAAAAAGCAGCCCGATTCCCGCATCCGGCGCCGTGGCTCTCCAGGAATTGTGTTTGATGAATTCCTCGATGAATATCTGCGTCAGGCACGCGAGAAGCAGAACGCCGATGCAGCGGGGAATCCAGCGCGAACGGAGGAAAGGAAGCTCCTTCGCCGGATAGTAGTACGAAGCCGCCTCGAAAGCCGCCCAGACCAAGGTTTGCGAGCCAAAGAAAAACAGACGCATGCTGTTTTTGTCCAACAGCATCTGCTGCCAATAGAACGACGCCCAGAGGTTTGCAACGACCCAGAGGGTGAAAAACAAACCCGACCGGCGGCTGATCAGAAAGAGCGGGACGAGCCAGAAGGTCCAGGACCGAAAAAGTTCCCAAGCGTTCGCGCCCGTCTGGTAGACCTGCCCATACACGGCGAAAAGTACCCCGCCGAGTATCCCGCAGAGCAAGAGGCCGGCGTGCGTCACCGAACTGGAAAAACCGCGCAGAAAAGCCGGGAGCGCGGACGCGGCGATCAGCACCGCGATGAAGCCGAATTTGGCGAAGGCAGGGATATCCGCCCAGTTATACGCGAAAAAACAGACGAGCGCCGCCGCAAAGAAAAGCACACCCGACTGCGTTGCGAGAACGCGCCAGAAGAGTCCCCAGGCAAGGCGCTGTTGCGGCGCGTCGATGGGAGCGGCGGCTGGAAAAAACTTTTTACCCATCGTTTCGAAAAGCATTTCGCACTCTCGATAAAAAAGAAAGATACTACCGCGAAAACCAGGCGCGGAATTCATCGGGCAACGGAAGCGATTTCCCCGTCGATCGGTCGATCCAGACCATTTTCATCTGACCTTCCGCATACACGAGATCATCCCCTTGCACGCGTATTTCGTAAAGGGTAAAAAAACTGCTCCGCCCCGGAGACGCGCAATACATCCGCACTTCGACCACACCGGGGTACATCAGCGAGCGCAGGAAGGTGCAGGACGCGTTGACGACGACCGGCCCCTGATTCGTCGCCAGCGCGTGGAATCCGAGACCGCCGATGAATTCGGCGCAGGCTTGCTCCATATAGCGGAAATAAACCGCGTTATTGACGTGGCGGTACGCGTCCATGTCACCCCAGCGCATCGGGATCAAACAGGTGTGCGCATGAATTTTCGGCGCGGGAACGGTTTGCATCGGAGCGATAAAAACTCAAAACTGATCAAACGCCCCCGGAAAAGCCGGGTGGCTTAGCTTACTGAGTCGTTATTGACAAAGTATTTTTTGTAGAACTCATTATAATCGTAGAACAAGATGACCAGACAGCCGAATCCAAAAAACAGTATTCCTGAAATTCCTGCAAAAGTTATCAGATTGAAACCAAAACCATCGTAAACAAATATTATGCATATCAAGGTAAATGAACACGAGCCTGAGGCATAAACATACCGGATCGTTTTGTGTTTTGCCAATGCCTCGAACATATCCTCTTTATAGAATAATTCCGTAATTGCCACGGAAACAAGTACGATACCGAAGGCCATGACCGCCATAACCTGATAATCGAATTCATTTTTGATAAAAATCTGCCTGAAACAGGCATAAAAACAAAATACCCCTGCCAAAAACAGAAGGACATAGGGTGTTTTTTTAAGGAATTTCATACTGAAGAATCCACAAAATAGTGCGCATATCATGCAACGGCATAGAGAACATGTTGTTCGTGAAACAGGCCATTCCCTCTGGATATCAGGTCTTATGCGATAAGCGTAGAAAAATCTCCTTGTGCATGGAAATCAATGTAACCAAAGCAAAAGCGCTTGGAAATATCAGCATCGGGGCTATCAGCCCCAAACCCAGCCGTGAAGTCATCATGAATACAAACAGATGCTCAAAAAGGCGCTTTGTTCCTGAAATTTCCGAGTAACCCAGCACGGCTATCCTGGGAATAAGAAACGTGAAAAACATCATTACATAGGCAAGCAGTAACCCTGCCAACAACTTCCCTGTGTCCTCTCTTCTTTGAAACCACTCTGGTAATTGGTACGAGAAAAAGCAACGAGTCGCTAAAATGGGATAAGTTACACACAGCAAGGCTAGCGTAATGCATGTTGCTTCAGGGAATTCTGAAAGTCTTGCCCACCAATGGATAGGCACGTAGAGTGAAACGAGCGACGAAATCGGGATGACGAAACAGTCCTCCAAAAATGGAAAGGTGGTGAGAATGTCGTCCGGCACCGTCAAGGCAACGAATAACGACAAGGCAAAATACCAGCCATAGGCGCGAAAATATCGCACCTCTCTGTTTTTCAGATTTTCCCAGCGATATGCCCTTATATAAGGCTCAAACATGGCGCGACCATCCCTGTTTATTTCATTGGTATCTTGTGGAATACGAACCCGATCAATCCATTCGGAAATGAAGTTTCGGCGCTTCTTTCTTTTCAACGCGCGCTTCAGCTTTCGGAATGTTCGGATGGTTTGAAACGGGCAATCGATCTTTCCACAGACTGAGCGGCGTTACTTTCACGCTCGCTTCGTTCGCATCGTTGACATAGACCCGCGTACCCCTCGGTAGCGCGCGGTACGCGCCGCTTACCCTGTCCAATACGATCGGCGCCGAACCCGACGCGTCGTCGGACCTTCCGATTTTGAGGAATATATAGCGGCGCCCCGGAAGGGCGTTGCTCCAATAGGTATCCAGTACGCTGCTCCCGAAGTAACCGTCCGACGACCAGAATCGTTTGAGCGCAAGGAGCGGAGATTTCGGCTTGTCCTCCGAATAGAGCTTATGATGCGGGACTTTTTCTCCCGCCGGTTTCAAAATGAGACCCGTATGCTTTTCGAAGTTCTCCAAATCTGGATATTGATCCACCGAATAAACCTTGCCATTATAGAGCGGCATAAGAAGTGGAGGGAGCGGTAAAGAACGCCCTGACTTTTGCGGGGCGGAGCTGAACGGTTTTCAGGTGCGAGCGGATGTTGGTTTCGAGTTCGGCTTCGGTACGCGGCAT
>JAISAZ010000034.1 GCA_031266435.1 Accumulibacter sp.
CTCGTATAGCGTTTAATCACTGTCATTTTTTCTTTTTACGGGGTCCCGCCGACCCGCGCCTTTATCGTGGGGCTTTGTAACGAAGCCCAACGATTCCGCAGGCTTATCAGGGATCAGATGTCAGGAATCAGGGATCAGATGAAAACCGATTTTAACCGCGAAAGGCGCGAAAGACGCGAAAGGTCTGTATCCCCAAAATTTTTTCGCACTTTTCGCGTGTTTCGCGGTTCTTGTTTCCTGTTTCCTGATAGGGCACGGCACGCCGTGCCCCTACGGTGGGATGGTATTCCTGGCGGGGTTTCGTTACCCCGGTGGCGAAGCCGCCGGTAACTGATCTGTCTCCTGTCCTCTGTCTCCTGTCTCCTGAATCAGAATCCGACCTGCGCGCCGAGTTCGACGACGCGGTTGTTCGGTATCCTGTAATAGCTCGTCGCGCTGCTCGCGTTCCGGTACATCGCGGCGAAGATTTTCTTGCGCCAGAACCACATTCCGGGGCTTCCTTTTTGCGGGACGACCGTGATGCGTCCCAGGAAGAATGAGGTTTCCATCATCTCGAATTCGAGTCCGTGTTCCGCGCACTTTTCGAGCGCTTGCGGAACGTCGGGTTCGTCCATGAAGCCGTAATGCGCCGTCAGGCTGTAAAACCCGTCTTTCAGGGGGGTGAGCGCGATACGGCGCTTCTCCGGGATGTGCGCTTTTTCGTGGAGCTTTACGTTGAAGAAGACGATGCGCTCGTGCAGGACTTTGTTGTGCATCAGGTTGTGCAGCATCGCGTCGGGCACGTGCTTGATGTCCGATGTCATGAAGATCGCCGTTCCGGGGACGCGCGCCATCGTCGCGTTGTCGAGCGTCGCGATGAAGTCGTCGATCTTGATCGATTTTTCGTTGATCCGTCCCGATAAAAGCATACGTCCGCGCCGCCAGGAACTCATGAGAAAAAATACGACGAAGCCGACGAAGAGCGGGAACCATCCGCCTTCGGAAATCTTGAACGTCGCTGCGGCGAACAGCGTGCTCTCGATGAGCGCGAAGCCGGCAAAGAGCGCGGCGGCTTTGAGCCATCCCCAGGTTTGCGCGGCGACGATCGCGGCGAGAAACGACGTGATGACCATCGCGCCGGTCACGGCGACGCCGTAGGCGCCCGCGAGGTTGTGCGTGTTCCTGAATCCGAGGACGAGGATGACGACCGCGCCGAACAGCGTCCAGTTGACGCCGGGAAGATAAACCTGACCGTGCGCTTTTTCCGACGTGAATTTCACGTCGAAGCGCGGGACGAGGCCGAGCTGTATCGCCTGCCGGGTGATCGAGAACGCGCCGGAGATCACCGCCTGCGAAGCGATTACGGTCGCCACCGTCGCCAGACCGACGAGCGGATAAAGCGCCCATTTCGGCGCGAGGCGGTAGAAGGGATTGTCGATCGCCGTCGGGTCGGAGAGCAGGAGCGCGCTTTGCCCGAAGTAGTTGAGCAGCAGGGGAGGCAACGCGTAGCGGAACCACGCCTTCTGAATGGGGTGGCGACCGAAATGCCCCAAGTCCGCGTAAAGCGATTCCGCGCCGGTGATCGACAGGACGATCGCGCCCAGGGCGACGAGGGCGATTGCGGGATGCGCGAAAACGAATCCCACGCCGTAGGCCGGGTTGATCGCAAGCAGTACGCGCGGGTTTTTCACCAGGCCGCAAAGACCGAGAACGGCGATCGTCAAGAACCACAAAACCATCACCGGGCCGAAGAGCCGCGCAACGGAAACCGTTCCGCGCGACTGAAAATAAAATAGTCCGAAAAGAACGAGGATCGTCACGGGGACGACGTAAGGCTGAAATGCGGGCGTCGCGATATCGAGACCCTCCAGCGCGGACAAGACCGAGACCGCCGGCGTGACGATTCCGTCGCCGTAAAACATCCCCGCGCCGAGAAGACCGAAGGTCAGAATGACGCCGTTGAATTTGCGCCGCCTTCGGGTCGCGCCCATCGCAAGCGCGAGCAAGGCCATGATGCCGCCCTCGCCGCGGTTGTCGGCGCGCAGGACGAAAACGACGTACTTGATCGAAACGATGAGGACCAGCAGCCAGAAAATGAGCGACACGACGCCGAGGATATTGTCGGGCGTCGGAGGAATCGGATGATTCCCGCCGAAGACCGTTTTCAGCGTATAGAGAGGGCTGGTGCCGATATCGCCATAAACGATGCCGAGCGCGGCGAGGACGAGTCCCGCTTCGCCCGACGTGCTTCGCGCAAACCGGCTACGGATTTCACCGGCTTTCTTCAATAACGAACGTAACGTCCCGTCGATGTTCACCGGGCGCGCGCCTTTCCTCGAAAAACTCTGGCTCAGAACGGAATGTCGTCGTCCATATCGTTGAAATCCGGCGCTTTTTTCGCCGGAGAAGGACGCGGCGCCGGCGGTGCGCTCGGATATTCCGTTTCGCCCCCGGAAGATGCCGTGCTCTGGCGACCGCCGAGCATCTTCATCTCGGTGGCTTCGATCTCGGTCGTATAACGGTCCTGACCCTCCTTGTCCTGCCACTTCCGCGTGCGGATACGCCCCTCGACATACACGGAAGAACCTTTTTTCAGGTACTGGCTGACGATCTCGGCAAGGCGGCGGTAAAAGACGACGCGGTGCCACTCCGTGATCTCGCGCTTTTCGCCGGTATTCTTGTCGTTCCAGGTTTCCGAGGTCGCCAGACGGATGTTGGCCACCGCGTCCCCGCTGGTCATATAACGTACTTCGGGGTCGGCGCCCAGGTTGCCGACGAGGATCACTTTGTTGACCGATGCCACGGCTTTCTCCAGAAAGGTTTACGAATGTGGAATTATACCGGCAATGCGATCATGATCAGAGGACAGAAGACAGGGGACAGAGGACTGAGCGCTCACTGCGTTCGCTTTCTGACCAGTTTTCCGTATTCTGTTGTCGCGTGGCTTGCCCCCATCAGATTACAGACAACCGACTACAGAGGCCGAAGGCCGTTCTGTCTCCTGTCCTCTGTCCCCTGTCTCCTGACATCTGTCTCCTTGTGTGCCGACGAGCAGCAATTCACGCGTCGCGCGCGTCATGGCGACATAGAGGAGGCGCGCATTTTCTTCCTTCCGCGCTTCTTCGCCGTCCAGGTGTCCGACGCCGGGGATCGCCACCAAGGGAAATTCCAAACCCTTGCAACTGTGCATCGTCAGGAATTTCACCGTGTTTTCGTTTTCAGAGAAACGAATGTCGGAATGAAAAGTCAGCGGTATGCCGATGCGGCGCAGCGTGGTCAATACTTCTTTCCCGACGCTGGCGTAGTCGTGGTAAATGACCGCCATCTCGCTCCACGGCGTGCCGGCCGTGTGGGCCGCCTTGAGGTGATCGGCGATGTACTCGGCTTCCGCCCGCAGGCTGGGGAGCTTGACGACGAGCGGCTCGGGACCGTGTCTGCCGGCGCTGACCGGCTGAACGGTGGGAATGCCGTCTTCGTCGGTCGTCGCGGGAAGAAGCAAGTCCCTGGCGATGCCGGCGGCAAGTTGCAGGATTTCCTGTGTGTTGCGATAGTTGATCTTGAGGATGGTCGTACGCCCCTGCGCCTGGATACCCAGTTGCCTGAAGCTGAATTTCCCGCGCGCACCGCGCCGGTAGATCGACTGCGCATCGTCGTACATGACGAGGAGGGCGTTTGTTTCGGGATTGACCATCTGCGCGACGAGTTTCAACCACTGAGGCGCGAAATCGTGCCCTTCGTCGATCAGCACGCCGTCGTATTGGCCGGTTGGTATCAGCCCGGAGTCGACGGCGCGAATGAGTTTCTCGACCATCTCGGCAAAGAAGGCGTTCCTGTCTTCGGACTGCGCCGGAAGTCCGACGTTATAAGCGATCAATTGCGATCGGCACCAGCGGTGGAAGGTGTGGACGGCGACCTTTTCGGTCAGGCGTTTGGCTTCCATCGTACGACCGAGGCGCTTTGCCAGCGTTTTGTTGTAGCAAAGGATGAGGATGGGACGTTTGCATACCTGCGCCAGGTATTCGGCGCGGTATCCGAGAATCAGCGTCTTGCCGCTGCCGGCGACGCCGTGGATGACGCGGTGCCCCTCGCCGAGACTGCGCGCGAGCTGCTCCTGCTGGATATCCATGATGCGTATGAAATCGGCGGAATCCGGGTCGTTCTCGTCGTCGTCGAACAAGGTGATCTGTGTCGGAGCGGGAATCCGTATTTCCGGAAATAAATGCCAACGGATTCTGTCGATCTGTGGGAGTGAAAGCGGAACGCTGCGGGAAAATGAGAACATCGCCCACAGGCGTTCCTGGAGGCTTTCGGCGTCGACAGTCTCGGTCATTTCGTCGCTGCAAATGACGCGATGCGGCTCGATCACTTCGCCGAGGTCGGTTTCGTCGAATTGCTTGCGGGTGATATTGGCCAGCACGACGCCGTAAGCCCAGGGGAAGAGCAGTTGCCCGCGCATCCGCCCTGTTGAAAAGGTCAGAAAAGGGTCGGTCTTGAGTATGTCGACGACTCGATGCGCGTATTGGCGCGCCTGTTCCAGGGGATTGACGACGCGCTTGAGTCCGTTCAGCGTCAGAAGACAGACCGATTCGCGGTCGATCGACCGGATGCCGTTCAGCTTCCAGTCCTTGACTTCGAGAATGAGCAAGCCGCGCCGGGGATTGAAGACGATGAAGTCAGGATGCACATTCGCGCGCCCCACCGGGACGTCGTACCAGAGCAGGTAATCGTCTTCGAGCTTGTCCTCCAAGCGCCGCGCGAGACGTTTTTCTCCGCCTGTCATTCGTGACAGACACGCGCCGATGGCGGGTATCAGCGAAGCCACGTCAAATTCCTCCTGTCGTGTTGCTTTCTTGTTATTATGCCGCAAACAGAGGACAGAAGACAGAGGATAGATGACAGAACGGCCTTCGGCATCTGTAGTCAGTTGTCTGTAAACCGTGCAGATCCGCCCCGTAAAAGTCAGGGCGTTCTTTACCGCTCCCTCGACTTCTTATGCCGCCCTCTAATGGCAAGGTTTATTCGGGGGGCAATATTTTGGGATGGACTCCGCCAGTATCGGCAAGGCTGACGGCGGAATGATCGAAAATGCTGGGTCGCATCGGTATCGCCGCGCACGGCGCTTTGCGAGGCAAAACGCAACGCAGGGCGCGAAAACTCGGCGTACGGTTAAAATTGGTCATTTGGCGGTGGAATCGAAGGCGTGCGATGCGAATTGTAACAGCGCAAGAACTGGAAAATTGGCTGAAAAGCGCAGACATGCTCGAACACGACTCTCGCGGTCCCAAAGTCGTGGCGCTGAAGACGCCGCGCCGTCGTTCCGCTCTACAGAGCAGTCGTTTGTCGTGACCTTGAAAAATTTGGGCTACAGGAAATTATCTACGCCACACGGCGATGAAGTTGGCGTAGATCGTGGCGATGATATTGGCGGTGAAGACAAGGTTGGCTTGATTTTAAACGCCCTTGCCGAAGAACCGAAAATCACGCAAAAAAACCTTGCGGCCAAGGTGCGATTGTCGACACGTACGGTTTCAAGGGAAATACGCGAACTTCGTGATTCTGGCGCGATTAGGCGCGTCGGCTCGGATAGGTCGGGTCACTGGGAGATTGCGAAATAGAGTCGGACGCGGAATTCCGTCATCCGCCATTCCCCATCAGGCTCGCGTATACGCTGGAACTTCCAGCGTGTGAAACACCGCCTCGACCGCGAAAATCAGACCGCGTTCCCGTTCGAGGAGTTTTTTCACCTCTACCGTGAGAGGGCGATTTCACGCGCTAACGAGAAAGACGAATCGCTGTAAAATGGCGTCGCATCAGGATATGCTTTGACGACGATGAAAAATTTCGACGAACTCATTCTACTTTTCAGAAGCGTACGCTGCCGGTGTGCGCTCCGGCAGTGGGGGATCAAGCTTTCCAATTCGCTCGGCGGCCTTTCTTCAGGCATGGTTCTTGATATGGAGGATAGTGTCTCGCATTAGGAGGCGGTGTTGCGCTCCAAATTTGAGTCATCCTGTATTTCAGAGCCTTATGGACACGCGGCGGCAAAAATGAAAGTTCTTTTTCTCGTACAAAAGGAGCAACGAGCCATTCTCGATCGCCTTTACGACGATGTCGCGTTGCACTGCGATTGCGATATCCGCCGCTTGGATGACGAAGCGCAAAGGCAATTACACGTATACTTTCATCACAACGTCGACTTTTCAAAATACGACAGAATCCTTTTTTTCATTCGCTTCAAAAAGGAGGTTCGGCAATGGCGCTTTCTGCGCACGTTGCCGAATCTCGTCTTTCTTGAGCACGACGCCTGTCAAAATTACATCCCCGGTAAATATATGGGTGTATTCAGCAAGCACTACTCCAGAATCCCATGGGCGAGGGTCATTTCTTCCGGTGCGGGTGTTGCGCGTCGCCTGCGCGAGGAGGGCATCGACGCGTGTTTCGTTCCCAAGGGATACGATCAGACCCTGCTCTCCAACCAGGGCTTATGCCGAGATATCGAGTTGGGGTTTCTCGGAAGTACCGAAAGCGCCATCTACAGCGGACGCCGATCCCTGCTGGAAAAATTGGAACAACAGGAAAAACTGCTTGTCGCGCGCACGAAATCCGAGGGAGAGTATTGCCAAATGCTGAATCGAATCCGTTTTTTTGTGAGTGCGGATATCGGCATCGGTGAATACATGGCGAAAAATTTCGAAGCAATGGCTTGCGGTTGCACACTCTTTGCCTACGACCAAGGAGATTTCGAAAATCGCGCCTTGGGCTTTGTAGATATGGACAACCTTGTCCTTTACCACAACATCGAAGAGGTTCTTCGCTATTTCAAGTGGGGGAGATGGAAATCGAGGTGAGCGGCTTCGAGATAAATCATGGAGATGAAGTTCTCGATGTTGCGAAAGCCTCTGGCCCTGCGTTTGATCTCCTGA
>JAISAZ010000073.1 GCA_031266435.1 Accumulibacter sp.
ATTGTACATTTAATCTGTATTCTTACATATTGTATAGTTCCACTCCCCGTGAAAGTCATCTTTTGAGATATTGATGGATTCAAACTCTTTGTCCGTGACTTCAATGCCCTTTTCGTATATCGCCTCATCAAGGACGCATCGGATTGACAGCCCTTTCTCCGTTCTCGTCGCTCCGATCAGGTTTACTATGACCGAGGCGCTGATGAGCGGCACGCCCTGCCAGTTCTTGCTGATGAACGAAAACATCCGATGCTCGATCTTGTTCCACTTGCTTGTTCCTGGCGGATAGTGCAACACTTGGATGTCCTTTCCTATCTCGTCCGCGAATTTCTGCAATTCTAATTTCCAAAGCCTGTTTCGGCTCCCGTTGCTGCCGCCACCGTCGGCGGTGAGTACGATTTTAGTGGCGCCGTTGTAATCGCAGATACCTTCCGCGTACCACCACTTCCGTAGGGACTCCACTGCGAACACGGCCGTGTCGGCGCTCAGCCCGACATTCACGAAGCCTTTGTTTTTAAAAATGTTGTATACCCCGAATGGGGTCGCCTTCCCAAGCTCCGGCAGAGGGAAGTCATGATCAAGTACCTCTATCGGCGACTTGTGAGGCCGATACGTTTTGCCTCCGTTCTTGAAGTGGCCCACGTTCTCTTTCTTCTTCGCATCAATAGAAAGCACAGGGCATCTGCAGGCAACCGCTTTCTTCGCTTCCTCGTTTATGTGCTCGAACTGGGCGTCGCGATCTGGATGGGACGGCTTGACCGTCAAGGTTTTTTTGTCCGACTGCAAGCCGTATCCGAGCATTTTCAGCATACACCCGATGGTGTCTTTGTTGGCGGAGAAGCCTTCTTGTGACAGTGCGGCGGAAAGCTTGCGCAGACTCTTGTTTGTCCAAAGCAACAACCTCATCGGATCACCCTTCGTGTGCGCTTCCAGCAAGTCCGATAGGGCATCCAATATTTCAGGCTTCTCTTCCCATACGGGTTTCCTCCCACCTCCAGATTTTCGACTCCGGCCTTGTTTGGGCAGTTCCGCTACGGGGGAATCAAGCTGCTTTACCCCTTCCGTCAGCGTTTGGCGCGACATGCCGGAAAGCCGACTCACAAGCGATATCCCGCCCCTGCCAATCGATTTCGCCTCTACAGACAAAAACCGTCTTCGCTGGAACTCGTTGAGCGACGGGAGCATAATGTCTATGCGCATTCTCAATGCGCTTTCGTCTTTATCTGTCATGCTTTACAGTATAACCTATGAACATCTAACTGTAAATATTATTCATAGACAATTTCTAAGATCGATTTCCCGTACCGATTTGAGCCGGGCATTCCGGGCAGGAAGCCAAGTTCAAAAATTGCCCAAAGCTGTCCAATGAAGGGAATTAAAAGCAAAAGATAATATCCGATTCCACTTTTTCCCCTATCATGACATCGTTGTGCAATCGTTGCCCAGTGCACCCAAGCAACCGGAATCAAAAGCACAAATAACCCAACGGTAGATTCACCTCGATTCAAAAGGATTTCCAGATATACTCGACACAGGATAAAAAACACCCATGCAGGAGGAACGACCAGCCAAAACTTCAGTCTGCCCGTGCGCCCCTTGAATGTGAATAACTGCCTCCAGAAAGGTAAATCACTGAGAGAAAAATCGGATACGGGTTCTGGCGGGTCTGATGGTTCTGGGGAGTCTGGGTGAAGTTCCCGGTTTTGCAGTTCTCTTTCAACGATCGGGCGCGCCTCCTCGCGGTAGTAGCCCGACTTCAAGCGTTCGACCAATTCTTCGGTTTCTGTTTCACGAACGCTCCATTCGATATCTGGGTCAATACCCCTGTTCCGCGAATCATTTTCTGGAATAGAACTCGCCTTTTCCAGTGGTTCAGCGCCTTGACCGGATTCAGGCTTGATCTGTTGAACATTGCACGACTCGACCGGCTCATCCGCTGGTATCACTTCTGGCGTTGGTGTTTCCTGCTGCTTTTCTGGAGCAGGTTCGCCCGCCACGCCCTGAAGCCGATGACCGCATTTATGGCAAAACTTCGCCGTCGCTTGCACGAGTGTTCCGCATTGGTCACAATACATCGCATTTATCCCTTCTCGACGAGGAAAATATTGTCCTCACTGTGCCAAGTCTATCCTCGTTTACCGCGAACAATATTTATTATAGAATTTTATGGCACTTTCATGTCTACGATGTGCGGCAGTTTCCCATAACTGGCAAGCCTTTTTTCGATCTCTTATCACCCCAGCACCCTGCCAATAATTTATACCCAACAGTGATTGCGCATCGGCGTTTCCTTGTTCGGCGGCTTTCTGAAACCACTCGAACGCCTTGCGATCATTCTTGGCAACACCATGCCCAAGGGAGTAGATCGCGCCCAATTTTGCTTGCGCCTTGGCATTCCCCTGCTCGGCTGCTTTCTGCCACCACTCGAACGCCTTGCGGTCACTCTTGGCAACACCATGCCCAAGGGAGTACATCGCGCCCAAATTTACTTGCGCCATGGCATACCCCTGTTCGGCTGCTTTCTGAATCCACTCGAACGCCTTACGGTTATTCTTGGCAACCCCCACGCCAGTCGCATACATCGTACCCAAAGAGAATTGTGCGGCGGCGTGCCCCTGTTCGGCAGCCCTATTAAGCCATTCCGCCGCTTGTACCACGTCCTCCGGTACGCCTTCTCCGCCTAAGTAATACATGAGACCCAAGCGGGTTTGCGCAGCAGCATCACCCTGTTCAGCAGCCTTTCTTATTTGTTCAGGATCGAACTGCTCTTTTTCATCACTTTGTTCGGATTTCTCTTGGGTATCTTTACCAGCGGATTGCGGAGCGGATTCAGCAACACCCGCCCCTTCCCTCCGCGCATGATTTTGGCTTTTTTGATATTGCGGAAGTTTCGGAATCAGTACGGAGGCCAAGACACCTGCGATAACGGTTACAGAGAAAAGAATGACGACTGTTTTGCTCGTACCGCCTCTCGCGGAAAGTAGAGCAAGTTTTCTTTCCCGCCCGGAGGAGAGCGCAGCGACTCCCCCAAGCAGTTTTTTACAATGCGTGTAATACAGTGAATTCGCGTACAACGGGGGCCATAAGGCCATACCGATCAGCAGAAATACACAACTCAAGACGACCATGGGATTTTCCGATATTTCGACAGTCTTTCTGAGGGTAGCTATTATCGGAAAGCCCAATAGAATGTACAGAATTCCGCAGGATCGCATTTTTCTGTAGAAGAACCAGAAAAATGGAACAAAAAAGGCTGGCCAGTGCCATGAGAGTGTTTTGCCGTTTTTTTCAAAACGCTGGAATCGATCCAGATAGTAGCTCTGGTTCTTCGACCCGATGATCGCCTTGAAAAGTTCCTCTTGGGACGGCACGGAAATTGACGCTGCCTCCGATGGTTCAGAGTGTTGGTCGGACTCCGGCTCGATTTGTTGAACCGGGAACGGCTCGATCGGCTCATCTGCTGGTATCACTTCTGGCGCGGGTGTTTCCTGCTGATTTTCTGGAGCGAGTTCGTCCGCCACGCTCTGAAGCTGGTGGCCGCATCTATGGCAAAACTTCGCCGCCGCTTGTACGGCGGTTCCGCATTGGTCGCAATACATCGCATTTATCCCTTCTCGACGAAGAAAATATTGTCCTCAATGTGCCAGGCATACCCCACGTTTACTGAGAACAATATGTATTATTTTTTATGGCACGTTCATTTCCCTGTTGCGCGGCGGTTTTCCATAGCTGGCAGGCCTTTTCCCGATCTTGTATCACCCCAATGCCCTTCCAATACATCGTGCCCAGATGGTTTTGTGCGGGGGCATGCCCCTGCTCGGCGGCTTTCTGAAACCACTCGAACGCTTGGTGGTCATTTTTGGCAACACCATCCCCCAAAGCGTACATCACACCCAAATGGCTTTGCGCGGTGGCATGCCCCTGTTCGGCGGCTTTTCGGTACCACTCGAACGCTTTGGCCTCGTCCTTCGGCACACCCTGCCCGGTCTCGTACATCACACCCAAACTTAATTGCACCGCAGCGTTCCCCTGCTCGGCGGCTCGTCTGTACCACTCGGCTGCTTTCGCCTCGTCCTTGGGCACACCTTGCCCGTTCGCGTACATCACACCCAAACTTAACTGCGCCATAGCGCTCCCCTGCTCGGCGGCTCGTCTGTACCACTCAAACGCCTTGGTGTCGTCTTTCGGCACACCGCGCCCGTTCGCGTACATCCAAGCCAAATTGTTTTGCGCGGTGGCATGTCCCTGTTCAGCGGCTTTCTGAAACCACTCGAATGCCTTGGCGTCGTCTTTCGGCACACCGCGCCCGTCCACGTACATCTGACCCAAATTGCTTTGCGCGGTGGCATGCCCCTGCTCGGCGGCTCGTCTGTACCACTCGACTGCTTTCGCCTCGTCCTTCGGCACACCGCGCCCGGTCGCGTACGTCCGACCCAAATGGTTTTGCGCGGCGGCATGCCCCTGCTCAGCGGCTCGTCTGTACCACTCGACTGCTTTCGCCGCGTCCTTCGGCACACCTTGCCCGTTCGCGTACATCCAACCCAAATAGATTTGCGCGTCGACATGCCCCTGCTCGGCAGCTTTTCTCATTCGCTCAGGATCGAACTGTTCTTTTTCATCACTTCGCTCGGATTTCCTCCGGGCATCCTTGTCTCCAGGTAGCGGACTGGATTCAGCAACACCGACCCCTTCTTTCCGCACATGATTTTGGCTTTGTGATTTTTCGGAATAATTCAGGGTAAGCACGGAGGCCAGGACACCTGCGATAACCAGTGCATAGAAAAGAATATTGACCGTTTTGCTCGTACCGCCTCTTGTAGAAAGTTGAGCAAGTTGTCTTTCCCGCCCGGAGGATAGCGCTTTAGCTCCCGCAATCAGTTTTTTACAATGCGCGTAATACATCGAATTCGCGCACAACGGGGGCCATAAGGCCATACTGATCAACAGGAATACGCAACTCAGGACGACCATGGGATTTTCTGATGTTTCAGCGGTTTTGCTCAGGACACCTATTATCGGAAAGCCCAACAGGATGTACAGGATTCCGCAGGATCGCATTTTTCTGTAGAAGAACCAGAAAAAAGGGACAAAAAAGGCTGGCCAGTGCCATAAGAGCGTTTTACCGTTTTTTTCGAAACGCTGAAAGCGCTCCAGGTAGTAACTCTGGTTCTGCGGCCCGATGACGGCCTTGAAAAGTTCCTCTTGGGACGGCGCAGACGTTCCTTGCCGGTCTTCCAGAGCGGATTGATCCTCCGCGCTCTGGAGCGGATGACCGCATTCAGGGCAAAACCCGGTCGTCTCTTGTACGGCTGTTCCGCAATGCTCGCAATACATCGTCACCCTCTTATCGGCTTGCTCAGATTGCACACATTTTATCCTTTGCCAGATCGCCCCGGTCGACTTCGCCTTCCAAGATCAAGGACTTGGAAAGGAATCATTTTTCCCGCGAACAATAGGTATTGTGGTTTTCCGTAGCGTCTTCATGCTCCCGATACGCGGCGGTTTCCCATAATTGGCATGCCTTTTTTCGATCCTGTATCACCCCGTCGCCCTTCCAATACATCTCGCCCAAATTGTTTTGCGCCTTGGCATCGCCCTGTTCGGCGGATCGTCCGTACCACTCGAAGGCCTTGCGCTTGTTCCTGGCGACACCGGTCCCATATTCATACTGCACGCCCAAATTGTTTTGTGCGGCGGCAAGCCCTTGTTCGGCGGCTTTTCGGTACCACTCGAACGCCTTGGCGTCGTCCTTCGGTACGCCCTGCCCCTGAGCGTAGATCAAGCCCAAATTGAATTGCGCAAGCTCATACCCTTGGTCGGCGGCGCGTCTGTACCACTCGACCGCTTTCGCGTCGTCTTTCGGCACACCTTGCCCATGAGCGTAACTCCAGCCCAAACTGTTTTGCGCGGCGGCGTCGCCCTGTTCGGCGGCTTTTCGGTACCATTCGAACGCCTTGGCGTCGTCCTTCGGAACGCCCTGCCCATGGTCGTAGATCCAGCCCAAATTGAATTGCGCGTCGGCGTCGCCCTGTTCGGCGGCTTTTCTCAGGGCAGGGTCGATGTTTTCTTCATCGCTCCGTTCAGACCACCCTTGGCTAGCCTTGTCACCGCATGACGGAGCGGATTCAGCAAGAGCGGCACCTCCCCTCCGCACATGATTTTGGCTTTGTTGCGTTTGTGGAATCAGTACGGCGGACAGGATAGCCGCGATAAACACCGAGGAAAAAAGAATAAGACCCGTTCCGCTCGTGCCGCCTCTTGCGTGTCTTTTTTGTCCGGCGGATAGCGTCACGGCTTCCGTAATCGGCTTTTTACAATGCATGTCACTCCTTTCCAGTTCGCCCCGGTCGACTTCGCTTTGAGAGGCGGAAGACAGTCTATATCAGGAATCAGGGATCAGGAATCAGATCAATTACCGGCGGCTTCGCCGCCGGAGAAAAAGCAACGAAACACCGATCGGTTTTCATCTGATTCCTGATACCTGACACCTGATTCCTGATACCTGATGCCTGAAGTGATACCATTCCCGTTTTGCGGTTCGATCGCTTATTCGTTTTCGATCATGTTTCCATCCTCGATCGGCGTCCTCCAGCGGAACGCCACGAAGAAGCGCGCGCTTTTTCCGCTTTTCCCCCTCCCCGTCGAGGTGAGGCTTCAAAAGAGAATCCATACCTACAATGAACTCAAGCACTCCTCTTCCGGCGCAATCCCCACGCGCTCCCGTTGAAAGCCGCCGTCAGGCCTCGCGCTTCATCATCTGGCTCACCGGATTTTTCGGCTTTCTGAACATTTATTCGGCGCAGTCGATTCTGCCGCTGATCATCGAGACCTTTCACGCGACGCCGGTACAGGCCGGGATCACCGTCGGCGCGACGATCTTTGCCATCGCGCTCCTTTCGCCCTTCATCGGGATGCTGTCCGACGCAGTCGGTCGCAAATGGCTCCTCTGCGCGTCGTTTTTCATGCTCGCGGTGCCGACGGCCTTGATTCCCACGGTCTCCGACCTCCGCACGGTCATCATCCTCCGGTTTTTGCAGGGACTCTTCGTCCCTGGGATCATCGTCGTGATCCTGGCGTACATCGCCGAGGAATTCGACAAGGACATGGTTCCGCACATGTCGAGCATCTATATGGGCGGCTCGGTCATGGGCGGCTTCAGCGGACGCTTCATCACAGGCCACCTCGCCCACCTCGTCGGCTGGCAGAACGCGTTCTTCTCGCTCGCCGCGTCGATCCTCGTCGGCGCGCTGCTGATGCTCTTTTTCCTGCCGCCTTCGCGGAACTTTACCCCCAACCGGAACTTCATGGGTGCGCTGAAGACTTTCGCCAAGCATATTCGCAACGCGCGCCTGATCGCCGCGTGCTCGGTCGGCTTCTGCGTCCTGTTTTCGCTCGTCGGCGTCTTCACCTACGTCAATCTGCCGCTCGTCCGACCGCCGTACAATCTTTCCGTCGCCGCGATCGCCAATATTTTCTGCGTCTACCTCGTCGGCGTCGTCATCACGCCGATTTCGGGGCGCTTCATCGCGCGTTTCGGCTTTCGGCGCGTCCTGCTCTGCGCGCTCTTCATCTCGATGTCCGGCGCTTTCCTGACGTTGGCGTCGCCGCTCATTCTCATCATCGGCGGCCTGATCGTCTGCTCCTCCGGTGTTTTCGTCTGCCAATCGACGACGATCAGCTTCATCGCCGACAGCGTCACCGAAGGTCGCTCGCTCGCTTCGGGCCTCTATTTCATGAGCTATTACGGCGGAGGCGCGGCGGGAAGCTGGGTCGCTGGCGTCGCGTACGAAAACCTGGGAGGCTGGCCGGGATCGGTCGCCACCGTCGTCGCCGTTCAGTGCATCGCCGCCGCGATCGCGTGGTTTACCTGGGGTCAGAAGACAGAGGACTGAGCGGCCTTCGGCCTGTCAGGAATCAGGAATCAGATGTCAGGAATCAGATCGATTACCGGCGGCTTCGCCGCCGCAGTGACGAAAAACCACCCGGGTATAGGTTGGGCTGAGGAACGAGAGCCGCAACGATTCCGCAGGCGTATGAATGATGGAATTGGGCGGGTTTGGAAGGCTTGAAAACGCGCCAACGCCCACCGAAGCGCCGAACCCCCTTCATTTCCCTTGTCAGGGGGAAAGTTGGAAATCCATGCCACATTGCTTTGTTCGGTAGGTTTTCACGCGGTCATTTGCTGTATGTTGGGGTTCGCGTTGCTCACCCCAACCTATACTGGCGTGCGGCGGCGTTGCCGCCGGGGAAAAGCGACAAAACACCGATCGGGAACCCCTCCCCATCCCTCCCCTTATCAGGGGAGGGAGTCACGCTTCTCCCCTCACGGACAAGGGAGGGGCCGGGGGTGGGTTCTGATCCCTGATCCCTGACATCTGATCCCTGCTGAGCACGGCACGCCGTGCCCCTACGGGGAAATGACGGGGAACCGAATCCGCAAATCAATAATCCTGAACGAGCCTGAGCATGAAGGAGCGGCCCGGTTCGACCAGCGGATTGCCGACGAGTTGATTGCTGTAGCGGATATTTTCGGCGACGACCGGGTTTCTGATCGTCTGGTTGAATACGTTCTGGATACCGAAAACGGCTTTCCAGTGTTTGAAGCTCGCGTCGAGCATCTGGCCGAGGTCGGCGCTCGCGAAGATGTCGAGCGCCAGATGCCCCGGACGTTTGCGCTCGGTCGCCGGGTCGATCCGCGTACGCTTCGCCGCGCCGCGTACGACGCCTTCGATATGCCAAGGGGCGCCTTCGACGCCGTAACGCGCCGAAATACGCGCCGTGAGCGGCGCGATCGCTTCGAGTGGCTCGCCGCTCGTCTTGTCTTTTCCACGCGTAAGGGTGAAGGCGCCGCGCAGTAGCCAGGGCTTGGCAACGCGCCATTGCCCGTCGAATTCGACGCCGTCGATCCGCGCCGACGCGACGTTTTCGTACTGCGAGAGTTCAAAACCCGCGCCGTTGAATATCCCGGTCTTGCGATACACGATCAAATCCCGGTAACGGCTGTGGTAGGCCGTCAGGTTGAGGCGGAGGTCTTCCGCGGCGTAGCGCACGCCGACTTCCGCCACCGTACTGCGTTCGGGCTTCAGACCCGGCGCGGGGAGCGAGGGACTCGACCCGCCGAAGCTACTCGTCGCGCGCATACTGCCCGACGGCGCGAGAAAGCCTTCGCTGACGTTGGCAACCGCGCTCCAGCGCGGCGCGAACTTCCAGACGCCGCCGAGACTGCCCGTCACCGGGCGGTCGGTGCGCGTCCTGCCCGCTGCGTCGATCGCTTGCGTGACGTTCGGATTTTCGTTCGGAATCGGGTTCTTGTCGATCACGGTCTTGATCATGTCAAAACGCAGCGTCCCGGAAAGCAGGAGGTTTTGCGTCGCCTGCCAGTCATCGTTGATGTGGACGCCGATATTCGTCTGCTCGGTTCCGCGTTCCATCAGACACCACGCGCCGACGGACATCGACGTGCCGCTGACCGGGCACATGCTGGGATTCACGACAACGCCGGTACTCGTATTGGTGGAATACGCCCGCGCGCGGCGGCTGTTGAAGTTTTCGTTGTAGAAGTCGACGCCGTACGCGAGCAGGTGGTCGCCGATGCCCTTCGTCGCGTTCACGCGCCCGCCGTAGACGGTCGGCGTATCGGCCTGGATGTGTGGATGCGCTGTATTTGCGGGGAGCGCGCCCGTCGGCGACGTCGCGTTGTGCTGGTAGATGTCGGTTTCGAGTTTGCGGACGTAAAAGCTCGCGTCGAGCGTGTCTGCCCACGCGCCGACTTCGCGCGATTCGACACCGAGCTTCAGGTATTTTTCCTTGATCGGGTCTTCGCTCACCTTCAGATACGGCGACCCCGGCGCGGCGCCCAAACCGCCCGCGCGCCCGGTCGTCACGTCCTGGTAACGCCCCGCGAGTTCGAAGTGCGTTTTCGCCGTCGGCGAGTAACCGACGCGGAAATCGATCCCCTTCGACTCGTAGCGGCTGTTCTCGGCCATGCCTTTCGGCGTCCGGTAATCGTCGGCCTTGCGGTAATTGACGCCAATCTGCACGTCGAATCCGTTCCCGCCGCCGATGACCTCGGCGCGCCCCGCGTGCATGTTGTTCACGCTGTTGTATTCGACACCACGAATCTTCGCATCGAGCGAAAACGGCGCGTCGCGCGAAACGCGCGCGCGTCGGGTAATCACGTTTACGACGCCGTTCATCGCGTCGGCACCCCAGATCGCCGAAGCCGGTCCACGAATCACTTCGATCCGTTCGACCGAGAAGGGGTCGATCATATTGAGTTCAAGAACGCTCCGACCCCGGAAGCGGTCGCCGTCGACCGCGAGCATCGAGCGCTGCGTACTCGAACTGAAACCGCGCAGGACGATCTGCCCGCCGAGGCCGCCGGTTCGGGCGAATTCGACACCCGGCAAGGCACCCAGGGCTTCCTGTATCCCGCCGCCGGCGCCCTGCGATTGCAGGTCTTCTTTCGTGATCACGCTGATCGCGCGCGGCGAATCCTCGTTCTGCAAGGCAGATTTCGTCGTCGAAACAAAGATTTCGCCGAGCCTCACGTCGCGTTTCGCTGTCTGCGCGCCAACGGGAAACGGAAACGCCGAAACGAGCGCGAGCAGTAGCCCGGACGACTTCAGACCGCCGCTGGATTGCCTCTCAAAGCCGACGTCACGGCAACGCAATTTTCTTTCCTTCATCAAAAACTTTCTTTCGCTTGGAAACTTCCCCGCCCTTCTCTTCCTGGAAGGGTCGAGGATAAGTATTCGTCAAAAAGTAAAACCCTACTTTTTGCCGGGTTAGTTAGGGTTTGAAGGTAGGCAAAGCCCACCTTCAAACCATGTAAAAACAACGCCAAACCAGTCCGACCTTGGAGTTCTTTTGCTTCTCTTGCTTTTCCTTCCAAAAAAGGGGGTATTTTTTGACGATTCCTGATCACGAACGGGAGGATTGTTCTCCATTCCCCGTCCGACACCTGCCGGACGGGGAATGGAATGTACACGAAATCAAACCGACGCGTAAAGCACAAACTCCACGGTAGGCGAGTTTTTCCGGCACCAGAAGCGGTATTCGGGAACGAGGCGTTTGAGCAGGGTCGGGATCGTCCACATATCCGAAAGACGGTGGTAGAGGCAGATCGCCAACTTGGGCCGGTACGCCGTGATCACTTTGGCAGCACCCCGGATCGCGTCGGGTTCGGCGCCTTCGATGTCCATCTTGAGAAAGTCGGGCTTGACCGAATTTTCCGCGCACCAATCGTCGAGCGCGACAATAGGCACCGTGTTCGCGCCTTCTTCGGCGGGGACGAGCTGCGCGCTACCGATATTGTTCGTTTCTTTCCTCATCATCCCCATGCGGGCCGACACCGCGCCGACGCCGAAGGGAACGCGCGTGATGCGCCCCTGCCCGAATCGGGCGGCGTTGGCGACGAGAAAGGGCGACGCATCGGGATTCGGCTCAAAAGCGTACGCGCGTCCGGCGCCGCGATAGACGGCCCAGATCGACGTTTCTCCGCAACACGCGCCGCAGTCCAGAAAAACGTCGCCCTCGCGCAGACACACGTCCCCGTAGGCGTACTGTTCGAGGACGAAAATCGAAGCGTACATCCAGGGAAGCACCCAGTCCGCCGATTGGGGGTAGGCGAGTTCGGGCAAAACCCCCGACGCGCACAGTTCGGCGACCTTTTGCAGCGCGTCCGCCCACAGTTGCGGCGGCATATTATTACTCCCGGCGTAGCCTTCGACGAGGTTCCCGTGCCGCAGGAGGTTCCTCAAGACCATGAAAACGAGTTCGCGGCGGTAGCGCTTGCGGCTCGCTTCGTCCTCGAACCACGATTCGACCGTCTCGATGCTCTCGCACTGCGTGATGAGCGGCCTCACCGCCTCGTTGACGAGGCAGTCTACGAATTGCTTGATGCGCGATACCGAATAGACGCTCATGCTCTTCCCTCCCCTTCCCTGAAATTCTTCGGCTTTCCCGGTGATTCATCGCGACCATTGCCGCTGTTCAAAAAAGTATATCGAAGTGTTTCGCGTTTGCGGAGGTTTCCGGGTATTTTTTTGGAGGACGCGGCGCGCTTGAAGGGGGTGGCGACACTATCGACCTCCCGCCCTTATGCTATAGTGCCGCAGACGGAAACGCCCACGAAGCCGACCCGGAAATTCGGGCGGTGGACTGGCTTCGTTTTCGGACACGGGGTCAAAAATGTCGTCTCGATATAAACACCAGGCATCCCACCCATGCACAAACTACTTTTCGTCCTTCTCGCCGTACTCGTCACCACCCACGCAAGCGCCAGAGCGTATGGAAACCATGATCCCAAACGCTTGCTCACGGTTTCGGAAACGCCTGCGGGGAAAAAATACGGCTTCGACGGCGCGTATCTCGACCAGATGCTGAACGATCTGTCGGCGCACGCGAAAAGCTACCCGCCGCAATTCGATACGCCGGAAGACAAGCAGCGCGCGATCCGGGATGTGAGGACGTTGTCCGGGATGCTCGACATCCTGATCAAGGTTCCGGCGCCGGACCCCGAATTCCTCTTCCGCGCCGCCTATGTGAACAGCATGGGGCACAACCTCGACATTCCGGGGGCCGCCGACAAAGCCGACGCGATCTTCCTCAAGCTACTCGCCGCAAAACCTTCCGACCCGCGAGGCAACTTCGCGTACGGGGCTTTCCTCGCCGGCGCGGGCAAATCCAGAGAAGCCCTTCCCTACCTCGAAAAGGCGCTTTCCGCAGGCGTCGCCGACGCCGCCTACGCCATCGGAATGACGCATCTTGCGCTTGGCGAAAAAGAGCGGGCACTGAAAAGCTTTGAAGACTACAAACGCCGCAACCCGAAAGATGCCAAGGTCGACACGCTCATTGAAGGCATTCGCAGCGGAAAGATCGAGGTCAAGAGGGACCCCGGATAAAGCGCGGCGCAAAGTACCGGTTCAGGAGCGATCGCCGGCACGCCGTCCCGCGCCGGCGGCCAACCCAACGAGCATTTTCTGAACATGCTTCGAGCAAAAATGCCCGAACCTGCGGGGAAATGGATTCACTACGCATCATTCACGGCCTTTCGGACTCCGCGCGGCCTCATGCCGCGTAGTGTCCGGTGATTTCAAATCCGTGCCGTGCAAGCGCCGATGCTCACCCCTGCCTTCCTCCCCGACGCGGCGTAGCCCGCATGACTCGGGGTAAGCTATACTCTGCAAAATCTTCATGCAAAGTGAAGTCAATCAAGGCGGTTTTGAAAAGGAACCAGAACCCATGTCCAACGAGTTTTCGCTAACATTCGACGATCTGGAGTCCGCGTTCATGTGGGTCTCGTCGGGCGCCCCCTTCGAGAGTTGCGCGTTGATCTCCAGAGCGACCGGAGAAATTTTCTACACCTCAGAAATAGACGAGACCGGAGAAGAACTTCCAGAAGACATAGAAGACCCCACCCTGTATTGCTCCGTTCCCCACAAAAACGATCTCGACCTTGGGCGCGACCTGGTGTTCCAGTTCGTATACGAGTATTGCCCCGAACAAGAGGACAGAGTTTGGGACTGCTTCCGCCGCCGAGGCGCATACTCGCGGTTCAAGGATTTGCTCGAACGCGCCGATCGTCTTGAACAGTGGTATCAGTACGAGGAAAAAGCGACGAAGACCGCGCTACTCGCCTGGGCAGCCGAAGAAGGACTGAAGGTCATCGACAAGGGTGGAAAGTGATGCCCATGTACAACCCTCCCCATCCCGGTGAGTTCATCACCGAGGTCTATCAGCCCAACGGCATCAGCGGACGTGAGCTTGCGGACAAGCTCAATGTAGCGGCTTCCACCTTGAGCCGCATTCTCAAGGGCGCCAGCCGGGTTACTCCTGAAATGGCGCTCCGTCTTTCCAAGGCGCTTGGACGCTCTCCCGAAAGCTGGCTCGCCATGCAGGATGCCCATGACTTATGGGTAGCCCGCCAGCAAGTTGATTTGAATTGCGTGGGCAAGCTCGAATTGGCCACGGCCTGATTCTTTTTCCTGCAATCATGACGATTTCCTTTCCGGTTCGGAGAACAAGGTTTCGAGCAGGGGCGAAAGGCCATTCCACGGCACGACGCGACCTCGTTCGCGCGATTGCGGTGTGTCGCCGCCATAGACGAGCCAGGGGTGAAGCGTTTGGCCGGGAAGGTTTTTTCGCCAATAATCCAGCCCCTTGAAAAAATCCGCCGCCACGGTTTCTCCCGCCTTGACTTCGATTGCGGCGAAGGTATCCGGCGCCGTTGGCACGAGCGCGTCGATTTCGTGCCCGCTTTTGTCGCGCAGGAAAAAGAGGCGCGGCGGGATTCCGGCGTTGGCGTGTGCTTTGAGCAACTCCATCATCACCCAGTTTTCAAACAGCGCGCCGCGTTGCGGCAGACCCGCCGCGTAGTCGCGCGTTTTCGCGCCCAAGAGCCACGCCACGAGGCCGGTATCGCAAAAATAGAGTTTCGGCGTTTTGACGAAACGCTTGCCGATATTGGCAAACCACGGCCGCACAATAACGATGACATGACTGGCTTCGAGGACGGAAAGCCAGCCATTGGCGGTCGGGCGCGAAATGCCGGCATCCGAGGCGAGCGCGTCGATGTTGAGTAATTGCCCCGCGCGTCCGGCGCACAGGACGACGAAACGCTGGAAGAGCGCGAGATTCTGGACCTTGAGAAGTTGGCGTACATCGCGTTCCAGGTAGGTGGCGACGTAGTTGGAAAACCACGCGGCGGGGTCGATCTTTCTGCCGTAAAGACGCGGGAAAAGCCCCTTGAAGAGCAAGCTGTCCACGTCGGCGGGCGCGGCATCGACCGCCTGCAATTCAGCGAGCGAAAACGGCCACAGCCGCAGAAGAGCGATGCGCCCAGCCAGCGATTGGATGATCGATTCCATCATGCCGAATTGTTGCGACCCGGTGAGGAGGAATAAACCGGCGCGCCCATCCGCATCGACGATGCCCTGCAAATAAGAGAAAAGCGCCGGACAGCGCTGCACCTCATCGAGCGCCGCACCGTCGGGGAATTGCGCCAAAAAACCGCGCGGGTCCTCGATCGCATAGGCGCGCTGATCCGGGTCTTCGAGCGAGACGTACGGACGAAAACCGGCGACGCGCTTCATCAGCGTCGTCTTGCCGGATTGACGCGGGCCGGTGAGCACCACGACGGGGAATTCGGTCAAGCACCGTTCGAGGACGGGGAGGATGCTTCGGGAAAACATGGACAAATTGTAAAGCGCGGTTTTCAATTTGTCCAATTTTTTGAGCGTTCAAGCGCGTTCCATCGGGCTGTGCGCAGGGGCACGGCGTGCCGTGCCCGACAAGCGGCACCGTTCCGTCCGTGAGTCAAGACGATAGCGCACGCTATCGAAGTCGGGAAAAAAGAGTTTGGCGGGGCATTCCCGATTGTGTGTTGAGTTCCCGAATTTTTCGCTCCGTGGCTGTCCTTTATGTCAGAAACTCATGTATTATTTCTTACTGGAAAGGCGCCCATGAACACACTACCCGAGACGATTCTTCGACATGCACGTTCCCGCTCCGAGGGAGGTGTGTTGTCGCCCAAAGAATTCCTGCACTTGGGGAGCCGGTCAGCGGTAGATCAGGCGTTCTCGCGCTTGGCCAAGGTCGGCATGCTGTTGCGCGTGGCGCGCGGCGCGTACGCCGCCCCGATTCCCAGCCGTTTCGGTTCGCGCGCTCCCGCTCCCGGGAAGGTCGTCAAGGCGCTGGCCGAGAGAAGCGGCGAAATCGTCGTGCCGCACGGCGCCAGCGCGGCCAATGTCTTGGGCTTGACGCGGCAAGTACCCGTCCGCGAGGTTTATCTGACTTCCGGCCCCACCCGGAAGCTGAAGTTCGGAGGCTCGGAAGTGCTGGTGAAGCACGCGCCGCGCTGGATGCTGGCGTTGGGCGCGCGACCGGCTGGCGCGGCTGTGCGCGCACTGGCCTGGATCGGATCAACACACGCCGGCGAGTCGCTGGCGAACTTGCATCGCTCTCTCCCCCGTTCCGAATGGCAGGCGCTGGTCTCGGCGCGCGCCATGTTGCCCGCATGGATGGCGCAGGCCATCGGCGAGGAAGCCGCTCGTGACTGAATACTTTTTCGATCTGAGCGAGAAGGATCAACGTGAAGTCCTGGAATACGGGCGTGCGAAAACCGGCCGTCCCGCCCACCTGCTCGAAAAGGACGTGTGGGTAGTATGGGTACTGCGCGCCCTGTTTGAATCGCAACTGTCGGTCGACCTGAGCTTCAAGGGCGGCACGTCGCTGTCGAAGGTTTACAAGGTCATCGACCGCTTTTCCGAAGATATCGACCTGACTTGCGATATACGCAAGCTGATACCGGACTTGATCGGCAAGGGAGGAGAATTTCCGGCAAGTCGCAGTCAGGCGAGCAAATGGACCCAAGCGGTACGGCACCGACTGCCGGACTGGATCGCGCAGAATGTGCAACCGGTGATTCAAGCGGTCTTGGCGCGCGAGCGTTTGAGTGCCCAGCTTGAACTTGGCGGACAAGAGAACGACAAGCTATTCCTGCACTACTCCGCCCTCACACGGGGCACAGGGTATGTGGCGCCTATCGTCACTCTGGAGTTCGGTGGTCGCGCCACCGGCGAACCGCATCGGGTGTTCCCGATGGCGTGTGACATCGCCGCACATTTCGTCGACGTGTCCTTCCCCTCCGCCTCACCGGTGGTTACAAGCATCGCGCGCACCTTTTGGGAGAAAGCCACCGCTGCGCACGTGTTTTGTGCGCAGGGCCGCATCCACGGCGAACGTTACGCGCGACACTGGCACGATCTGGCCGCGATCGCCCGGAGTCCTAATTTCTCCGCCGTCATTTCCGACCGCGCAGTGGCAATTGCTGTCGCCCGCCACAAGTCCTGCTTTTTCATCGAAAAGAACGCCGACGGACAAGTCATCGACTACATGGCCGCGAGCACGGGGCATCTGAAAATCGTCCCTGACGGCGAAGCCAAAGCCACGCTCGCCGAGGACTACGCAGCCATGCTGGCTGACGAAGTCATGGTGGGCGATGCTTTATCTTTCGACGATCTCCTGGAAGCGTGTGCCGACCTCGAAGCCAAGGCAAACAAGGCGGTCGCGTAAGGACAGATCAACAAGGCATCTCTGGGAAAACCGCGCCTCCCTTCCCTGAAATTCTTCGGCTTTCCCAAAGGCTTCGAGAATACCAGCATGGCGTCTGGAAAAAAACCGTTCTTTGGTGGATAATTCAAGCGGCGGATGAGTGGCCTCGCGCCGTGTCTCATCGGAGGGTCGCCGCGCCCAGCTCGTGATTCGATTACTCTAAGGAATAAGGAAAAAAACATTATGGCAATTAGACTCGGCATCAACGGTTTTGGTCGCATCGGGAGGATGGTTTTCCGCGCGGCGCTCAAGAATTTCAGCGATATCGAGGTCGTCGGCATCAACGACCTCCTGGAACCCGACTATCTGGCTTACATGCTGAAATACGATTCCGTGCATGGTCGCTTCGACGGTCAAATTGCCGTGGAAGGCAATACGCTCGTCGTCAACGGGCGAAAAATCCGCCTGACGGCGCTCCGAGACCCTGCGGAACTCAAATGGGGCGAGGTCGGCGCCGACGCCGTCGTCGAATCGACCGGGCTTTTCCTGACGAAGGAGACTTGCCAGAAGCACCTCGACGCGGGCGCGAAAAAAGTCGTTCAGAGCGCCCCCGCGAAGGACGATACGCCAATGTTCGTCTATGGTGTCAACCATGAAACCTACGCCGGCCAGTCGATCATCTCGAACGCGTCCTGCACGACGAACTGCCTCGCGCCGGTCGCCAAGGTGCTGCACGACATCTGGGGAATCCGCCGTGGGCTGATGACGACGGTGCACGCCGCGACGGCGACGCAAAAGACCGTCGACGGGCCTTCTTCGAAGGATTGGCGCGGCGGTCGCGGCATTCTCGAAAACATCATCCCGGCGACGACCGGCGCGGCCAAGGCCGTCGGTGTCGTCATTCCCGAACTCAATAAAAAGCTCACCGGCAAGTCTTTCCGCGTTCCGACCTCGGATGTTTCCGTCGTCGACCTCACCGTCGAACTCAACCGCGACGCCACGTACGATGACATCTGCGCCGCGATGAGGGCCGCGTCGGAAGGCCCGATGAAGGGCATCCTTGCCTATACCGAGGAGAAAGTCGTCTCGACCGATTTTCGCGGGAACTCCTGCACGTCGATCTTCGACGCCGACGCGGGGATCGCGCTCGACCCGACTTTTTTCAAGCTCGTTTCGTGGTACGACAACGAATGGGGCTATTCCAACAAGGTGCTGGAAATGGTTCGCGTCATCTCCGGCTGAACCCGGCGAAAATGCGAGCGCTCGCTCGCATTTTCATTGGAAACTGACCCCGCCGGGAGACACCCGCCGACCGAAAAACGTTTCACGCGCGCAAAGGAGACGATGGCTCGTCCTTTGCGCGCCTTGCCGTCCGGTCTTGCCGGACTTATGTTGGAACATGGAAGGACCGCCATGGCTTTCAAACGACTGACCGACCTCGACGTTTCGGGGCAGCGCGTTTTCATCCGCGCCGACCTGAACGTTCCTCTCGACGACCAACGCGCGATCACCGACGATACGCGCATCCGCGCCGCGCTTCCGGGCATCCGTTATGCGCTCGAAAAAGGCGCCGCCGTGATGGTCACTTCGCACCTGGGACGCCCGACCGAGGGCGAACTCCGACCCGAGGATTCACTCGCGCCCGTCGCGGCGCGGCTTGCCGGACTGCTCGACCGCAAAATTCGCCTGATCCGCGACTGGGTCGATGGAGACTTTACGGTCGCGTCCGGCGAAGTCGTCGTCCTCGAAAACACGCGCTGCAACGCGGGCGAAAAAAAATCCGACGACGCGCTTTCCAGAAAGCTCGCCGCGCTGTGCGATGTCTGGGTCATGGACGCTTTCGGGACGGCGCACCGCGCGGAAGCGACGACTTACGGGATGGGGAAATACGCGAAAGTCGCGTGCGCAGGACCTTGCGTCACGTCCGAACTCGACGCGCTGACCCGTGCCCTCGCCTCTCCCGCGCGCCCGATGCTCGCGGTCGTCGGCGGCGCCAAGGTCTCGACGAAACTCTCCGTCCTCGAACGGCTCGCGGCCAAAGTCGACGCGCTCGTCGTCGGCGGCGGAATCGCCAACACCTTCCTGCTCGCGGCGGGACACCCGATCGGGAAATCGCTCGCCGAGCGCGACTGCGTCGGCGAGGCCAAGGCTTTGATGGAAAAAGCCAGCGTCCCGCTTCCGGTTGACGTCGTCTGCGCGAAAGAGATTTCACCGACCGCGACCGCGACGGTCAAATCCGTCGATGAAGTCGCCGACGACGAGATGATCCTCGACATCGGCCCCGAATCGGCAAAAGCGCTCGCCGGAATCGTCGCCGGCGCGAAAACGCTCGTCTGGAACGGCCCAGTCGGCGTCTTCGAGATGCCGATTTTCGCCAAGGGGACGAAAGCGCTCGCCGCCGCGATCGCCGCGTCGGACGCTTTCACGCTCGCGGGCGGCGGCGACACGGTCGCCGCGATCAATTCCTTCGGCATCGCCGACAAAGTCGGCTATATCTCGACCGCCGGCGGCGCCTTCCTCGAATTCCTCGAAGGCAAACGCCTCCCCGCGGTCGAGATTCTCGAATCGCGCTTTGAAAATTGATGAAAGGACAGCCATGACCCGTCATACCAAAATCGTCGCCACGATCGGCCCCGCGTCGAGCGCGCCCGAAGTTCTCGAATCGCTGATCCGCGCCGGCGTCGACGTCGTCCGGCTCAATTTTTCTCATGGCGCGCCTGAAGGACATCGCGCCGTCGCCGAATCGATCCGTGAGATTTCCGCCCGCACCGGGCGTCCCGTCGGAATCCTCGCCGACCTCCAGGGACCGAAAATCCGCGTCGGGAAATTCGAAAACGGCGGCATCGACCTGAAGAACGGCGAGCGCTTCATCCTCGACATCCACTGCGAACTCGGCAACTCGGAGCGCGTCGGCGTCGATTATAAAAACCTTCCGGGCGATGTCGGCGCCGGCGACGTTCTCCTGCTCAATGACGGGAGAATCGTCCTTGACGTCGATAAGGTCGTCGGCGGTGAAATCTTCACGACCGTGCGCGATGGCGGCGAACTGCTCGACCACAAAGGAATCAACCGCCAGGGCGGCGGCCTTTCGGCGCCCGCGCTGACCGCGAAGGATATGGAAGACATTCGGACAGCCGCGCAAATCGGCGCGGATTTTCTCGCGGTCTCGTTCCCGAAAAGTGCTTCCGACATGTATATGGCGCGCCAACTCATGCTCGCAAACGGCGGACACGCGCTGACGATCGCAAAAATCGAGCGCGTCGAAGCCGTCGCCGCGCTCGGCGAAATCCTCGACGCCTCGGACGGCATCATGGTCGCGCGCGGCGACCTCGCCGTCGAAACGGGCGACGCGGCGGTTCCCGCGCTCCAAAAGCGCATGATCCGCCTCGCGCGCGAAAAGAACAAAGTCGTCATCACGGCGACGCAGATGATGGAATCGATGGTCACGTCGTCGACGCCGACGCGCGCCGAAGTCTCCGATGTCGCCAACGCCGTCCTCGACGGCACCGACGCCGTGATGCTTTCGACCGAAACGGCGCTCGGAAAATACCCGATCAAAACCGTCGAAGCGATGGCGCGCGTCTGCCTCGAAGCGGAAAAATCGGCGCCGATCACGCTCGACTACGACTTCCTCAACCGCGTCTTCGACCGGATCGACCAGACGATCGCGATGGCGTCGCTCTTCGCCGCCTACCACCTCAAAGTGAAAGCGATCGCCGCGTTCACGGCGTCGGGTTCGACGGCGCTCTGGATGAGCCGCCTGAACTGCGGCATCCCGATTTTCGGGCTGACCTACGAACCTGCAACGCACCTCAAGATGACGCTCTACCGCGCGGTCACGCCGATCCTCATCAAGGAAGAACGCACCGAAAATTCCGAAGAAATACGCAGGAACGCCGAGCAGAAACTGATCGAAGCGAAAGTCGTCGAAAAAGGCGACCTGATCGTCCTCGCGTGCGGAGAACGCAACGGCATCGCGGGCGGAACGAACACGCTGGCGATCGTCCGCGCGGGGGATCATCCGTTGTAATTCGTTTTCACATTTGTCATGGGTTGGGCTGAGCGTAGCGATGCCCAACGAGAGGAGGAAATCCCCCCTGCGCGGCAATCGGCAATGCGTGATCTTGTAGGGGTACGGCGTGCCGTGCCCTATCGGCGGTATAGGTTGGGCTGAACGGAGAGAAGCCCAACGTTCCGTATGCGTCATATGTTGGGCTGAGCACGGCTACTCCCAACGAGAGGAAGGAATTTTCCCCCTGCGCGGCAATCGGCGACGCGTGATCTCGTAGGGACACGGCGTGCCGTGCCCCTACAGGGATCAGGGTTCATTCCATTTCCAATTCATCCTTGGTCGACTGCGCCTTGGGGCACGTAATTCCATATTCAGGAGGTGCGTATTCAGGAAGCAATGCGTTTGAAAGAGCGACTCGCCCTCGCGGCAAGCGGGGAAACGTCGCCGCTACAATTTGAAAGGCTGGCGCTGGACAAGAACGCGAAAGTGCGCGAGGGCGTGGCGGGGAACCCCAAAGCGCCGCCGGAGATTTTGGCGGCATTGGCGAGAGACAGAAACGCGGATGTGCGCTGGGGCGTGGCTTGGAACGCGGCTACGCCGCCGGATGTGTTGGCAGTCCTTGCGAAGGACGAGAGCATGATGGTACGCCAGCGTCTGGCGAGGAGGCCGAATACGCCGCCGAGGATTTTGGCGGCGCTGGCGAAAGACGAGAGCGCGGTGGTACGCCGGGGCGTGGCGGGGAATTCGAATATGCCGCGACAAGTTCTGGTAGCGCTGGCAGGAGATGAGAACGCGGAAGTGCGTCAGTTTCTGGCAAGAAATCACAAGACGCCGCGACAAGTTTTGGCGGCACTGGTGAGAGACAGAAACGCAGACGTGCGCCGGGGTCTGGCGAAAAATTCGAATACGCCGCCGAAGATTCTGGCGATACTGGCGAAGGGGAGAAACGCGGAGGTACGCCTAAGCGTGGCGGGGAATTCGAATACGCCGCCGGAAATTTTGGCGGCACTGGCGGAAGACAGAAACGCGGTTGTGCGTAGCACGGTGGCGGTGAATTCGACGACGCTGCGAAAGTTTTGGCGTCGCTGGCGGAGGATGAGAACGTGGGTAGACACCTGGATCTGGCGAGTAACACAAATATGCCGCCAGATGTTTTTGCGTCGCTAGCGAAGGACATAAATGCGGATGTATTTGGCGCGTCGAGCGATTTTTATTCAGACAGGCCCAAGGACATCGACTTCGAAAAATACGACGACGAGAGGTTCTGTATCGGAGATGGGGAGCGATCCCATTCGAGTTTCCATGCCACCCGCTGGTTCGCCGATATTCCGGGGGGAAATGAAGCTCCCGGAAGATCAGGAGCAAAACAAATCATGACAGACAAGCAAAAACCCGAAACCCTGCCTCCCGAACTGCAAGCAATCCTCGCGCGGCCCTTCAAGCGCATCGTCGTATTCAGCGGCGCGGGGATGTCTGCCGACAGCGGCATACCGACCTTCCGTTCCGGTGAAAATGGCCTCTGGAACGCCTACGACCCCAGCGAGCTTGCGACGCCGAACGCTTGGCGGCGCGACAAGGAGACCGTCTGGGCTTGGTACGAATGGCGACGCGGCATCGTCATGGCGGCGCAGCCACATCCCGGACACTTGGCCGTCGCGGAATTGCAACGCCGCTGCGATGCCAAAATCATCACTCAGAACGTGGACGACCTCCACGAGCGCGCTGGCGCGACGGATGTATTGCATCTGCACGGCAGCCTCTTCGCCGCGCGCTGTTCCGCCTGCAGCAAGCCCTACGCCCTCGGCGAGCCGCCCCAGGAGCAACAGCGCCAGATCACGCCGCCGCGATGCCCGCGATGCCAGGGGTACATTCGACCGGGCGTCGTCTGGTTCGGCGAAAACCTCGACACGACCACCGTAAAGTTGGCGCGACAAGCGATCGCCAACTGCGATTTTCTGCTGATCGTCGGGACTTCCGGCGTCGTTTATCCGGCGGCCGGGATGGTCAATGGAGCGCCCTCTTCCGCTACGATCATCGAAATCAATCCGCAGCCGTACGAAACATCGAGCCGTATCGCGTTTCAGTGGCAGACGACGGCGGCAAGGGGGTTGCCGGAAGTTGTACGAAATATTTTGATTTAGGGAAGGAGGGAGTCATCTTGCCGGAAAATTCATGGGGTTTGCTGGGGCCGGAATTTTTGTCTGATTCACGCCGTAACCGCTCGCTTGGGCTGGCTGCCACGGTACGGGCATTCAATGATCTTGCGGTGCCCGGCCTTGGCGGTGTTTGGTACGGCAAACAATTGTTGTTTGCAATGCTTGGTATTGCTGTCGCCGAAGAAGCTCGTAAAGGGGTAAAAGTTTGGAATATTGAGGTGGCTAACGCTATTGAAGCACTGTCATGCTGGCGGGCTTTTATAAAGAATAAATGGGAAAGAGACGCACGTTTACGCGGCAACAACAAGTTGAAAGACAGGAACGAAAGCGACTTCAGTCAATTCGATAAAGTCAAAAAGCCTCGTTTCTATGTCACGAACCCTATGCGGATGAGAACCGTCCAGGCTTTGCCTGCTCTTGGCTTGGTAACGAAGGATAGTGTACGTTTCAACGCTTTTCGCTGCTCGGATATCGGACAAGAATTCATTGAGGCGGCATCTGCATGCAAAGGCGAATCAGTCAAAAACTACTTGGTGGGTTGGGTACGTGGCAAAAAGGTTCTGAAATCCCAACGTCTTGATGATGTACTCTCGCCGCTCGAACCGCTTTCCCATGAGGCGCAAACACTACTGTGCGGATTAATAGATAGAGACAAGAAACGTGCAAATGCGCGGGCTTGGGTTGAACAACTCAGCAAAGAAGGCACACGTCGGCAGGATTGGGGAGACAAGCCGCCGAAGCCTATCCAGCCCAGTCACTGGAAGGACATGGAGGCGGGTGCGCGGTTTTTCATGGCACGTGACGCGGCAATAGCCGTTCTGGACACGCTGGAAAGACATATGGGCAACAAGAGCCAAAGTCCAATGTATTCATTGATCACTACGACTCCCAACGAGCTGCTTGATCCGTTGAAAAAACTAAAGGATGCCGCGCAGGACTATCTGTCCCTGAAATACGACAACGATGACACCCGCGATGCCAACAAATTTTGCGAAGAGTGTATTCAGAAAATAGATTCTGATGTTCTACGTTCTCTGGTGAAGCGGGATGTGCACGTTCTGTGCCTGGAGAGTGACAAAGTCAAACCCGGCCCGGCGTTCCGTGGCGACGGCAAAACGCCTGTAAATGACGAAAATGATGAATCCCCCGCCTCCGATTCGGAAATGATCCCGCTTCCGAAAGGAATTTCCTCTCGTGTGCTCAACCTTTATCGGCTCAATCTCGACTTGAAAGGCAAACTCGATCAATGGTTGAAACTCTCTGCGAAAGAACAAAGCGATGAATAATGACAACGAGAATTGGCCTTCGCTGGCGCAGCACTTCGATGCGCCAGACGGTTACACAGGACACTTCGGCTGGCTGTGCGGCTATTCAGCGGATGCCACCTTTCTTGATGATGCTGTCGAGCGTTTCACTGGTTTGACGCAAACATTGCGCGCGAATCAAGGCCGAATTGCTCTGGCGGTTTTGCTTGACCGAGGTCCGCAGATATCATTGATCGATGCTCCTGGAGTGGCGCATTTTCCGATCAAATATAGGAAGGACAAGCTTTTCCGGCTCCTGCACGCCAAGGTTGCCTTGCTTGGCTTCAGGCGGATGAATGACGATATTCAGACGGAAAACAATTCATGGCGTCTGAGGCTGATCGTTTCCACCGGCAACTGGACGAGACAGACCTTGGAAAAGAGTCTGGATTTGGCGTGGTGCGTAGACATATCGAGTGAGGAACTGTCGAGTAAAACGCTTGACGAGAATACGCGGAGTGTCTGTGCCGACATCGAGGCGGCGAACGACTTCTTGCAATGGACGGCGAAGTTATTTGATACAAGATTGCTCGATGCCACGGTTAACGGAAAATTCAGTGAGACGAAAAATGCGAAAGATACCTTCCATGAATGGGTAGCCGCTTGTACCAAGAAGCCAAAAGGCCATGCAAGGTTTTTCGATAACAGGAAAAAATCTTTACTGTCCCAACTGCCGGCCAAGATAAAAGGCTGTGGACGGGACTACAAGCGAAACTACCTGGCAATGGGGTCCGGCTTTTATGAGTCCAGCAAGGACGGCGAACCCAAAGTACCATTGAAAGTCATTGAGGCTTTGAAAAAAGAGGCTCTATTGACTCAAAATCCAGATGTAAACATCTACGTCAACTCAAACGCTTGTCAAGCCATTGCCGGTTCGGTCGAGTTTTTAAGAAAACAGATGATTAAAGTTCGCCCCGCGAATCAGTCCCAATCCGTTTTCGGGAAAAACGACCAACGCTCGCTTCATGCCAAATTTTTGTTCAGTGCTAGAGCCTATAGGAATTCATGCTTATGCAATGGCGCGTGGGTCTATTTGGGTTCAGGCAATCTAACCGCTCCGGGTTTCGTCAACAAGATGAGTGAAAGCGAGGGAAACCTCGAGGCAGGCGTTGTGTTTGCCCCAGAGGGCTTGCTGTGGGAAGGCGGAAAAAACGACCTGAAAAAGGTAGTGACGAACCTGTTGCCGATCCAGTACGATAAAGAAATTGATGACGAAACCTCACTGGAACAGGGTCCCGACATGGAATTGCGTGATGAGGATATCTATGTTGCCCCACCCATAACATGGCTGATCTGGAATGACAGAGACAAGGAATTGCAGGCGCTGGATGCAGGCGCCGGAAAAAATCCAAACGAAATTCTAAACGATTTTGCCTTGCTTGACTCCAAAAACCATGAATGCCAAAAAACCAAAACAGGGTTTCAGTGGTTGGAACAGCAGCCACGACTAGCCAAATGTCGCTGGTCGGTGGATGGCGTACAGTTCGAGAGCATGTTGCCGGTTATTGATCAATTCGGCCGGATTGCTGCGGCCGAGCTAAAACCCATTAATTTCATCACGGACGCTTTGTTGCAACTCGAATACTTTCCTCAGCCATCGAATGATGATGATGTTGACGAGTACGGAAACATCGGGAACGGCCAGAGCAAAGATACTGCTTTACGGACAGGCAGTTATCCGATCCAGCGAATGATGGAACTGATTGAAAGTATTGCTGACAGACAAACGCGAATCGCCAAACAGGACTGGCCGCTGTGGTGCAATCGCCTTGAACAGACCATGAGCTTAGCCAAGGACAGCGGTGAAACCAAGATGTTTATCGAAATGAAATTGAATCCGCTCAGTCCATTGTGGTGCACACCGTTTCGCCCGGATTTTGCCGAAACTTGCGCCTCCAAAGAAGGAGCCATGTACGAAGCCGCGTTGAAGCGCATCGAGGAAGCTTGGCAATGTAATCGATTGCGGAAAATTGGAGACAAGCAATGAAGCGCAAATTTGAAGGTTGGGAGAAAGTGGCCAGTAATTTGTTGGAGCTTGCGCGTGAAAAAACCATAGAACTCAACAAAGGGCAGCAAGCGAGTATAGAAGCCATCGCCGTAGGTCTACCGAATAACGGCGTGATCATCGCGGACGAAGTCGGCATGGGAAAGACCCGGATCGCGGCTACGACTGCCAAAGCCGTCCTCAACGCGGGTGGCAGGGTAGCGATACTCGTACCGCCGGGTTTGGGTTATCAATGGGGAGACGAATTACGGCAAATCGGTGTTGACGCGCCACCAATCCTTCGCAGTCTATGGCAGTATTTTAGCGCATGGGAATCGGACGACAAATCGCAACAATGTCCTTGGTTCAATGAATCCATTATTTTGATCTCCCATGCTTTTACAAATTGGCGGCTGGGCGAGAAAAGCACCCCATGGCGTTGGACATTGTTGCCGGAACTATACGCAAGACTGCGAAAAGAATTATCCGGACGACATTTGCCGCGTGGATACCACGACAACGAGAAACTTGGTGACGAGTGGGTTAAAAATACTGCCATTAGCATTACCGAATTCGTTGAAGCATTGCCGAAACGTCATCCAGCCAGAAAATTGGCTGAGGAATTGACAAAAAAAGAATTGTGGCCTTGGGCATTGAAGGCCGACGAGTACGAACGCAACGCCGAATTGCGCTCTTGGCTTGAGCAAGCCGTTGGGTTCGGCTTGGGCGTATTTGACTTGGTCATCATTGATGAGGCGCACAAGAGCCGTGGGCAAGATAGCGGCCTGTATCGCTTAGTCGAACAAGTTGTTTTGCAGGTTGATACCACGCGCCGCATGGCGGTAACGGCGACTCCCATTGAGCTAGGTGAAAAGCAATGGAAACAGATATTGCAACGTATAAAAGTAAATGAAGATTCTTTATCCGGGAAAATTAAGGCCTATGCCGATGCGGTGCGCAAAGTACGACAAAATCCAAGTAATAAAGAATATTTAGAATATTTCAAAATAACGTCAAAGCAATTCGAAGAAGCTTTGTCGCCGTATTTGTTGCGCAGAGATAAGCGTGAAGATGATGCCATAAAGAAATTTTGTAAATACACACGCGAACCATATCATGCCTATCGACATGAAGAAGAAATTTCGATTGAAGCGAAAAGTCTTCCGCCGAAATGGAAGCAGGCCATGTGCGCCGCCGAAGTCCTGTCCTTCGTTACCCGAAAAATCGATGCCTCAGTCCTTAAACGTCTGCGCTTGACGCTCGGCAACGGCCACGGTCTCGCTGCATTAATCGATCAAACTCAGCGCGGCGATGAGGACAAAAAACAGGATGAGTATGACGAAAAGCAAAAAGAAGAAAATGATAAACAATCCGAGAAGCAGAAAAATACGGACGACACTCTGTCTGAAGTTGGAAAAGAAAAGCGTACACAGCGGGCACAGTGGTGGACAGAAGTGATGACCCAGCCGTTTCCAACAGAACAAGGAGACGCGGCATTGTACGACCATCCAGCCATTCTGGCCGCCGTGGAGAAGATCGAAAAAATCTGCCGTAAAGAAAAGGTACTCGTTTTTGGTCGATTTATACGCCCGCTGAGAGCTTTGGTCGATTTACTCAACGCCAGAGAAATGCTACTGTGCCTCAAATCTGGGCGACCTTGGCCGCAGTCGAAAGTGCATGATAAAAGCGAGCAGTCAGCCATCAAAGCGGCGCATCACCAGCTATGGTCAAAAGTGGCTACTGTCGACCTAGATAATCTGGATGAGCTACTTGATAAGCAATACAAAAAACTTGAACGGAAACGCAGAAAATTCCGAGAAAAACTTCTCCTTAATATTGACAAAGGCTTCCAGTATCTTGGTTCTCAATGCGCAAAAGGCCTATTCGATGCCTTCAAGCGCGAAGTCGAAGAAGGAGAGGACAAATCCTTGGTATGGGTCGATCGGGCGATGTGGGAACTGATTGATCCCGAAAAAGCAAAGCCAGAGGATTTTGCACGGGCATTCATTGATTTGATCAAAGCCGCGAGCGATCGTCCTGATGATATTGATGCCGATGATGATACCCCGATGGAGAATTTCGATGCTGACGCCCGTTGGAACGACCTAGCCGAGATATTTGAAAGAGAATACGGGTCGTCGCGGGAAGGTGGATTTGCTCGCCTGATGAACGGTGATACAAAACACAATACCAGACGATTTTTGCAATTGGCCTTCAATCGCCGACATGGGTATCCAAAAGTTCTGGTCGCACAATCCTTGGTTGGCCGTGAGGGACTCAATCTTCACAAGGCTTGCCGAACGATTATACTATTGCATCCCGAATGGAATCCAGGCGTTGTAGAACAACAGATTGGCCGAGTGGATCGGCTTGGCAGTTTCTGGGAAGACATGCTGGACAAGGCCATTGAACAAAAGTTGGATGTTCCAAAAATAAACATTCACCCGATCGTCTTTAAGGGTACTTACGATGAAGAGAACTGGCGAGTTCTCCGCGAGCGTTGGGATGATTTGCGCGCTCAGTTACATGGATTGGTCATGTCACCACGAACAGCAGAGAATTGGCCGAAGGATTTGATCGAAGAAATAAATTCTTCAGCACCGAATTTCTCGTCTGATACTTCCGCTCGCACGCGACACATCTTGACGCAAAGCTCTGCCATACTACGTCCCATCGAGGCACACCGGAGGGAAAAATCCTCATCGATTCAAGCGTAAAGAAGTTTCGCCCCTCTCGTGATGGTCTCGCTTATTGGAGAAAGCTATGCCATTTGTGCTTGAACACATTGATGCGATAGCCAGGAAACTCGGACGCGGCGTTTTGTTCGTGGATTTCCCAGCTTGCCACCATGATATTTTCATGCGATCGGAGCGTGTCGATTACGAAAAATACAAGCCCCGCAAGACGATCATTCGATGGCTGGACAAAAATGGGATCGGCTGGAGACCTTGTGCCGGATTCGCCGACGAAATTCTATGTCATCGTATGCCGGAGAAATCTATATCGACGTTCCGTTTGACGAAAACGACCCAACCTACAAAATGGTCGATGGCTTTCTTGCACACGACGACATGACGCCCAAGATCGAAGGATCTATTTTTTTCCATTTGCCGCTTGAAGTGGCGATGCAAAACAGGCACCACGATGAGCCAGGGTTTTGGGATAAATGGGCGGAAAACTGGTGATCCATAAGTTCGCGCCTTGCATGGAAAGAAAATGATGAATCCTCCTGAAAACGCGCCTTTCATCCCCATCCTCACCGTGATGGTCGACTACGGCGACGCCCCCTTCCTTTGGTTGCTCAATAGTCCCGACGAAATCGGCGTCGGGCTGAATGTCGGTAACAGCGCTTATTTGGATGAGTCGATTCCGATATCCAATGCGCTTCGGAAAAAAATCACGAAATGGGCGATCGCGTTCGATCGAACGGCGTTTTACTCCGAGAACTTCAACGCCGACAGCTGGGATTGGCTCACCTTCCACGCGCGTGGCCTGCGCCTCTCGCATCGCTTGAAGAAAGAAGTCGGTGACGCGTACCGCGTCGTGTACGACAAGCCCTGCGAGGATCCCAACCATCGTATCGACGAACGCGTGGAAATTCTCGCCACCGGCGCCCTCCTCCCCTTGCCTCCGTTCGACGACCAGCTTCCGGCGGGCTTCTGCCAGCACGTCGTTTCCGGTGGACAGACCGGTGCGGATCGCGCCGCACTGGATTTCGCCATGAAGCACGGCTATACGCACGGCGGTTGGGCGCCGCACAAGCGCATAGCAGAAGACGGCGTCATCCCCCGAAAATACCAATTGACCGAGATGGACGAAGGCGGCTACCGGCAACGCACCCGCCGCAACGTGATAGACAGCGACGCGACCTTGATCGTCAATCTGGGCGATCTCGACGGCGGCTCGCTGGCGACCCAAGTCTATGCCGGGAAATCGGGCAAGCCCTGCCTTGTCGTACCGGTCGATTCCGGCGTCTCCGAAGAGACGGTCGCCCAGATCATCGCATGGCTGCGGCAGCACAAGGTGAAAACGCTGAACATCGCCGGCCCACGCGAAAGCAAGCGACCGGGAATCCACCGTTCGACTTTTGAACTCTTGAAAGCTGTCGATGCCAGCGTCAAGCTCGCGCGCGACACATCTTGACGCTCCGTGCCGCCATACTATGATGCACGTGAAAGGAAAAAGCAATGAAAATCCCTGTTACGGTCAATCCGGCACAGTTGCTCGATGTGCTTGTCAATGTCGCCACGATTCGCCCTGTTTTCATCTGGGGTGCGCCGGGGATCGGAAAATCGTCCATTGTGGAAAAGTTCGCGGCGGAATTCGACCTGCCTTGCGTCTCGCTCCTGGGCAGCCAGCTTGCGCCGGAGGACATCATCGGCGTGCCGCAGATCGTTGATGGGAAGAGCGTGTTTTGCCCGCCCCGCGCCATCGCGCGGGAAGAAGCGTATTGCCTGTTTCTCGACGAACTGAACGCGTGTTCGCAGGAAGTGCAAAAAGCATTCTACAGCCTGATTCATGACCGGCGCATCGGAGAGTACCGGCTGCCGGAAGGCTCGATCGTCATCGGCGCGGGCAATCGCGCGCAGGACAACGCCATTGTCAAGCCAATGTCGTCTGCGCTCATCAACCGCATGTTCCACGTCGAACTCGTCGCCTCGCACCGCGCATGGCTGGAGTGGGCCGGGGAAAACGACATTCACCCCTGGATTCTCGAATACATCGGCCTGCGCCCCGACCATCTGTGGCGGCAACCGCCCAAGACCGAGGAGCCGTTTTCCACGCCACGCTCGTGGCATATGCTCTCGGACGCGCTGAAAAGCCACGGCGAGGAAATTTCCGATACGCAACTCGAAATTCTGACCTTCGGCTGCCTTTCGCCGCATCACGCCACGCAGTTTCGCGCCTTCGCAAAGCAGATTCGGAACCGCTACGCGCTTTCTGCGATCATCGACGGCGAACAGAAATGGCCGCAGGACCCCAAAGACCGCGACGCGCTCTATTTCCTTGCGCAGAGCTTTCGTGCACAACTCGTCAAGGAGCTGCCTGCGGACAAGAACCGGCTCTCGCCCAGCACGCTCGCTTTTTCGCTGCGCGCCAAAACGATGATGAAGGACCTTGCCGGCATCAGCCTGGAAATCGCGCAGATGGCCGTTGCCCCCGACGAGGGCGGCAAGCTGCCGGACTGGTTTATGGTCGAGATCGTACGCGACTTGCCGCGCCTGGCCGAAAAGAAAAAATGAGCGGGTCGCAAGGCAGGAAAAAGGAAGACCCGGCGCGGAAAAACTTTGACGCCGGTGTCGGAATGGTCAAGGATCACCCCGTTTTCGCGCCGCTCCTGCGTGCGGCTTCGCTTTATCGCGGAGACAAACCGTATTTTCGCCCGAAACATTACCGGGAATCCGCGCACGGCCTCGTTTATGTGACGGCTGGCGGTCATCTCTACTGCCATTCCACCCGCCGCGCCGAACCCGCCGCTTGGGCGCGCGCGATCGCGCATTGTCTCCTGCATCTGGGCATGGGGCATTTCGTCGTCCACGAGCACCCCCAGTTGTGGAACCTCGCCTGCGATCTCGTCGTGGAAAAATTCCTCGGCGATCTGCGCTTCGCCACGCCGATTGCCGACATTCCCCTCCCCGGCGGCATCAACGACGAGGAAAGGCTCTACCGACGGCTTGTCGAACAGGGCATCCGGGAAGTGACCGGCACGAGCGCGGCGCTCTTCGGCACTGCCGGAGACAATGAATCCGACATGCTGTTTCCGGCGGAAGGAGAAAAAGGCGGCTACCATCCCCACAACTGGGCGCGGCTCTTCGCGGCGGGGGTCGAGCAAGCCGTGCGCAACGCGGTCAACGTGGCGGCGGGCTACACACCCTTGTCTCCATCGGGCGAAGCTCTCGACTCCGCCGCCGCGCGCGCGAAGGCGTGGTTCATTTCCTCCTACCCTCTTTTGGGCGCGATCGCGGCGAGTTTTCGCCTCATCGAAGACCCGCTCGTCTGTCAGCGCATGGAGATTCACGTCGCGGCCGTCTCGGCCATGCTTCAGGAAATCTACATCAATCCGGCGGCAGGCCTTTCTTCAGAAGAAATGCGTTTCGTCATGGCGCACGAATTCCTCCACGTCGCGCTCCGGCACGATGTCCGCCACGTCTGGCGCGACGCCTACCTCTGGAATGTCGCCTGCGACTTCGTCATCAACGGCTGGCTCACCGAGATGCGCGTCGGCGAGCGTCCTGCCAGCGCACTTTATGATCCGCAATTCCAAGGGGCGAGCGCCGAGGCGGTGTATGACCGCATCGTCACCGACATGCGCCGCTACCGGAAACTCGCCACGCTGCGCGGCGTGGAACTCGGCGACATTCTGCCCGGTGAAGGCGCCCGCGCGCAGGACGGCGTCGACCTCGACGCCTTTTACCGCCGCGCCATCGGGCAGGGTTTGAGCTACCACGAGACGCAGGGACGGGGCTATCTGCCGGAAGGTCTGGTCGAGGAAATCCGCGCCCTGAGCCATCCGCCGATCCCGTGGGACGTGGAACTCGCGCGATGGTTCGACGAAATGTTCTCGCCGCTGGAAAAACGCCGCTCGTACGCGCGCGCCAGCCGACGGCAATCCGCAACGCCGGACATTCCCCGTCCGGCGTGGGTGCTGGATCAGGCGCATCTCGACGGTCGCACCTTCGGCGTGTTGCTCGACACGTCCGGGTCGATGGAACGCGCGCTCCTCGCCGGCGCCTTGGGCGCCATCGCAAGTTACAGCGCCGCGCGCGACGTTTATGCCGCCCGCGTCGTTTTCTGCGACGCCGAGGCCTACGACCAAGGCTATATGAAGCCGGAAGACATCGCCGGCACGGTGAAAGTCCGGGGTCGGGGCGGCACGGTCTTGCAAGCGGGCATCGACTGCCTCGAAAAAGCCACGGATTTCCCGAAGGAAGCGCCGCTGCTCGTCATCACCGACGGCTGGTGCGAAAATCACCTCGTCCTGCATGGCCGCGAACACGCCTTCCTGATCCCCGAAGGCGCAAGACTCCCCTTTGTGCCGCAGGGAAAGGTATTCAGGATGGCGGCGCCCGACTAAATCGAAGTTTTTCCATCCGTCGAGGGTAAATACAGCTTATTCCGGTTCGCACGCGACGCGTCTTGTCGCAACGCGCCGCAATACTGCCGTATCGAACTCTTCGTCAGGAGAAAGCAGCGATGAAACACCGGATTGCCACGACAGCGCGGGGTAAATCGGAACGACGGGGCGGCGAAATGCCCGCGCCTGTCATTCACCCCCGCGCCTCATTCCTTTTCCAGTTCATTCATGCAGAGAAGACGAACCGCAGACAGTACTGTAGTACGGCAAGGTGAGTCGACCAGGGATGGACTGGAAATGGAATCAAATTCTCCGCGCGAGTTCGGCCGCCTTGCCGGTGTAATCCCACGGCGTCAGTTTCAGGAGGGCGTCCTTGGCCTCCTGCGGAATCGCGAGCGAATCGACGAATTCGCGCATCGCTTCGCGCGAAATGCGGTTTCCGCGCGTCAGTTCCTTGAGCTTTTCGTAGGGGTTGGCGACGCCGTAGCGCCGCATGACGGTCTGGACGGCTTCGGCGAGGACTTCCCAGTTGGCGTCGAGGTCGGCGTGGAGCGCGGCGGGGTTCGCTTCGAGTTTGCCGAGGCCGCGGAGCAGCGCTTCGTAGGCGAGCAGCGTATAGCCGAGCGCGACGCCCATATTCCGCAACACGGTCGAATCGGTCAGGTCGCGCTGCCAGCGCGAGATCGGGAGTTTTTCCGAAAAATGGCGCAGGAGCGCGTTCGCAAGCCCAAGGTTTCCTTCGGAATTTTCAAAATCGATGGGGTTGACCTTGTGCGGCATCGTCGACGATCCGACCTCGCCGGCTTTGAGTTTCTGCTTGAAGAAACCGAGCGAGATATAGCCCCAGACGTCGCGGGCAAGGTCGATCAGGATCGTGTTGGCGCGCGCGAACGCGTCGAAGAGTTCGGCGATCGCGTCGTGCGGCTCGATCTGTATCGTATAGGGGTTGAATTCCAGACCGAATTTTTCGACGAAACGCCGCGCGAAGGCTTCCCAATCGTAGTCCGGGTAGGCCGCGAGGTGCGCGTTGTAATTACCCGTCGCGCCGTTGATCTTCGCGCTCAGCGCGACGCCGGCGATTCGTGCGCGCGCGCGTTCGAGGCGGTAGACGACATTGGCGATTTCCTTGCCGAGCGTCGTCGGCGTCGCCGGCTGCCCGTGCGTTCGCGCCATCATCGGCAATTCGGCGTGGAGGTGGGCGAGTTCCCGAAGGCGCGAAACGACGCGGTCGAATGCGGGGAGCAGGATTTCGTCGCGCGCCTCTTTGAGCATCAGCGCGTGCGAAAGGTTGTTGACGTCCTCGGACGTGCAGGCGAAGTGGATGAAGCCCGAGACGCGCGCGGCTTCACTGACTCCGCCGAACTCTGCCGCCGCTTCGGGTTGCTCCAGCGCGTCGCGTATCCAGTATTCCAGCGCTTTCACGTCGTGGTTGGTGCGGGCTTCGTTATCCTTGATTTGACGCGCGCCTTCGATCCCGAAATTTTCGACCAGCGCGTCGAGGTAAGCCCGCGCACCGGGAGAAAAAGGCGCGATCCCGGTCAGGGCGGGGTCGCCCGCCAGGGCTTTGAGCCACTCGACCTCGACCCGCAGGCGGTAACGCATCAGACCCGATTCGGAGAAGACGACGCGCAGCGCGTCCATTTTTTGCGCGTAGCGCCCGTCGAGCGGTGAAAGCGCGTCAAGGGAATCAAACATTGACATAAACAAAAACCTCTTGAAATGCGTATATCGACAAAAAACTTACATAAACTGTTTCAATATATGGTGTATTGTCCGCACCATATCGGCGCCGGGATTTCCCCTTGGGACGATGCTTCAAGGGTCGCCAAGGGCCGACGCGCGGCTTCGCCGCAATGATACAGTCGGACGCAAAAAAACGGAGGGGTTTTCATGTGGATTTTTTCGATGCGGATTTTTTCCGGGAGTCGGGGGAGCGATTTGTTATAATCAATAGAAACAACTTTCCATCCAATGATTTCGATCCACGCCCTCGATAGGGCGAAAAAACAGCACGGGAGTGTTTGTTCCGTTCATGAATCGTTCGTGCAAGCTTGACCGAACCGCCGTGTCGGTGGTCGGCAAAGCGGCGTTGGCACGGAATAAAAATGGAATTTCGCGTCTCTCGTGCTCGATTATCCCCCTGGAGGGGGAGGTTTTCTACCGGAGTTAGTTTTTGATGAAACTTATCGGATCACGGACCAGCCCTTACGTGCGCAAAGTGTGCATCGTGCTGGCCGAAAAGAAAATCGACTGCGATTTTGAAGTGCAATCCCCTTGGGACGCGGGGACGACGGTTCCAGACTTCAATCCGCTCGGCAAGGTGCCGGTGCTGATTCTCGACGACTCGACCGTGCTTTTCGATTCGCGCGTGATCGTCGAATACATCGACAGTATCGCGCCGAACAACAAGCTGATGCCTGACTCCAACCGGGAACGCGCCGAAACCAAATGCTGGTGCGCGCTCGCCGACGGCATCTGCGACGCGGCGGCGGCCATTTTTGTCGAAAAGAAGCGTCCGGCGGCGCAACAGAGCGAGGAATGGGTCGCGCGCCAGAAAGAAAAGATCCTGCGCTCGCTCAAATACATGTCCAATCTGCTGGGCGCCGAGAACAAATGGTGCAACGGGACGCACTATTCGCTCGCCGACGTTGCGACGGGTTGCGCGCTCGGCTACCTCGTCTTCCGTTTTTCCGAAATCGCCTGGGGCGAAGATTACCCCAACCTCGCGCAGCTCTACGACCGCCTGATGAAGCGCGAGGCCTTCGCCGCGACCCTTCCGCCCGCCGACGCGTGATTTTGACGCATCGTCGGCGTCTCAGCGGTCGTCCGCGACCTCTGGGCGCCCTCGAATAATCCCTCCCCCCAAACAAACGCGCCCCTCGTAGACGACGACCGACTGACCCGGCGTCACGGCCCATTGCGGTGACGCGAAGCGCACGTCGATTCGGTCGCCCTCGACACTCTCGACCTCGCAGGGTGCGTCCGCTTGGCGGTAGCGCGTCTTCGCCGAAAAAACCCGGTGCGTCGCCGGCGTTTTCCCGGAAACCCAGGAAAGCTCTCCCGCGACGAGGCGCTCGGAAAAGAGCGCGCGGTGTTCGCGCCCCTGAACGACGTAAAGGATATTCCGCTCGATGTCCTTCTCCGCGACGAACCAGGCTTCGTGGTCGTTCGCCGAGCCATGCTTCGTCTTTCCGCCCTTCACGCCGCCGATCAGAAGGCCCTTGCGCTGCCCCAGCGTGTGGAACGCCAGACCGTCGTGCTCTCCGAGGACACGCCCGTCGTCGAGCGAACGAATCTCGCCTTTTTTCGGCGGCAGGTAGCGCATCAGAAATTCCTTGAACGGACGCTCGCCGATGAAGCAGATTCCGGTCGAATCCTTTTTGAGCGCGACGTGCAGACCCTCCGCCTCGGCGATCGCGCGCACTTCGCGCTTGTACAGACCGGCGAGAGGGAAAAGCGTCTTCGAGAGTTGGTCCTGATTCAGGCGATGCAGAAAATACGTCTGATCCTTCGTCCCGTCCTCGGCCTTCAGCAACTGGAACCCCCCGTCGAATTCGCGCACGCCGGCGTAATGGCCGGTGGCGATCTTGTCCGCGCCCATCCGGAGCGCGTGGTCGAGGAAGGATTTGAACTTGATCTCGGAGTTGCAGAAAACGTCGGGGTTGGGCGTCCCGCCCGCGCGGTATTCCGCGAGGAAACGCGCGAAAACCCGCTCCTTGTACTCGTGCGCGAAATTCACGGCTTCGATGTCGATTCCGATCCGGTCGGCGACGCTCATCGCGTCGACGAGGTCTTCGCGCGACGAACAATGCTCATCATCGTCGTCGTCTTCCCAGTTTTTCATGAAAACGCCGACCACGCGCCAACCCTGCCGCTTCAGCAACAACGCGGCGACGGCCGAATCGACGCCGCCCGACAGGCCGACGACGACCGTTCGTTTCATCGGTCGCGCTCCTCGATACCCACCCCCGGCTTCACGTGATCAAGGATAAGTCTCATAATGAACACGCGACTCGTCGAAGCGTAGCGTCGCCTTTTTTTTCTCGACCGGATAACCGACCGCGATCGCCGCGAACGCTGAGACGTGTTCGGGAAGATTGAAGAGCTTTTTCGCGGCGGCGATGCGGCTAGGAAAATCCGCGATGGCGAGCCAGACCGCGCCAAGCCCTAGGTGCACGGCTTCGAGCAGAAGGTTCTCCGTACACGCGCTCAAATCCTGCCGCCAGCACTCCGGGAAACGTAGCGCATCGCCCTTGAGCAGGACGACGATGCCGAGCGGCGCGCCGACGAGCGGCGTCGCGTAGGGACTGACGCCGGCGAGCGCCCTCCGATGCTCCGCATCCTCGACGACGATGAATTCCCACGGCTGCTGGTTGCCCGCCGAAGGCGCCTGCATCGCCGCCTCCAAAAGCTTTCGGACGGCGTCTTTCGGGACAGCCTCGCCGGTAAAACGGCGAACGCTCGTTCTTTCAAAAATCTCTTTCATCGCTTCCCCTTTCAATGAATCGGAAAATTTTTCCAGAAGTCCAACAGGATAGCGCTTTTTTTGTCTTCAGGAGACAGGAAACATATGTCAGGAGACAGAAAAGTTAGCGGCGGCTTCGCCTCCGAAGATAAAGCAACCAAACACCGATCGCTTTTCATCTGTTTCCTGTCTCCTGTTTCCTGTTTCCTGATGAGAAATCGGCTAAAATTCTGGTTTCACTTCGGGAAAATTGGAGAAAAAACCATGTCTATGGCGGACCGTGACGGCTTCATCTGGTACGACGGCAAACTCGTGCCCTGGCGTGAAGCGACAACGCATGTATTGACCCACACCCTGCACTACGGGATGGGCGTTTTCGAGGGTATACGCACGTATAAGGCCGACCGGGGCGTCGCCGTTTTCCGTCTGCGCGAGCACATGGATCGCCTCCTCGATTCCGCGCATATCTTTCAGATGAAAGTCCCGTTCGAACGCGATGTCCTGCTCGAAGCGCACAAGGAAGTCGTTCGCGCCAACAAACTCGAATCGTGCTACATCCGCCCGATCATCTTCTACGGTTCGGAAGCCCTCGGCATCGCCACGTCCGCGTGTAGCGTCCACGTCGCCATCGCCGCGTGGTTCTGGGGCGCCTACCTCGGACCCGAAGCCCTCGAAAAAGGCATTCGCGTCAAGACCTCGTCGTTCACGCGCCACCACGTCAACGTCAATATGTGCCGCGCGAAGTCGGTCAGCACCTACGCCAACTCGATCCTCGCGCACCAGGAGGTCGCGCACGACGGCTACGACGAAGCCCTGCTCCTCGACGTCGACGGCTACGTCGCCGAAGGCGCCGGCGAAAACGTCTTCATCGTCAAGAAAAACAAACTCTATACGCCCGAATTGACCTCCTGCCTCGAAGGCATCACGCGCAGCTCGGTACTCACGCTCGCCGCCGAACTCGGCGTTCCCGTGATTCAGAAACGCATCACGCGCGACGAAGTGTATTGCGCCGACGAGGCGTTTTTCACCGGAACCGCAGCCGAAATCACGCCGATTTGCGAACTCGACAACCGGCAGATCGGCGAAGGCCGACGCGGCCCGGTCACGACGCGTCTGCAAAACCTCTTCTTCGACTGCGTCAACGGGCGGCTTCCGGCCTACCAGGACTGGCTCACCTTCGTCGGGGACTAAACAAAAGCGCGGCGCGCGGCGACGAAGGCGAATGCCTCGCGTGGAAACGCCTCCGGAATCCGCCGCCGACGCCCCCCTGACGACGACGGCGGATACGCCGCGTTGCCTCGTCGTCATGCCGTCGTGGATCGGCGACGCGCTGATGGCGCATCCCCTGCTGATGCGCCTGCACGAGGCCGACTACGCGCTCGACGCCTTCGCGCCGCCGTGGGTCGCGCCCCTCCTCGCGCGCATTCCCGAAGTCGATCGTATCCTCATCAATCCCTTCGCGCACGGCAAACTCGCCCTCGCCGCGCGCTGGCGCCTCGCGCGAAGCCTCGTCGACACGCGTACCCGGCGCGCCGTCGTGCTCCCGAATTCGCTGAAATCCGCGCTGATCCCGTTTTTCGCGGGAATCCCCGAACGCGTGGGCTTTACGGGCGAAGCGCGCTTTGGACTCATCAACCGCCGTCACGTCCTCGACGAAGCCACGCACCCGCGAATGGTCGAACGCTTCGCGCAACTCGCCGAGCCACCCGGCGCGCCTTTTCTGCGTCCGCTGCCGGAACCGAAGCTCTCTTCAACACCCGAAGAACAGGCCGCCGCGCTCGAAGCCTTTGCGCTCCAGGGAAAAAAATACGTCGTATTCTGCCCCGGCGCCGAATACGGTCCGGCGAAACGCTGGCCCGCGCGTCATTACGCCGCGCTCGCCTCCGAATTCACGCGCCGAGGCTTTACGGTCTGCCTGCTCGGTTCGGCAAAGGACGCGGCGACAGGCGACGAAATCGTCGCGTCGAGCGGGCACCCCCCTCCGCTCAAGCTCTGCGGAAAAACCACGCTGACGCAAGCCATCGACGTGATCGCGGCGTCCACGCTCGTCGTCTGCAACGACTCCGGGCTGATGCACGTCGCCGCCGCACTCGACCGTCCGCTCGTCGCGCTTTACGGCTCTTCGTCGCCGACGTTTACGCCGCCGCTCTCGAAAAAGGCGCGCATCCTCAGCCTCGACCTGCCCTGCGCGCCGTGCTTTCGCCGCCAATGCCCACTCGGACATCTCGACTGCCTGAACCTGCTCGAACCCGCGCGCGTCCTCGAAGCTTGCCTCGCCTCGATCCAGGAAACGGGTGTGGATTCATCAATTCTCCTCTCCCATCGCGGCAACCCGGAGAGAGGCGGAATCCGGCAGAAAGAAAAACCATGAAAAATACACGAACGCCCGACCTGTTTGGTAATGTTGCCGAGGAAGATGCGTCATGAACGAGAAACCTGTCGTTCATGGCATGATTCTTGGCGATTACGCCCCGTGGCTGGCGGATATCAAGCGCCGCATCACCGCCGCCCGCCAACGCGCGGCACTGGCGGTCAATGCCGAACTGATCCATATCTACTGGCAGATAGGCCGCGACATCCTCCAACGCCAGTCCGAGCAAGGCTGGGGCAGCAAGGTGATCGAACGTCTGGCGCGCGACTTGCGCGAAGCATTCCCGGACATGAAAGGGTTTTCCGCGCGTAATCTCAAATACATGCGGGCTTTTGCCGAAGCGTGGCCGGAGGCGGAATTTGTGCAGCAAGCTGCTGCACAATTGCCGTGGTTTCATTTTTGTACCCTGCTCGACAAACTCAAAACCCGCGAGGAACGGG